>NZ_CP129235.1:2400000-2715900 GCF_030413635.1 Planococcus shenhongbingii | reverse complement strand
ATCACTTTGTTGCCGGCAATTAAACGGGTGATGACAAACAACGACAATGCAGGGATAAAGACAGCTTGAATCCCCGATTTTACGCCATTGATCGCTAAAGGGAAAATAACCTTTCTGAATGTCATCCAGGAAGATGCTCCCAGATCACGTGATGCATCAATCAAAGCTGGATTCAATCGATCCAGCGAGTTGAATATCGGTAGAATCATAAAAGGAATAAAGATATAAACCGACACAAAAATAAAACTGAAATCTGTGAACAAAATCTGCTGTTTTCCGATTCCAAGAGCGCTCATTAATTTATTGGCCGGTCCATTTAATCCGAAAATGCCGATAAAGGCATAGGTTTTCAAAAGTAAATTGATCCAGGAAGGGATAATAATGAGCAAAAGCCACAATTGCTTGTGCTTCGTTTTGGTCAGCCAATAAGCCGTTGGATAAGCGATTAATATGGAAAATAATGTGATAAGGAAAGCGTACCAGAATGAACTTAACGTCAGCTCCAAATAAACCGATGAAAAAAAGTTTTGGTAATTGCCGAGCGTGAATTTGCCTTCCAGATCAAAAAAAGAATAATAGCCAATAAGGACAATAGGTGCAATGACAAAAAAAGCAATCCAAAGATAATAAGGAATCATGTAGAAAGGACGAGCTGCATTACTTTTCATAAACATTTTCTCCATACGCTTCAAGGCGCGCATCAAATGCATCTTCTGTTTCATTTAAGCGCATAACATGAATGGCTTCCGGATCAAAATCTAACCCGATGCGTGAGCCGACCTCAGCTTTCTTAGTCGAATGCACCAGCCATTCGTTGCCGGCTTCGTCGAGCGTGGAAATTTCAAAATGGACGCCTCTGAACAATTGAGTATCAACCGTAACGGCCATTTTACCCTGTTCAACCGGAGTGATCTCCAAGTCTTCCGGACGGATCACGATTTCTACATTTTCGTTCGGATTTAAGCCAGCGTCTACGCAGTCAAATTCCTTGTTGGCGAAACGGACCCGGTAGTCAGCCACCATTTCTCCTGGGACAATATTCGATTCACCAATAAAATCAGCGACGAAACGGTTGATCGGCTCATCGTATATGTCCATGGGCGTTCCGCTTTGCTGGATTTCTCCAGCATTCATGACGAAAATTTCATCGGACATAGCAAGTGCCTCTTCCTGGTCGTGTGTAACAAAGACAAACGTTTTGCCGAGCCGCTGCTGCAATTCCCGCAGCTCATATTGCATCTCTGTCCGCAATTTCAAGTCAAGCGCAGAAAGCGGCTCGTCAAGCAGGATTACTTCTGGATCATTGACTATCGCACGGGCAATGGCTACACGCTGGCGCTGGCCGCCGGACATTTCTTGGATTTCCCTCTTTTCATAGCCTTTTAAGTTGACGAACTCCAGTGCTTCTTTAACACGCCGGTCGATTTCCGCTTTTTTTAATTTTTTGATCCGCAATCCAAACGCTATATTCTCATAGACGTTTAAATGGGGGAATAAAGCGTAATCCTGGAAAACGGTGTTTACTTGGCGCTCATTTGCGGGCAAGTGGTTGACTTTTTTTCCTTCGATATAAATATCACCTGAAGTAGGCGTGATAAAACCGGCAATCAATCGTAAAATAGTTGTTTTTCCGCATCCTGAAGGGCCAAGCAGCGTATAAAATTTTCCTCTTTCCAGTTCAAAGCTGATATTGCTGAGCACGCTGCCGGCTCCTTCATATTGTTGAGTCACGTTATCAAAGCGGATGATCGGTGTGTGTGACATATGATACCTCCTGTTATAAATAAGATTGTGTCGTAACGATAATCATTTCAGATGTTCCTGAATAGGCGTTGATCAATTGGTGATGATCAGAGGCTTCATAATAAATTGAATCGCCGGCTTTCGCTATATGCTCTTGGCTGCCTAACACTAAACGCACTTTTCCTTCCAAAACATAAATGAATGTTTCGGCAAGAGACGGTTCGAATTGTTTAAATTGGCCCTTTTCGGCTAATGTTAAGTAAACGGGTTCCATTTCTTTTTTATTTGAAGTCGTGATCAGCCAATCAATTTCATATCCAAGACTTTCATCCGTATGGATGATGTGTTCATCTGGCATAAAAACCACTTTTTTATCTTCATCAGAGTCATCAAAAAACTCTTTCGGTGAAGTGCCCAACACTTCCAACAAGGAGAACAGTGTCTCGATAGAAGGAGAGTTTAAATCTCTCTCTAGCTGAGAGATAAATCCTTTGCTGAGATCGGTTCGTTCTCCCAGTTCTTCCTGGGTTAAACCGTTTTTTAAACGCAGCCGCTTTATCTTGGTCCCAATCTGCATAAGATTGCACTCCAATTCATTTAGTATTAGTAAACAACAAGAAATAAAAGTTTAGTTAAAATATATATTTTGTTTACTATCAACGTCTTTTATTATACAAAATGTCTGCTATTATTCAAGTTATAAAAGAAAATGAAAATATAAAAACAAATCTATTGCTTTTTACTAGGAGTATTTACTATTATAAAGAAATGGTAAAAAAGCTTTAATGAGTGGAATAATATTTCAGTTCAATATATATAATGATTTAATAGCCCGACCAATCTTCTGGGAGTGATAAAAGTGAACGGCAAAATGAATTTTTTCTTAGATCCTAAAAACCGGGTAATTCAAAGACCCTCAATCATGAATTATAAACAAGAACAGCAAGGCCTATATTTAGTGGCGAACAAAAAGTTCATCAATTGGATGGATGTGCATACGTATTGCCATAAATGCTTATCTGCCTTAACGTTTGATGATGAATTTGACGCTAGCTACTGCTCTGATTGCAACGAATGGCGTGAAGAAAAATGCAGCGACGACAGCTGTGAATATTGTGAAAAACGGCCAAAAAGACCACTAGACCCCCGCAGATGAGCGGGGGTTTTTTATGGAGATTATATTGTGGCGGGTAGTATGATAAACTGATGCCAATTAAAGAATTTGGGGGATGGATATGAAAAAGGAATTTGTAGTCATCGGCCTCGGGCGTTTCGGAGGCAGTATCGTACGCGAACTGATCGAACAGGACGCCGATGTCATGGCAATTGATAATGATACGGAACGTGTAGATGAATACGCTTCTATTGCCACACAGGCCATTGTGGCTGATACAACAGATGAAGCGGTTTTGAAATCACTCGGCATCCGAAATTTCGAACATGTCATTGTGGCTATCGGTGAAAATATCCAGGCAAGCATTTTGACAACATTGATGCTGAAGGAAATCGGTGTGAAAAAAATCACTGTAAAGGCTCAAAATGATTACCATGCCAAAGTGCTGAACAAAATTGGTGCAGACCAAGTGGTCCATCCGGAACGCGATATGGGAATCCGGATTGCCCATAATATGCTGTCAAACAATGTTCTCGATTATTTAGAGCTATCAGACCAGCATTCCATCGCAGAAATACAAGCAAATGATAAATTGGCAGGGCGGACGCTGATCGGTTTAGACATCCGTGCAAAATACGGGATAAATATTGTCGCCATCAAAAGAGATGGTGAGATTTTGGTGTCGCCGCAGGCAGATATGGAAATCGAATTAAAGGACGTTTTGATTATTATCGGTTCCGATGCAGATATTAATCGTTTTGAGAAGAAAGTGCTTAATTAAAGTGTCTCTGAAATTTGAAAAGCCCCGCCGTAGCCAGCAGCAGCTGACTAGGGCGGGGCTTTTTTGCAGGGATACGGAAAAGAGCTAGAAGATTTTACTTAAGTTCTTTAGAGTAGCAAAATTTATAGGAATCAAAAGGGAAATTCCAGTATTTCGGAACTTCCCTTTTTCAATCCATAAGGATCTGTATTTTATTAGACTTCCATGATGATTGGCAGAATCATTGGACGGCGTTTAGTTTTTTCATACAAATACGGTCCAAGGACATCAGAAATATCGCCTTTCAGCTCGGCCCATTCCGTGTTTTTGCCATGGATTTTTTTGTTCAGGTGACGGTTCAGCATTTGCTGAGCTTCATAAATCATCGTGCCGGATTCACGCATATAAACAAAACCGCGTGAAATGATATCAGGACCCGACACCATCTTATTTTTTTCCATATTGACACTGACCACAACAATCACTAATCCTTCTTCAGAAAGGACGCGGCGGTCGCGAAGTACAATATTGCCGATGTCTCCGATTCCGCTTCCATCGATGTAAACATCGCCGGAAGGTATGCGGCCGGCAACTGCAGCTTCATCCTGGCTTAAAGCCAACACATCGCCATTTTCCATGATGAACGTATTTTCTTCAGGAACATCACAGTCCACTGCTAATTGAGCATGCATTTTCTGCATCCGGTATTCACCGTGGATCGGCATAAAGAATTTCGGTTTGATCAAACGAAGCATCAATTTGTTCTCAGGCTGTGAGCCATGACCGGAAGTATGGACATTATTTAAAGAGCCGTGAATAACGTCTGCACCTGCACGGAAAAGCAAATTGATGGTACGGTTAACGCTGCTCGTATTGCCCGGAATCGGGGAAGAAGAGAAGACGACCGTATCGTTTGGCTGAATCTGGATCTGGCGGTGGGTACCGTTTGCAATCCGTGAGAGCGCAGCCATCGGTTCACCTTGTGAACCAGTGCAAAGAATCAGCACTTCGTTTGCCGGAAGGCGATTCAAAGTCTGAGTATCAACAAAAGCGTCTTCCGGTGCATTGATGTATCCAAGTTCACGGCCGATAGTCATGGCATTATCCATGCTGCGTCCGAAAACGGCAATTTTACGGCCTTGGGCAACAGCTTCGTCTGTGACTTGTTGTAATCGGTAAATATTGGAAGCGAAAGTGGCGAAAATCAAGCGGCCATCCACTTTTCTCATAATATCTTTGATGGATTCGCCAACTTTGCGCTCTGACATGGTGAAGTTCGGTACTTCAGCATTCGTGCTGTCCGACAATAAACATAAAACGCCTTCACTGCCGATTTGCGCCATTTTCAAGAGGTTAGCTGGTTCGCCTACCGGAGTGAAATCGAATTTGAAATCTCCGGTATGCACGATATTTCCGGGAGGAGTTTTGACAACCACACCGAAAGCGTCGGGAATACTATGGGTAGTACGGAAAAAGCTGACCGAAGTTTTACGGAATTTGATGATATCTTCTTCTTCGATTTCAATCATCTTTGTTTGGCGAAGCAAACCATGCTCCTCCAATTTTTTACGCAGCAAGCCTAATGCAAGTTTGCCTCCGTAAACGGGAATATTGATTTTTTTCAAAAGGTAAGGAATCCCGCCAATATGGTCTTCATGGCCGTGAGTGATAAATAGGCCTTTAATTTTATCCATATTTTTTACTAGGTAAGTATAATCCGGAATTACGTAATCGATCCCGAGCAGATCGTCTTCCGGAAATTTAATGCCGGCATCAATCAGGATAATTTCATCCTGAAATTGGACGCCATACGTGTTTTTGCCGATTTCCCCTAGTCCGCCAAGGGCGAAGACGGCAGTTTGGTCATTCTTTACAAACTTCATAGTTAGTCCAAACTCTCAACTTCGAAATTTTCGCTGTCTTGTTCATAAGCAAGGTGGCTTCCTTCAAGCAGCTGAATAAATTCGATATTGTAATTGCGGTCTTTAAGATGGAATCTGACTTCTCGCTCGGATGATGCTTCAACATAGAGGCTCTGTGTATTTTCGCGAACTGGTACCTCTGCACGGTTTTCTTGGTATAATACTTTAAAAATCATTATTTGCTCTCCTTTTGCACGTTCAATTAAATTCACTTTCTTTATATTATCATGACATTGTTTTAAAATAAAGAATAGCCCTCCTATTTATTAAGAAGGGCTAAACCAAATTATGCAATTTTCTTTTTGTTCATAATGCCGTTTAGCTGTCTGAGAAGATTTCTTCGCATACGTTTCAGTTTCAGCATGGCTATCTCACTCCTTAAGTGCATTATACTGTATTTTCTGATAAATGTAAAGGAATAGGCCATTTGCGGCAAAAAATTATAGATAGGAGAATGATGTATGGGTAAATTATTGTTGCTTGATATTGATGGTACATTGATGAATTCAAAAAAGGAAATACCGGCAAGTGCTAAAGAGGCGTTGATTCAAGCGCGGGCAAATGGGCATGAATTAGCGATTGCCACTGGCAGAGGGCCGTTCATGATAAAAAGAGTCTTGAAAGAGCTGAATATTGATACATTTATCACGTTCAATGGCCAGTATGTCGTGCATAAAGGTGATTTAATACATAAAGAAGCATTAAACACTGATACGCTTTCTGACATTGTCGAATATGCCGAACAAAGAGATCATCCGATTGTATTTTTGACGGATGAGCGAATGGTTTCTACCATTGATTATCATCCGGACATCGATGAAGGCATTAAGAGCTTGAAGTTTCCGCATCCGGCGATGATTGAGGATTTTCATCTAACTCATGAGGTTTACCAAGCGCTATTATTTTGTGAAGAAGAGGAACAAAAACAATATCATGAGACGTTTAAAAATATGCAATTCGTCCGTTGGCATCGGGTATCGTGCGATATTATACCGGAAGGCGGCAGCAAGGCGAGCGGCATTAAACATTTGATCAAGGCGACAGGCCATGCCATAGAAGACACCATCGCATTTGGAGATGGGCTCAACGATTTGGAGATGATGGATATTGCCGGTATCAGCGTATCAATGGGCAATGGCCATGAACGCACAAAAGAATTAGCGACACACGTAACGGACCATGTTGACGAAGACGGGCTGGCAAAAGCCTTCAGCCATCTGGGATTGATATAAAAAAGAGACTCGGGATTATTCTCCCGAGTCTCTTTCTATTGGTATGGCATTTTCAATTTCGGCAAATGGATTTTGCGGATTGATGTGGTCAAAGAACATAATGCCGTTCAAGTGGTCCAGCTCATGCTGAAACGCGATGGCTGGCAGACCTTTCAAACGCATTTTGTATTCTTTGCCTTCAATGTCGAAAGCTTTGATTGTGACACGTGCATAGCGGGGAACGTATCCCGGAATGGCACGGTCGACAGACAGGCAGCCTTCGCCAGCAGCCAAATAAGCCCGTTCAACTGAATGGCTGACGATTTTAGGATTGATGGCGATCAAACTCAGGTTTTCACCAGAGCTTTCATCGAAATGCAAGGCGAAAATCCGCTTCGGCGCATTTACTTGAGGAGCGGCAATTCCTACACCTGGACGAAGATCGTACTTTTTAATCATTTCTTCATTTTGGCTATTTATCACATACTCTAAAAGGTCTTCGGCCAGCTTGCGGTCTTCTTCTGAAAGTGGGAACGCCACTTCTTCAGAACGCATTCTAAGCGTCGGATGGCCTTCGCGTATAATGTCTTTCATCAATATCAAGAGTATTCATCCTTTCATTAAACCCACTGTATGTAAGTATAACGCAATAGAGGCAATCTCGAAAAGAAAAAACCCATTAAAGCCAGTTGTGTTTTTTAAAATCACCGATTATAGTTGATTTAAGTCTTAAGGAGGGTTTTGTGTGAAGAAATCAGTATTAGCCGCCGTTTTTTCGAGTGTATTAATCTTGAGTGCTTGTTCAGGGCCAACAGCAAGTGAGCAACTCGACACTGTACTGAAAGATACGTTTGATGCAGAAAAAACGTATAGAGAAACACAAGGGGATATGGAAGAGCTGGAGAAAAACGAACAGCAATTATTCGAATCCACTATGGCTTTGACCCAAGAACAGCAAGACAAAGTAAAAAATCAAGTGGAAGAAGCACGGGCTTCTGCAGATGAAAGACTGGATCTGCTCGAAATTGAAAAAGAATCGATGAACGAGGCCCAGGAAAACTTCAAGAAACTTGATGCTGTTATTGAAGAAGCCGATAACACACAAATCAAAGAGGACTTGGGTTCATTAAAAACAACAATGACAGAACGATATAATGCCCATGACGAGTTCGCCGCAGCCTATGAAACGTTGTACAACCTCCAACAAGAACTTTACACAATGCTCTTGGATGAAAATGCCCAACTTCCTGAACTTCAAGAAAAAGCCATGGAAGTCAACGAGCAAAATACAGCTGTCCAGGAAACTGTTGCAGTTTTTAACGACAAAACCGAGCAGTTCAACGAGTTGAAAAACGGGATTATAGAAAAACTGGAAAAAGAAGAGCAATAAGCGGTCCAAGCGGCCGCTTTTTTCTGTGCTATAAAAGAATAGATAAAAAGGTGCTGTTTTATAATACAGATGGTAAAAAATCACTGATACAGATTTATTATTTCTGAATGCTTGAATTTTAAAATAGCTTGATAATTATAGGTTCTCTATGATTGACCGAGCAATTCAAGTGACGTATACTTAGGAAGAATGTGCAATTGTATTACTAATTGAATATGATAATTTTAATACAGATAAAGGAGAGTTGCTTTTATGGCTGCGAAAAAATCACAGCAGTTCGATCCAGTGGAAACGCTTAACGCAATCGAAGAGAAGTTTGAAATGGTTCAAGTTTTAAATGAAGAAGGCGTCATTGTCAATGAAGAGGCAGACCCGAAACTATCAGATGAGGAACTTCAGGAATTAATGAGCCGCATGGTTTATACACGCATCCTTGATCAGCGTTCTATTTCATTGAACCGCCAAGGCCGTTTAGGATTTTATGCACCTACAGCAGGGCAGGAAGCATCACAGCTTGCTTCACATTTCGCTCTTGAAAAAGACGATTTCATCTTGCCGGGATACCGTGATGTCCCTCAATTAATCTGGCATGGCTGGCCGCTTCATCAGGCATTCTTGTTCTCTCGTGGACATTTCATGGGGAACCAAATGCCAGAAGGCCTTAATATTTTACCGCCGCAAATTATTATCGGTGCTCAATATATCCAGGCAGCCGGAGTAGCATTAGGCATGCAAAAACGCAAAAAGCAATCTGTAGCGATTACTTATACAGGTGATGGCGGTTCTTCACAAGGAGATTTCTATGAAGGAATCAACTTTGCTGGAGCGTTCCGTGCACCGGCTATCTTCATCGTTCAGAATAACCAATATGCAATCTCGACACCGCGGGAATTGCAGACTTCTGCTAAAACAATCGCTCAAAAAGCTGTAGCTGCCGGAATTCCAGGAGTATTTGTGGATGGCATGGATCCGTTGGCTGTTTATGCAGTGACACGTGATGCTCGCGAACGGGCCGTTAGAGGCGAAGGTCCGACATTGATCGAAACACTTTGCTACCGTTATGGTCCACATACAATGGCAGGAGATGACCCGACACGCTACCGTACATCAGACATCGACAGCGAATGGGAAAAGAAAGATCCATTAGTCCGTTTCCGCAAATACTTGGAAGCAAAAGGCTTATGGAATGAAGAAAAAGAAAACGAAGTAATCGAAAAAGCAAAAGAAGAAATCAAAGCGGCGATTAAAAAAGCTGACAGCGCGCCAAAACAAACAGTTACCAACTTACTTGAAATCATGTATGAAGATGTACCATTTAACGTGCAAGAACAGCTAGAAATCTACAAAGCGAAGGAGTCGAAGTAAGCGATGGCACAAATGACTATGGTTCAAGCAATTACGGACGCTCTCAGATTGGAATTGCAAAACGATGAGAACGTTCTGATTTTCGGAGAAGACGTCGGGAATAACGGCGGAGTTTTCCGTGCAACAGAAGGTTTGCAAAAAGAATTCGGTGAAGACCGCGTATTTGATACACCACTTGCAGAATCCGGAATTGGCGGTTTGGCAATCGGTTTAGCATTGCAAGGTTTCCGTCCGGTTCCTGAAATCCAGTTTTTCGGTTTCGTTTATGAAGTCATGGATTCAATCAGCGGCCAGTTGGCGCGCATGCGTTTCCGCAGCGGTGGCAGCTTGAACGCACCGGTTACAATCCGTTCTCCATTCGGCGGCGGTGTTCATACACCGGAAATGCACGCTGACTCGTTGGAATTGCTGATGACTTCACAGCCAGGTTTGAAAGTGGTTGTGCCGTCAACTCCTTACGACGCAAAAGGATTATTGATTTCTTCAATCCGCGACAACGATCCGGTTATTTTCCTTGAGCATTTGAAACTTTACCGATCTGGCCGCCAGGAAGTTCCAGAAGAATCATACACAATTCCATTAGGAAAAGCGGATGTAAAACGTGAAGGGAAAGATATTTCCATCATCGCTTACGGCGCAATGGTACAGGAAAGTTTGAAAGCTGCTGAAGAACTTGAAAAAGAGGGCTATTCTGCAGAAGTGATCGACCTTCGCACAATTCAGCCACTGGATATTGAAACACTTGTGGCATCGGTTGAAAAAACAGGCCGTGCAATGGTCGTCCAAGAAGCGCAAAAGCAAGCAGGTATTGCGGCTAACGTAGTAGCTGAAATTATGGACCGTGCTATTTTAAGCTTGGAAGCACCGATGCTTCGGGTAACTGCACCGGATTCTATTTTCCCATTCTCGCAGGCGGAGCAAGTTTGGCTTCCGAACTCGAAGGATATAGTAGAAACAGCGAAAAAAGTTCTTACGTTCTAAAAGTTGCGTAAAAGGAAGGGTGAAATTAATGGCTTTTGAATTTCGTTTACCGGATATCGGAGAAGGTATCCATGAAGGTGAAATCGTAAAATGGTTCGTCAAAGTTGGAGATAGAATCGAAGAGGATGATATCCTTTTTGAAGTGCAAAACGATAAAGCAGTCGTTGAAATGCCATCACCAGTTACTGGGAAGATCCAAGAAATCCTAGTAGAAGAAGGAACAGTAGCAGTAGTTGGAGATGTGCTGGTGCGCATTGAAAGTGATGATGCAGCTGACAACGAAGGTGGAAGTTCTGAACAAGCAGCTCCTGAAGAAAAACAGGAAACTGAAGAGCAAGTGCAAGCAGGAACTGCTGAATCTGCTCAAAACGTAGAAAAAGAACCTGTAAAAGCTGAACAGCCGGAAGGGTCTACTGGAGCGGGAGCACAACCTCAAACAGCTTCGGCTGATTCGAATGCACGTGTTATCGCAATGCCGTCTGTCCGTAAATTCGCACGCGATAAAGATGTCGACATCACACAAGTTTCTGGTTCCGGCAATAACGGCCGCATTCTAAAAGAAGATGTAGAGTCATTCTTGAGCGGTGGACAGCAAACTGCTGAGGCACCTGCTGCGGAAGAAACTGCACAAGCAGCTCCACAAAAAGATGCAAAAGAAGCGGCGCCTAAAGCGGCTCCGGTACCAGAAGGCGACTTCCCGGAAACACGCGAGAAAATGTCCGGCATGCGCAGAGCAATTGCAAAAGCGATGGTTCATTCGAAACAAACTGCTCCACACGTAACGTTGATGGACGAAGTGGATGTTACGGAACTTGTCGCTCACCGCAAAAAATTCAAAGACATTGCAGCGGAAAAAGAAATCAAACTAACTTATTTACCGTATGTCGTCAAAGCTCTAGTGAGCACTTTGCGCGAATTCCCGGCGTTAAATACATCGTTTGATGATGAAACAAGCGAAGTGATCCAGAAACATTATTACAATATCGGAATTGCTGCAGATACAGAGAAAGGTCTTCTTGTGCCTGTCATTAAGAATGCTGACCGTAAGTCTGTCTTTGCCATTTCGGATGAAATCAATAAACTGGCTACTAAAGCCCGTGACGGAAAATTGAGTCCTGCTGAAATGAAAGGCGCTTCTTGTTCAATCACAAATATCGGGTCTGCAGGCGGACAATGGTTCACTCCGGTCATCAACCATCCGGAAGTTGCAATCCTTGGAATTGGCCGCATCGCTGAAAAACCGGTAATTAAAAATGGTGAAATTGTTGCAGCACCTGTGTTAGCATTATCTTTGAGCTTCGATCACAGAATGATTGACGGAGCAACAGCACAGCATGCGTTAAATCACATTAAGCGTTTATTAAGTCAACCTGAATTACTATTAATGGAGGCGTAAAACTTATGGTAGTAGGAGATTTTCCAATCGAAACAGACACGCTCGTCATCGGTTCAGGCCCTGGCGGATATGTAGCAGCTATCCGTGCAGCTCAAACTGGACAAAAAGTAACAATCGTTGAGAAAGAATACATCGGAGGCGTTTGCCTGAATGTTGGATGTATCCCTTCAAAAGCCTTGATCTCTGTAGGGCACCGTTTTGAAGAAGCGCAGCACTCGGATGCTATGGGAGTTGTTGCTAAAGAAGTTTCCCTTAACTTTGAAAAAGCGCAGGAATTCAAAAACGGCGTTGTGAACAAATTGACTGGCGGTGTCGAATCATTGCTTAAAGGCAATAAAGTGGAAATCGTCCGCGGTGAAGCTTATTTTGTCGATGATACTTCGATCCGTGTGATCAATGAAAACTCAGCGCAAACATACAAATTCAAAAACGCTATCATTGCTACAGGTTCTCGTCCTGTGGAAATTCCGACATTTAAATTTACAAAACGTGTGATCAACTCAACTGGAGCGTTAAACCTTCAGGAAGTACCTGGGAAATTAGTCGTTATTGGCGGCGGATACATCGGTACTGAGCTTGGAACTGCGTATGCAAACATGGGGTCATCTGTAACAATCCTTGAAGGCGCACCTGATATCCTTGCAGGATTTGAAAAACAAATGACCGCTATCGTTAAAAAAGGCTTGAAGAAAAAAGGCGTTGAAGTGATTACAAAAGCATCTGCTAAAGGTGTGGAAGAATCAGAAACTGGCGTTACAGTAACTTATGAAGCAGGCGGCGAAGAAAAAACGGTCGAAGCGGATTATGTGCTTGTAACAGTTGGACGCCGTCCGAATACAGATGAAATGGGTCTTGAAGAACTAGGCCTTAAAATGTCTGAACGCGGTTTAATCGAGGTTGACAAGCAATGCCGCACTAGCATTCCAAACATTTATGCAATTGGCGACGTTGTAGCAGGGCTTCAATTGGCTCACAAAGCATCGTACGAAGGCAAAATTGCTGCTGAAGCAATTGCCGGTGAAAAATCTGTCGTGGACTACTTGGCAATTCCAGCTGTCTGCTTTACAGATCCTGAACTTGCAAGCGTCGGTTTAACTGAAGAGCAAGCAAAAAATGAAGGATTTGAATTTACAGCAGCCAAATTCCCATTTGGCGCAAACGGCCGTGCATTGTCACTAAATGCACCTGATGGTTTCGTGAAGCTCGTTTCACGCAAATCAGACGGTTTGCTTCTTGGCGCTCACATTGTGGGTGCAGGGGCATCTGATATGATCGCTGAGCTTGGTCTTGCAATTGAAGCAGGAATGACTGTGGAAGATATCGCAATGACAATCCATGCTCACCCGACTTTGTCTGAGGTTTCAATGGAAGCTGCTGAAGTAGCTCTTGGAACACCTATCCACATCATTAAATAATTTTAAAGGAGCCCGCATCTTTGATGCGGGCTCCTTTTTTCTTTTAACCAATTATGGTAAAATATGTTTGGTAAAGAAAGGGCGGCAGGTGATAATGGCATGATACATACAAAATGGTTTGTATTGGCAGCAGGACTCGCGTTGTTGACAGCTTGCAGTGAAGAAAAAACGAATACTGGCAATAACGGTCAAGCTGCAGAAACCGAAGAATCGGCTGCAGCAGCGCCTGACAAAGCAGAAGAAGAAAAGAAAATCGAAGTCGAGCAGGCGGAAGACACCGTTGAAAAACCGGAAAAAGAACCCGTAGAGCTGGCAGCTGAGCCGCAATACCGGCTCAATCCACAAACTTGGAGCTTGGAACCAATTGGGGAAGCGCCTGCTGAAGCGGTGTTGATTACCATTGATGATGCACCGGATGATCACTCGGTCGAAATGGCTTCTGTATTAAAAGACAGAAATGTTCCAGCCATTTTCTTTGTTAATGGCCATTTCCTTGATACGGATGAAGAAAAAGCGAATTTGAAAAAAATTCATGAGATGGGTTTTGCTATTGGCAATCACACTTCTACCCATGCGAATTTAAAAACCATTGGAGAAGAGGAGCAGCGTGAAGAAATTTTATCGCTGAGCGAAACCGTTGAACAGATCATCGGCGAAAAACCGAAGTTTTTTAGAGCGCCTAATGGTTCCAATACTGATTTCAGCAAGGAGCTGACGGCTCAAGAAGGCATGCTGTTAATGAACTGGTCATATGGCTATGACTGGGAAACGCAATACATGAACCCTGCTGCATTGGCCGATATTATGGTCAATACGGAATTCTTGAGAAATGGCTCAAATCTGCTGATGCATGACCGCAAATGGACAGCAGAAGCGCTGCCGAAAATTATTGAAGGCTTGCAGGCAAAAGGCTACTCATTTATTGACCCCGAAGAAATTGAAAACGTAAAAGAATAAATAAACGGCCAGAAAAGCAAATTACATTGCTTTCTGGCCGTTTATTCGTTTAACGTATTGCCTGCTGTTCTTTAATGACACGAAGCTTTTTCAATGTATCGTCTTCCGGACCCTGGACTGGAAGACCAGCTTTGACGTTCATATCAATATAAGCGATGTTTTCCTGCGTAATGATTTCGCCAGGGATGAAAATCGGAATGCCAGGCGGATAAACCATGATAAATTCAGCTGAAATGCGGCCAACTGCATCTTCGATTGAAATCACTTCGGTTGTTGCGTAAAAAGCATCTCTCGGCGTCATAGCAAGGCGCGGGATATCCGGCAAGAGGACGACAGGCTCGATCACTGCTGCATCGCTTTCGAAGGCTTTGCTCATCCGCTGAAGCGCATTGATCAGGAGATTGAGCTCTTTTCGTGTATCGCCGATTGTTACCAAACAAAGAATATTATATAAATCAGACAGCTCGATTTCGATATTGGCGTTTTCTCTTAGCCACTCTTCTGCCTGATGCCCTGTAATGCCTAAATTTTTGACACTGATCAGGAGCTTTGTCGGATCCATGTCATAAGTTGCTGATGTATTCAATATCTCTTTGCCAACACAATACAAATGCGGAATTTTATTGATCCGTTTGCGTGCGTCTTGTGATAGCCGGATGGCCTGGTCAATCAAATCGAAACCGTGGATGGCCAGCTGCCTGCGCGCGGTATCGAGCGACGCAAGTATTGGGTAGGAAGTTGAAGTGGTTGTCAGCATGGAAAGCGTCGACTGAACGCGTTTTGCCGATACCAGTCCTTCACGAACGTTTAACACAGAGCTCTGCGTCATAGAGCCGCCCAATTTATGGACGGAAGTTGCAGCCATATCAGCTCCTGCAGCCATAGCCGATACAGGCAATGATTTATGGAAATGAATATGTACACCATGTGCTTCGTCTACTAATACCGGAATATTGCGGCCATGGGCAATATCGACAATTCGTTTTAAATCAGCTGCTACACCAAAGTAAGTCGGATTGATGACAAGTACAGCTTTGGCATCGGGGTATTCAACCAGTGCTTTTTCTACAGCTTCTGCGGAAATGCCATGGGAAATGCCCAGTTCCTTGTCAACTTCCGGATGGATGAAGATAGGGATGGCACCGGCAAATACGATAGCTGACATAATGGATTTATGGACATTTCGCGGAACAAGAATTTTGTCATTAGGACCGACGACACTTAAAATCATGGTCATAATAGCGCCGCTTGTCCCTTGAACAGAGAAAAATGTATGATCCGCGCCAAAAGCTTGCGCTGCCAGATCCTGTGCGTGTTTAATGGCACCTTTTGGCGAATGGAGATCGTCCAAAGGAGCAATATTGATTAAGTCGATCGATAATATATTATCGCCAACAAATTCCCGGAAAGCAGGATCTACGCCTTGCCCTTTTTTATGTCCAGGAATGTGGAACTGAATTGGGTGCCGGTTACGGTGCTTTAGGAGCGCATCGAATAACGGGGTTTCTAATTGAGACAATGGTAACCCACCTCACTTTATAAAATGAAAACAAAATGAATTATAGCATGTTGAACAAAGCTATACTATAAAAATAAAAGGATTTTGGCATGTTCCATCGAATAGAGGAAATAAAGGGGAGGGAATCATACACATGAATTTTACTACAAGAATAACTGAATTATTAGGGACACGCCTGCCAATCGTGCAGGGCGGTTTGGCATATCTGGCATATGCAGAGCTTGCGGCAGCTGTTTCCAATGCAGGGGGGCTGGGTCAAATTACGGCGATGAGCTTGTCGTCTCCAGAGTTGCTTAGAGAAGAAATACGTAAAGTACGGAAATTGACAGATCAGCCTTTTGGCGTCAATTTCGCAATCGGCGAACATGGCCGGCCGTTCTCGCACATGCTTGAAGTAGCTATTCAAGAAAATGTTCCCGTAGTATCCATGACCGGAGGAAATCCGACGCCGATTTTCGATCAATTAAAAGGAACGCCCATCAAAAAACTGGTGCTCGTTGCGGCCAGACGGCAAGCCCAAAAAGCGGAAGAGCTGGGTGCGGATGCAGTGATGGTAGTCGGCCACGAAGGCGGCGGGCATTTGGGGAGAGATGATATTGGCACGATGGTGCTGATTCCCCAAGTGGTTGATGCTGTTTCCATTCCGGTCATCGCTTCAGGGGGCATCGGGGATGGAAGAGGATGGATGGCAGCGCATGCTCTGGGAGCAGAAGGCATTGAAATGGGCACCCGCTTTATTGCGACCAAAGAATGCGTCCATGCTTCAGAGGAATATAAAAAAGCTTTGGTTGACAGCAATGAAAGCGATACGGTTATAATTAAGAAAAGCATCGGCGCTCCGGCCCGTACCCTCAAAAATAGCTGGACCAATAAAATCCTGGAAATTGAAGCGATTACCCCGAGCTATGAAGCATTGCGTGACTACGTCAGCGGTACCGCGAACAAAAGATATATTTATGACGGGAATTTAACCGAAGGATTTGGATGGGCGGGGCAGGTGACAGGCTTGATCAAAGATGTGCCAACTGTTCAGGAGCTGATGGACCGGATGGTCAAGGAAGCGGTCGAAATCCGGACAAGATGGGCAATTACACCATGAAAGTAGGGATGAATAATGGATTATTCTTATCCGTTTTCAATCGACTGGACAACAGACGAAATAATTGATGTAGTGACATTTTTTGAAGGAATTGAATTGGCGTATGAGAAAGGCATCAGACGGGAAGACATGATGTTCCGATATCGCCGCTTTAAAGAAATCGTGCCATCTATTGCTGAAGAAAAAACGTATTTCCGGGAATTTGAAGAAGAAAGCGGCTATGCAAGTTTTCCGGTGATCAAAGAAATGAAAGTTAGAAACGATAATGATTTAATTAGCGTTCAAAAGAAATAAAAACAGTTTCACTTCAAATTTCAACATCTAAAAATGCCACAGCTTATCGCTGTGGCATTTTTTCTTTCTGTAAGAGCGTTTTATAAATCGGCAAGAGAGCCGCGAATGTTTCTTCTGCAAATTCTTTGAAATCATCTTCACTAAGATTGACTGCCCGTTCTTTTGGAAGGTGCCGCCCAATGACCAATTCGCCTTTTTTAACATCGCGCAGGCGTATCATCAGTTTGTTCAACTCATCGCCTGACATTTCTTCGAGTGGTGTCGCTTCCGGTTTCATGTGGTCGCCGGACACCATGAAATCGGCAGGCAATGCAGCAAGGGCATCTTCATCTAATAAGTTTTGGGCCATGGCGCTTTTTCCTGGAGCTTCGTAGATTACCGCTAAAATGATAAAAACATGACTGTTCCACAATCCGATTTGAAAATGGGGAACTGCTTTATAGCCTCTTTTATATGGAGCAAAAGCAACCCAGCTGTCATTTGGGGGATTTACTGTGCGCCGCATATGTTTGGCGACGTGAGGGAAAAATTCATCTCCAGTCACTGCAGAGAAAAATGAAGAATAGAATTTGCCCAGTTCCTCAAATTTTGGACGGACGCGTTCCGTCAGCAATTCCATGCGCTCTTTCAGCCCTGGAGTATCAAATACTTCAAAATCTTGTTCGGTCCAAAAAGATGTCAATTTAATTTCCTCCTTAATCTATTTCACAGGTTTCATTTTAGCGAAGTTTGGGAAGAAAGAATATAAATAAGTTTTTTCTAATCGCCATTGGGTATTGATTTTTATAGCAATTATATTTATAATTATCTGAATTATCGAAATGCGGAGAGGAAGGGGTGCTTATTATGAAACAGATGATTCAAATCATTCGCAAAGCAGAGATAGAGAAAGAATATATCAATGTATTGAAACTTGAACTGGACTATGAACTTGCTTCTTTGTTTGATGCCATGCAGCAAAAAGATGGCCGTGAAGCGGATAAAAGCAAAAAACGGCTTCATGAAATATATGTAGAACTGGAGGCACTTCATGCGCTCTGACAAAACTATCACATAGAGGCACCTACTGGGATAAGACAGTAGGGGCCTTTTTCGTTATAATGGATAGAAACAAGGAGGCGGAAAACATGGAGCTGCATGCAATGGACCGGTACATAAAGTCATTGATCAAAGAAGCAGGGCACAAAATCCGGAATTCTTTTATCAGCGATATTACAATTGAGACAAAATCCGATGCAAATGATTTAGTTACAAATATTGACAAAGAAATTGAACAATTTTTCATTGAACGGATAAGACGGGATTATCCTGGCCACCGCATTTTCGGCGAGGAAGGCTTTGGAGATGCAATCGATGATTTGTCAGGTGTTATTTGGATGCTTGATCCGATTGACGGCACGATGAATTTCGTTCATCAAAAACGAAACTTTGCGATTTCCCTTGGAGTTTATGAAGATGGAAAAGGGAAGCTTGGATACATATATGATGTCGTAAATGATGATTTATACCATGCGGTCGAAGGCGGAGGGGCATATTATAATGATGAAAAGCTGAAATCACTGGCTGCAACTTCAATTGAGGAATCAATCGTCGCAATCAATGCTTCTTGGCTGGCACCAAATAAATATATCGACCATGAAGCGGCAATCGGTTTAGTACGGGCTGTCCGTGGAACACGTTCATATGGTTCTGCAGCACTTGAGCTGGCATTTTTAGCGAGCGGGCGCATAGATGCATACGTATCGATGAGGCTTTCTCCTTGGGATATTGCCGGAGGCGCTGTCATAGCAGGCGAAGTGGGTGCGGTAACAACGACTTTTACAGGAGAACCAGCAAACTTGCTTAAACAAGATACTTTTATCGCGGCTAATCCTTCGATACACAATCGTATGCTATCTGACTATATTCGGTTAAAATAAAAGAGGATGCGACACGTCGCATCCTCTTTATCCATAATTAAAGTAAACCGGCTTCCCGCATTTCTTTTTTCTTTTTAAAGCCCATTCCCATGATCAGGCAAAGAAGCAAAATGGCGAGAAGAATGCCTGGGATACTGCGCAAGCCAACTGCGATTCCAATGCCAGCCATTGATAAAAGTGCCGCCAGTGAATAAAATACGAAAATCCATTTTATGTTTTTCAAAATTTTTTCCTCCTGCACTGTTTGCTTGAAATAAAGTCTTAGGGTTTTCTCCCCATATGTGCTATACTAACACAGTTATGGACATGAAAAAAGAATATTGGAGTGAAAGTATGACTAACTTACGAAACGATTTAAGAAACATTGCGATTATTGCCCACGTTGACCATGGTAAAACAACCTTAGTGGATCAGCTTCTTCAGCAATCCGGAACTTTCCGTTCAAACGAGCACGTTGATGAACGTGCAATGGACTCTGGTGATATCGAAAGAGAACGCGGAATTACAATTCTTGCTAAAAACACTGCGATTCAATATAAAGACGCTAAAATCAACATTTTGGATACTCCTGGACACGCCGATTTTGGTGGAGAAGTTGAACGTATCATGAAAATGGTAGATGGTGTTTTGCTTGTAGTAGATGCTTACGAAGGCTGTATGCCACAAACGCGTTTTGTATTGAAAAAAGCATTGGAACAAAACTTGAAACCAATCGTTGTTGTAAACAAAATTGACCGCGATTTCGCTCGTCCGGAAGAAGTGGTTGACGAAGTCATCGAATTGTTCATTGAACTGGAAGCAAATGACGATCAACTTGAATTCCCAGTTATTTTCGCATCAGGCATGAACGGTACTGCGAGTCTTTCATCTGATCCTGCAGATCAAGAAGAAAACATGCAGGTTGTTTATGATGCAATCTTGGAACACGTACCAGCACCAATCGATAACAGAGATGAGCCACTTCAATTCCAGGTAGCGCTTCTTGACTACAGCGACTATGTAGGTCGTATCGGGATTGGCCGGGTATTCCGCGGCACAATCGAAGTTGGACAATCTGTTGCGTTAATGAAGCTTGAAGGTTCCGTTAAAAACTTCCGCGTGACAAAGATCCATGGTTTCATGGGGCTTAAACGCGTAGAAATCGAAAAAGCTGAAGCTGGCGATTTGATTGCCATCTCTGGTATGGAAGACATCAACGTTGGGGAGACGGTTTGTCCGGCTGACCATCAAGAAGCATTGCCGGTTCTTCGCATTGACGAACCGACATTGCAAATGACTTTCTTAGTAAACAATAGCCCGTTTGCCGGCAAAGAAGGCAAATGGATCACTTCCAGAAAAATTCAGGAACGTTTGGATGCACAATTGCAGACGGACGTATCCCTGCGTGTAGAAAACACGGATTCACCGGATGCGTGGGTTGTTTCCGGACGCGGAGAATTGCATTTGTCGATCTTGATCGAGAACATGCGCCGTGAAGGATTCGAACTTCAAGTATCCAAACCTGAAGTTATCGTCCGTATGGTTGACGGCGTTCGCTGCGAACCGGTTGAACGCGTGCAAGTTGATGTTCCTGAAGAATATACAGGCTCAATCATCGAATCTTTAGGTGAACGCAAAGGCGAAATGCTGGATATGGTCAACAACGGAAGCGGGCAAGTCCGCCTCGTGTTTAACGTACCGGCTCGTGGCTTGATTGGTTACACCACTGAATTCTTGACACAAACCCGTGGTTACGGAATTATCAACCACACATTTGACAGCTACCAGCCAGTAGCTTCAGGTCGCGTAGGCGGACGCCGTCAAGGTGTATTGGTTTCCATGGAGCGCGGAAAAGTTTCAACTTACGGCCTAATGGGCATCGAAGACCGCGGAACTGCTTTTGTTGAAGTAGGCGCTGAAATCTACGAAGGCATGATTGTTGGCGAGCATAACCGCGACAGCGATTTGACTGTAAACATCGTAAAAATCAAAGCTGCAACAAACATCCGTTCAGCAAACAAAGACCAAACGACGACAATGAAAAAAGCCCGTTTAATGAGTCTTGAAGAAGCGCTTGAATACTTGAACGACGATGAGTATTGCGAAATTACTCCGCAGACCATCCGTTTGCGCAAGAAAATTCTTGATAAAAACGAACGCGAACGCATGGCTAAGAAAAAGAAAGTTGCAATTGAAGAATAATCAATTTAGGAAGGGTGTATAATCTGTGGGCGACGAACAAGCTTTTGTCTATGACAGTATGTATCCCGTAGCTCGAGTCTTATATGAAAATCTGCCGAACTATACAATAGCGGGATACGCGCTCTTTGCCGTCATCTTCCTATTATCGGCATTTGTCTATAAATTGGGTTTTGCAAAAAAACTATCATTTGGAAAAAATGCGGTTATCGGATTATTCCTTCTTGCCGGTGGCCTGGGGCTAACATTTTTAGCTTTCTTCCTGCCGGTGGTAGAAGGTTTGGTTATTGCCGCACTTATCCTGATACTGTATAAAATCCGCTTATGGCGCGAAAAACGCGAAAACGCTGCATCTCATTGAGATGCAGCGTTTTTTCGTTCAAATGTTTTATATAGAATCGGCAATGCTAAGGCATAAGTTAAATGCGCAAACATCCAATAAATGATAGCGCCGGCATCGGTTACTGCAGGCACGTCTTCACGCACTGCAAGCGCAGCTAGCGGAAAATAAAGCAGGAAAAACGGTATGCACATAGCGAGGCTGAACAAAACCAGCTGGCCAAATGTATAGGCTCTCCGTTTAGCAAGATAGACATAAACAATGCTGATCAGCAGAGATATAGCCAGGTGAAATGCGAATTCAACGGGCTCTGACCAGTCGACTTTGCCAATCAAGGGAAGAAAATCTACATTCAGTAAAAGGGTATACACTTGTTCACCTGTAACCGACTGAATCCATTTCAGTAAAATTCCCAAAAGCAATCCGCTCCAAAAACCGATCCATATGCCTTTTAGCAGCTTCATCAGAAGTCGTCCTCAATTCTGCGGGAGCTTCTATAAAAACGGAAAGACCCAGTTGCGAGCCTTTCTTTCGTACGTTCCGTAATTCGATCGTGGCAAGCTTTGCACAGATGGGTATGAATCGGCCGGTTCCGCAATCTTTTTGCTTCGAGTGTATCGTCAACCAGTTCTTCGATGGTGTCGCAGATAACACATTGTACGCGCATAGCTGTTCACTCCTATTCGACTCGGATGGCAAAAACATCAGTAATTGGATTTTCCTGATTAGATCCATCATTATGTAAAATATGGACTGGACCGTTTTCTTTTAGCGGTTTTCCTTTTTCACTGAATTTAAAAATCAGTTCTTTTGCTTCGTTAATTGGAAACGCGAATTCACCGTGAGCAGTTTCAAATATGACTGTCGCCGCATCTTCATCGGGTTCTGCATTTTTAAGGAAAGGTGCAAATAGGATTCCGAAAGTACCGGTAATCATTTCATTTTTTTCTTTCCGATTGTACCTTTTTTCTGTTTTTAGAGTTTGGGGAACGGTGGCGCCTTCCATGATTTCCCGTGACCAATGTTCACCCATGCCGCGTTTATATTCTTCTGTTTCGTCAACGACTATACGGTCTTCCGAAAAGTAAGTATCTAAATCTATTCTGCGGTCATCAAAAATCCAAACAGTTGGATCTAAAACAATTTTAAATTTTACTTTGCCTTTAAATGGTACAATAAATTCCATTACAAACCCTCCATCAAATAATCGATCTTCTTTCAGTATACCTTTTTCAAGCAAATTGCTAAAGGGATTAATTCTAGCCTGTGTAGAGCTTGCATTTTTATCTCATTGAAGATACACTTTAAACAGGCTAATAGAGGTAAGAGAAACTTCAATCAGTGGGGTTTTTCATCCCTGCTGATTGTGAGTTGATCTAAATCGGACTTTTACGGTCAGTAGATTTCCCGCTTGAACAAGTGGAAATCTTACTGGCCGTCGAAGCGGGATAAAAATCAATAAATGGGGGAGTCCTCATGGAACATACAGAAGAACAAACTTACCAAGTGAAAGCTTTGGAACTCCTCAAAGCAGATGCAGAAAAAATTGAGCAATTGATCAAAGTCCAAATGGACAATTTGACTTTGCCTTCTTGCCCTTTATATGAAGAAGTGCTCGATACACAAATGTTCGGGCTTTCACGTGAAATCGATTTTGCTGTAAAGCTTGGGTTAATCGAACGTGAAACTGGAAAAAATTTAATGGATACGCTGGAAAAGAAACTTTCTATTTTACATGAAGCGTATACAAATAAATGACTAAAAACTCAAACGATCTTTGTTTGAGTTTTTTTACTAATCTACTAAGTCGAGGTATAAAAATGAAACAGTACATTAAAAGATACGTTAAGCACTTTGATTATCCCTTATTTTTTGTTTATATCGCTTTAGCAGTGTTCGGCTTGGTTATGATTTACAGTGCGAGCATGGCTTGGTCAGTAAATTACTACGACGATGAACCTGACCGTTTTTACATACAGCAATTGATCAATTTATCTTTGGCATTTCCAGCGTTTGCAATTGCAGCTGTTTTCCCTTACAAACATTTCGGCAAGAAATGGATGATGATGACCGTGCTGGCTGTTGTCTTTTTGGGTCTGCTGCTAGTCCACCTGATTGGATACGAAGCAGGTGGTGCCAGAAGCTGGATTGATATTGGCTTTGTCAATATACAGCCATCAGAAGTCGCTAAAGTTGGAATTATATTCTATTTAGCCGGTGTCTTCTCCAATAAATATAAAAAAGGCAATATCAATAAATTAAATGAATCCATTGCGCCGCCTGTTATTATCCTGACTTTAGTTCTGCTTTCCGTATTCTTCGAACCGGATTTAGGGTCGATGATGATTATTGGCGCTGTTGGCTTGTCAGTCATGGCGGCAAGCGGCATCAGCTTTAAGTTTTTCGCCAAGATGGCCGGCTGGGTCATAGCCGCTTGTGCTGTTTTTATAGTTCCGATCATGCTTTTTGCATCGGATATGATTTTTACCGAAAAGCGCCTAGGGCGTCTGGATGCCTTTTTTAACCCTTTTTCGGATGAACTGGGATTCGGGCTGCAAATTGTCAATGGCTACCTTGCAATCGGCTCCGGTGGCCTCAGCGGGTTAGGTCTTGGGCAATCGATTCAAAAACTGGGTTATCTTCCAGAACCGCACACAGATTTCATCATGTCTGTTATAGCGGAAGAACTGGGTGTATTGGGCGTGCTCTTTGTTCTTGGAGGGTTAGCTTTCATCGTATTGCGTGGTCTTTCGATTGCGATGACTACAAAAGATCCTCTAGCCCGTATGCTTGCTACAGGTGTTTCAAGCATGATCGGGATACAATCTTTCGTGAATTTAGGGGGACTGAGTGGAATTATTCCGCTAACAGGAGTTACATTGCCATTTATAAGCTATGGCGGAACGTCAGTAATTTTGTTATCGTTAGCTATGGGAGTATTGATGAATGTTTCCATGTTCCACAAATTCGAAAAATCTAAAAAGTAAAGGGTGTGCTGCGGTGTGAAAACGATTAGCAAAATTTTAGTGGCAAACCGCGGAGAAATCGCAATTCGGGTTTTCCGCGCTTGTACAGAACTGAAAATTCCGACGGTTGCAATTTATTCACAGGAAGACAGTGGTTCCTATCACCGCTATAAAGCGGATGAATCTTATCTGGTCGGCAAAGGCAAAAAGCCGATTGATGCGTATTTGGACATTGAAGACATCATACGCATTGCAAAAGATTCTGGGGTAGACGCCATTCATCCAGGTTACGGTTTTTTATCTGAAAACGTCCATTTCGCCCGTCGCTGCGAAGAAGAAGGGATTATCTTTATCGGACCCACTTCCCAGCATCTAGACATGTTCGGCGATAAAGTGAAAGCGCGGGATCAAGCCATCGCTGCTAATATCCCGGTCATTCCAGGAACTGACGGACCTGTTGAATCATTGCAGGAAGTTGAAGAATTCAGCAAAACAGCTGGTTTCCCGTTAATGATCAAAGCATCACTTGGCGGAGGCGGGCGCGGAATGCGCATTGTCAGAACAGAAGAAGAACTGGCATCTGCATATGAACGCGCAAAATCCGAAGCAAAAGCCGCTTTTGGATCAGACGAAATGTATGTTGAAAAATTTGTGGACAAACCAAAACATATTGAAGTGCAAATCCTTGGAGATTTGGAAGGAAATGTTATTCACCTTTATGAGCGGGATTGTTCGATACAGCGGCGGCACCAGAAAGTAGTGGAAATTGCGCCATCGAATTCAATCAGCAATGAACTGAGAAATCAGATTTGTGATGCGGCAGTTAAACTTATGAAAAATATAAATTACATAAATGCCGGTACTGTAGAATTCTTAGTCGCAAATAATGAGTTTTATTTTATTGAAGTCAACCCTCGGATCCAAGTTGAACATACGATCACTGAGATGGTAACAGGCATCGATATTGTCCATGCCCAAATTAAAATTGCCCAAGGACACGCTGTACATAGCGAAGAAATCGGGATTCCAGCACAAGAGGACATTCCGTTAAACGGCTTTGCCATCCAGTCACGGGTTACAACAGAAGATCCGTTAAACGATTTCATGCCAGACACAGGAAAACTTATGGTTTACCGGTCTGGAGGCGGTTTCGGAGTGCGCTTGGATGCCGGCAATGGTTTCCAGGGAGCAGTTATAACACCTTTTTATGACTCGCTTTTAGTAAAAGTTTCAACATGGGGCAATACGTTTAAAGAAGCTGCTGCAAAAATGGACCGGAATCTTCAAGAATTCCGGATTCGCGGGATCAAAACGAATATTCCATTTTTAGAGAATGTTGTCCGCCATAAAAACTTCATCAATGGCGAATTCGATACGAGCTTCATCGATTCGACACCTGAATTGTTCATTTTCCCAGTACGCAAAGACCGAGGTACAAAATTATTAACGTATATCGGAAATATAACGGTCAACGGATTCCCGGGAATTGAAAAGAAAAAGAAACCGATCCATGCAGCGCCGAGAATACCGAAAGTGGATTTGACGGCTCCAGCACCAAGCGGGACGAAACAAATTTTGGATCAGCACGGCCCAGAAGGTCTGGCTAAATGGATCCATGACCAAAAAGAAGTATTGTTGACTGATACTACTCTTCGCGATGCCCATCAGTCTTTATTGGCAACACGCGTTCGTTCACATGATATGTTCGCCATTGCAAATGAGACTGCCCGTCTTCAGCCGGATTTGTTCTCTATGGAAATGTGGGGCGGCGCAACTTTCGACGTATCCTACCGTTTCTTAAAAGAAGATCCTTGGCAGCGGTTAATCAAGCTTCGTGAACAAGTTCCAAATGTTTTGTTCCAGATGCTTTTCCGCGGCGCTAATGCTGTCGGCTATAAGAATTACCCGGACAATGTCATCCGTGAATTTGTCCGTAAATCAGCGGACGCTGGAATTGATGTATTCCGGATTTTCGACAGTTTAAACTGGATCAAAGGCATGGAAGTGGCAATAGATGAAGTCCGCCAGAGCGGAAAAGTGGCAGAGGCCGCTATTTGTTATACGGGGGATATTTTAGATCCGAGCCGGGATAAATACACGGTTAATTACTATAAGCAAATGGCAAAAGAATTAGAGGCTTCAGGAGCCCATATTCTAGCGATTAAAGACATGGCCGGATTATTGAAGCCCGAAGCTGCATACCGGTTAGTTTCAGAGTTAAAAGATACAGTATCACTTCCTATTCACCTTCATACCCATGATACGAGCGGCAATGGCATTTACTTGTATGCTAAGGCCATTGAGGCAGGCGTAGACATCGTGGACACAGCTATTGGGACGATGGCGGGATTAACTTCTCAGCCGAGTGCTAACTCCCTGTATTACGCAATGAAAGGCAGCAACCGGGAAGTTAGAACGGATATCGAGTCTATTGAAAAATTGTCTCACTATTGGGAAGATGTCCGCAAATACTACAGCGATTTCGAAAGTGGCATGAACAGTCCGCATTCCGAAATTTATGTCCATGAGATGCCGGGTGGCCAGTACAGCAACTTGCAGCAGCAAGCAAAAGCAGTGGGCTTAGGCTTGCGCTGGGAAGAAGTGAAAAATATGTACTCCCGAGTCAACTTATTGTTTGGAGACGTCGTGAAAGTAACGCCTTCATCCAAAGTTGTAGGAGACATGGCTTTGTTCATGGTGCAAAATGATTTGGACGAGCAAACCGTCATTACGCGTGGGCAAACTATTGACTTCCCAGAATCAGTGATCGAATTCTTTGAAGGATATATTGGACAACCACACGGCGGATTCCCTGAAGAACTTCAAAAAGTAGTGTTAAAAGGACGCAAAGCAATTACTGTTCGACCTGGTGAACTGTTAGAACCAGCCGACTTTGATGAAATCAAGAGAACTTTGTTTGAGAAATTGGAACGCCCAGTAACAAGCCAGGAAATTTTAGCATATGCGCTTTATCCAAAAGTATTTGAAGAGTACTCCGCTACCAATCAGCAGTTCGGCAATGTATCAGTTCTAGATACTTTGACATTCCTATATGGAATGAGGCTCGGTGAAGAAATAGAAGTGGAAATAGAAAAAGGAAAAACGCTGATGATTAAAATGGTGTCGATCGGAGAGCCTCAGAAGGATGGCCATCGAACAATTTACTTTGAGCTGAATGGCCAGCCGCGTGAAGTGAATATCCAGGACATGACCGTTGAAGCGGATGCTTTGGCAAGACCGAAAGCAGATTTGAAAAACGAATCGCATATTGCTGCAACTATGCCGGGAACTGTGCTGAAAGTAGTAGCCGAAGTGGGTGCTAAAGTACAGCGCGGAGAACATTTATTAGTTACAGAAGCGATGAAAATGGAAACGACAGTGCAAGCGCCGTTTAATGGCATCGTCAAAGAAATACATGTAGGTGCCAATGAAGGAATATCCACTGGAGACCTCTTGATAGAAATGGAAAGAATATAAAAAAACAGCCGGCGCATTATGCGCCGGCTGTTTTTTCTATTTATTGCTGAACCTGCTGCGTGATACGAGCAAGATCATGTAACACAGTAATCCGAATAACAGAGAAATAAGCAGAGAATGAAGAAGTGCGACAGCTAAATTCAATTTAGTCAAGACCACCAGCATCCCGGTTGTAGCCTGGAGCAGTACGATGATAAAGGCAATAATCCAACCCCAATAAATGACGCGCTGTTCTTTATAATTTTTGAAAGCGTGCCACGCAATGTAAGCAAGCCAGATAACAATCAGTCCGGCAGCTGCACGGTGTCCCATTTGAACCCATTCATACATATTATTCGGGAGAGCGAATTGGTCATTCCGGCACAGCGGCCAATCTGAACAGATTAAGCTGGACTCCGTGTGGCGCACCAATGCTCCAGTATAAACCACGATATAGGAATATAAAGTTACCCCAATAGTATGCACTTTTAATTTTTTGCCGATTACGAGTCGGTCAGCGTCAAATTTCCGGTCTACCTCAAAAACAAGCAGAGTCAATAATAATACTGATGCAAAAGAAATGAGGGAAATTCCGAAGTGAAGCGCAAGTATAAAGTCACCTTGTCCCCATAACACTTGGGCAGCACCGATCAATGCTTGAAGAATTAAAAAAAAGACCGCCATGAAAGCTAAAAATTTAGTCTCACGGATATGGCCATATTTTATCCAAGCCCATACAGCTAAAATTACGATTAAAATGCCGACCGATCCTGTTACAAGCCGATGTGAGAATTCAATAAGGACTTCAGCAGTGATATCATCAGGAATCAATTCACCATTGCAGCTTGGCCACGATCGGCCGCAGCCCATACCGCTGTCTGTTTTGGTGACAAGAGCGCCGCCAAGCAAAATTAAAAGCATTCCGACGGTTGCTGCTACTGCAAACCATTTTATATATTTACTTTGATGCAAGAATGTCACCCACTTTTTCTAGTTGAAACTTTCTTAAACGTCCGTTGCCTGCATACTCGATAATATCGAAAGTCACAACAAAACACAACGGAAAATGAGGAATAGCGGAAACTTTCAAGATTTAGACATAATCCCATGAGCTTCACAAACTGTTCAAAAACAAATTTTTTTCTATCTTAAAATAACGAGCCTACTCATGTATGATTGAAAGAGCATATATCTGAGACAAATTACATGAAAATCAGCGCTTTTATCGGGAAATTTCAGTTTGAAGTAGAAAAAAGGCTGGAATTTAGATATAGTAATGGTTAGCGGAATATGCTTACAACTTTGAAAGGAGGGGGTTATATGTCAAACAGCCGGTCTTTGTCTGCGGAAACGCATGAAACTGCGGAAACGGCCACATTCCTGCAAGACTTTCTCGCGTTGATTAAAATCGGGATTGTGAATTCTAATTTAATAACCGTGTTTACAGGATTGTGGTTAGCATTCCAGTTTTCCGACAGGCATTTCCTGCAGGAATTGGACATCCTCGTCTATACGTTGGTCGGTTCTGCATTTATCATAGCTGGTTCAGCTGCGATGAATAACTACATAGACACAGATATCGATCCATTGATGGCAAGTAAGAGGGCGCGTCCAACTGTAACAGGAAGATTTAAACCGTCTGCTGTCTTAGCACTCGCTTTGACTTTCATGGTTATAGGCGAAATATTATTGTTCTCTGCATCTGTTTCTGCTGGCGTTTTAGGAATCGCGGGAATCTTGGCTTATGTAGTCCTCTATTCCATGTGGTCCAAGAGAAGACACGTCAGCAATACAATAGTAGGGAGCATATCGGGAGCAATCCCGCCGCTAATCGGTTGGGCAGCGGTTGAGCCTGCGCTTGGCTTAGGTGCATGGGCATTGTTCTTGATTATGTTTATTTGGCAGCCGCCACATTTTTATGCACTGGCTATGAAGCGCACTGAAGAATATCGTGCAGCTGGCATTCCAATGCTTCCAGTGGTAAAAGGCTTCCACCGCACAAAGAAATCTATGCTTGCATGGATTTTGCTGCTGTTCCCTCTGCCATTCCTGTTAATGGATCTCGGAATAAGCTTCATCATCTTGGCTACATTGCTCAATATCGGCTGGCTAGTACTTGCCATTCGTGGGTTTAATGTAAAAGATGATTTGAAATGGGCAAAGACAATGTTCATCTACTCACTGAATTATATGACCATCTTATTTGTGTCGATGATTATTTTCGCCGTCTTTGTCTAGTTTCCAACATTGCAGAAAAATTTTAAAAATGAGAGCGGGGTATGAAAAGCTATGATTAAAGGGCTCAAAAAATGGCGCCTTTTCGCGTTGATGACTGCACTGGTCGTCTTTCTTGCAGGGTGTGGTAGAGCAGAAATCTCTACATTAATACCAGCCGGTAAAGTAGCTCAAGATCAATTCAATCTATTGATTTTGTCTACCATAGTAATGGCTTTTGTCATTATTGTTGTAACAATTATTTTCATTTTGGCAATTGTCAAATTCAGACGTTCTAAACTGGGAGACGATCTTATCCCGGAGCAAGTTGAAGGAAGCGCAAAACTTGAATTTTTATGGACTTCTATTCCAATCGTTTTGCTTTTGATTCTTGCTGTCCCAACAGTGTATTCCACATTCGATTTAGCGGATGTTTCTTCAATGGACGTTCAAGCTGAAGAAGGCGATGGCATGACCAACTTGACGGTCAATGTAACAGCTAAATTGTACTGGTGGGAATTCGAGTATCCGGAGCAAGGAATTGTTACTGCTCAGGAATTAGTCGTTCCTACAAATGAAAGAGTTTACTTTAACTTGATTGCAGCGGATGTAAAACACTCTTTCTGGATTCCATCCATCGGCGGTAAATTGGATGCAAACCCTGAAAACGTGAATACATTCTACTTGGAATTTGACCAAGAGTCTGCTGAACTTGAAGATGGTGTCTTTTACGGTAAGTGTGCGGAGCTTTGCGGTCCTTCCCACGCGTTGATGGACTTCAAAGTCAAGTCATTGGAACGTGCAGATTTTGATGCATGGGTAGCGGCTATGCAAGAAGAAGCAACTCCTGCTGAAGGTGCACTTGCACAAGAAGGAGAACAGCTTTTCGGAGCTGATGGCGCTGGCTGTATCGCTTGCCACGCAGTTTCAGGTTCAGGGGCAGGCGGCGTTATGCAAGGACCGAACGTAGCAACTTTCGGAGACCGCAACCGTGTAGCTGGTTTCATGGAACATAACGAAGAAAATCTTAAAAAATGGATTGCAGATCCACAACAATACAAACCGGGCAACTTAATGCCTGATCCAGAGGCTTTGAACGACGGAAAACCATTTACAGAGCAAGAGCTTGATGCACTTGCAGCTTACTTAATGTCTTTATCCGTTGAAGAGTAAAAGAATCGGAGCTTAAAAAAGGGAGGTTTATACTGTGAGTTCTATTGCTCAGAAAAGGGGCTTAGGTGCTGCCATTTGGGACTACTTGACAACTGTAGACCATAAAAAAATCGCACATCTTTATCTCGCTTCAGGAGGATTATTCTTCCTGATCGGTGGTATAGAAGCGTTGTTGATCCGGATCCAGTTGATGAAAGCCGGAAATGATTTCCTCAGTGCTGGAACATATAACGAAGTATTGACGATGCACGGGACCACGATGATTTTCTTGGCAGCGATGCCGATTTTGCTTGCGTTCATGAATGCGGTAATGCCTTTACAGATTGGCGCACGTGACGTAGCATTTCCGTTCTTGAATTCACTTGGATTCTGGTTATTCTTCTTTGGTGGAATCTTCCTGAATCTTTCGTGGTTCATGGGCGGTGCACCAGATGCCGGGTGGACGAACTATGCGTCGCTCGCGCTCGCATCGGAAGGCCATGGTATTGACTTTTATGCACTGGGGTTAACAGTTTCCGGTTTCGGTACGTTGATCTCAGGTATTAACTTCTTGGTTACTATCATCAATATGAGAGCTCCGGGCATGACTTATATGAGAATGCCGTTGTTCACTTGGACAACTTTTGTAGCTTCAGCTTTAATTTTATTGGCGTTCCCTCCATTGACAGTAGGTCTTTTCTTTATGGTATTTGACCGCATGTTCGGGGCTAACTTCTTTAATGTAGCTTTAGGAGGAAATACAATCATCTGGGAACATTTGTTCTGGATTTTTGGACACCCTGAAGTTTACATTCTGATTTTACCGGCTTTCGGTATTTTCTCAGAAATCTTTGCGATTTTCTCACGCAAGCGCTTGTTCGGTTACACGGCACTAGTGTTTGCGACAATCCTGATTGGTTTCTATGGTTTCATGGTTTGGGCTCACCATATGTTTACAGTTGGGTTAGGACCTACAGCTAACGCAGTTTTCGCCTTAGCGACTATGATCATCGCAGTACCAACAGGAGTCAAAATCTTCAACTGGCTATTAACCATTTGGGGAGGAAGCATCACTTTCACTACACCAATGCTATATGCGATCGGATTTATTCCATCATTCGTAGCGGGTGGTGTAACAGGAATCATGCAGGCAATTGCTCCTTTGGATTATCAGCTACACGATTCATACTTTATCGTTGCGCATTTCCACTACGTTATCGTAGGTGGGGTAGTACTTGCGATTTTCGCAGCTACGCACCTTTGGTGGCCAAAAATGTTCGGTACAATGCTTAGCGAAAAATTAGGTAAATGGACATTCTGGTTATTCTTTATCGGGTTCCATTTAACATTCTTTATCCAGCATTTCTTAGGTTTAATGGGTATGCCTCGCCGCGTATTCACGTTTGGGTCTGATCAGGGCTGGGACTTGTTCAACGCAATCAGTTCTGTAGGTGCTCTGTTCATGGCTGTCGGTGTTATTATACTTCTGGTCAACGTTGTAATCACTAGTGTTAAAAACGAACGTGTCGGCAATGACCCATGGGAAGATGGCCGTACGCTTGAGTGGGCGCTTCCATCACCACCGCCATTCTATAACTTTGCACAAACTCCTTTAGTGCGTGGACTTGATACGTACTGGATCGAGAAAATGGAAGGCAACAAAGAAGGCATGCTCTACGCTGAACCTTTAGAAGAAATTCACATGCCGAACGGTTCCATTATTCCTATAGTTATATCACTTGGTATGTTCATCGCTTCATTTGGTGCACTATATCACCTTGATGGCGATAAAGCCTGGGCTCTTCCAGTGCTCATCTTAGGATTAGTGATCACTTTCGGTTCTATGTTGCTTCGTTCATTGAAAGATGATCTTGGATTCCATATCTCTAAAGAAGAATTGATCAAAGATGTTAAAGGGGGTAGCACAGATGGATCTAAATAAGAAATATACCCCGCAAACGTGGCCTGATCATCCTGAAACAGCTACAATGGAAGGTAAGAATAAGTTCGTCGGCTTCTGGCTTTTGCTTGCGGCTGAAACTGTAACATTTGCTTCATTATTCGCTACTTATTTGGCACTGAAAGACAAAGGGCCAAGCGGCATGGATATGACAGCTTCTCAACTATTCGAACTTCCACTAGTATTTGCAATGACGATGATACTTTTAACGTCTTCTTTGACAAGTGTTTATGCAATGTACCACATGAAAAACCATAATTTTAAAGCAATGCAAGCATGGCTCATGGTAACGGTTTTACTGGGGGCAACATTCCTTGGCTTAGAGATTTATGAGTTTAACCATTATGTACATTTAGGCTTCGGCTATACGCATAGTGCTTTCAGTTCTGCATTCTATACATTAGTCGGAACTCACGGAGCCCACGTTTTATTCGGGCTATCTTGGTTCATTGCTTTGATGATCCGCAACTCAAAACGTGGATTAAACACATACAATGCACCTAAGTTCTACCTTGCTGCATTATACTGGCATTTTATCGACGTAGTATGGGTATTCATCTTTACTGTCGTCTATTTGATGGGAGTGATCGGTTAATATGGCACACGATACGCATACACATGTTAGATCCCGGGCAGAATACGAATTCGTACGGCGCCAACGAGCTAAAGAGATGCGCAATCATCTGACGTCTTTTGCAATCATGATCTTCTTGACATTGATTTCATTTACGGCAGTAGCAGCTGATTTTTCGCCTTACTTAATCACGCCAATCATTCTGTTATTGGCAGCTGTTCAAGTAGTGCTTCAGCTTTATCACTTTATGCATATGAACAATAAAGGCCACGGCATGGTCGCGTTCTTCATGTTCAGCGGAATGTTTGTAGCTTTCATCACGATTCTTGCATTAGTGACAATCGTTTGGTGGTAATAAAATGAAAACCCCGTTTGCCTTATGGCAAGCGGGGTTTTTGCATCTAATAGGAAATGGCAGCCTTATAAATGAATGGATGGCCCTTGTTTCTCTTCTTGTTCAATTTTACCGCTAGTACCTTCACGACTGTTTCGGACTTGCTAGAGGCGGAAAAGAATGCTAATTTAATAAAGTTCAAATAGTTGTTGGACAGAACAAGACGCGATAGGCGTTTCTTTCTTCAATTGTCATAGTTCGTTCATTGATATACCAACGGAGGCGCTATATAATGGGGGTACTTAAGAAAAAGGAGGTATGCTGGCATGCCGATCAGTATATTCGGGTTTCAAGCATTATGGAGTCCGGTTTACTTAGGAGTTCTCGTATTAATTACGGTCTTATATTTTTTAGTAACGGTAAAATGGAGACACCAATTTAAAAATAGCGAGCCTCTAAAAACGAAGGAAGCTATGCTGTTTGTTTCAGGAATAGCATTATTGTATGTGATAAAAGGTTCGCCGACAGATTTACTTGGACATATTATCTTTACTATGCATATGATCCAGATGGCGTTTTTGCTGCTGCTTGTGCCTCCATTGATTATTATGGGCATCCCAACTTGGTTATGGAGAAAATTCATTGACCTACCGGTTATTAAACCTTTATTTATGTTCTTTACAAAGCCAATGCTGGCTTTGATTTTGTTCGGAATGGTATTTTCGTTTTACCATATCCCGATGGTTTTTGATTTTGTAAAATCAAGTTCATTGCTTCATGCTGCAATCAATATTGTACTGTTTGTTTCAGCGCTGTGCTATTGGTGGCCGGTCGTTAATAATTTGGAAGGCGCGCATAAATTCCATGGCTTGAAGAAAATCGGTTATTTGTTTGCGCTGAGCGTTTTAATGACTCCCGCTTGTGCATTGATCATTTTCAGCAGCACTCCTTTTTACGCCACTTATTCAGACGGAGAAGCGTGGTTGCAGGCTATGGCTTTATGTGTTCCGATGGGCACCCTTTCCCAGCTCAATTTATCGGGACCAGAATTATTTACGACCATGTCCACTGTTGAAGACCAGCGGACTGGCGGGATTGCCATGAAAGTACTGCAAGAGCTGGTTTTCTCTGCATTCCTTTGGATGGTTTTCTATGAATGGCTAAAAAATGAAAATGACAATGCTGATGAAATTACAGCGAAAACTCTGCAAGATAGAAAAAATATGGCTTTTCACAGACATAATGCTTAACGAAGTTAAAGGAGATCCTATTAAATGAATTTGCCCCTATTACCGACAATCAGTACATTTTTTATCGTATTAAGTGCAGTGCTTGTGGCGATTGGCTGGAATTTGATCCGCCGCCGCAATATTGAAGCACATAAAAAAGTTATGCTGGGAGCAGGCGCTGCTGCCTTAACATTCTTTATCATATATATGTCCCGCACCATATTTGTTGGTAATACCGCTTTCGGTGGGCCTGATGAATACAAATTGATTTACACTATTTTCCTGATTTTTCATATATGCCTGGCTACTACAGGTGGAGTTATGGGCTTAATCACGATTTGGCTTGGCCTGAAGAACCGTTTAGAGAAACACAGAAAGTTTGGGCCAGTCACTAGTGTGATTTGGTTTTTCACAGCGATTACAGGAGTTATAGTCTACCTTTTGCTTTATGTTATTTATGATGGCGGACACACTACGTCTGTCTTTAAAGCAATACTTGGAGGATAAAAAAAGAACCTTTTCAGGTTCTTTTTTTTTTCAACTTGTTGAGAAAGTTGAAATTCGTTTTAGTTTTTATCACCTAACCGATATTCCGCCAACCAGCTGCGAAGACATTGGCCGAGGATTGTGAGGCCAAGTCTTTGCGACGAAGCGCGCAGCGCTGCAGGAGCATATGTTTTAAAGCCGCGGGCGAGCGCCAAGCCGCTTCGTCGCTTACGCTCCTGTCTCTGCATCGCTGCGCTAGCTTCGAAACATGAAAGGGCGTTGCAGGGTCTCGGCTGTCTCGTCGCTGCGCTGCCCCGCAGGCAAGACATTAGCCGAAGCCTGCGAGGCTAAGTCTTTGCGACGAAGCGTGTAACGCTGCAGGAGCAGTACGGTTTTCTCCGCCGGTTGGCTCCATATCTGGAGAGCAGGAAACAATAAAAGAAAGCTTACTCAAACAGTGACACTTTTAGAGAGTCTCTAAAGGTGACAAAAGAGAGCTGAATGCAGCGGAAGGTGGGCGAAGGGCAAACATGTGCTCCTGCATCGCTGCGCTAGCTTCGTCGCAAACGAACCATGCAAAAGTGCTTTTGCACGCTTCGCTTCCTGCGGAAATAACATGAGCTGAAGGCCCCACAGGAGCGAAGCGACGAGGAGACTGAAGCCATGTCCGCGGAAAGCGTCCCACCTGGAGCGAAATGAAAAAGGCAGCCGAGAGTTTCTGGACAGCCTGTAAAAAAAGAACCTTTTCAAGTTCTTTTTTTATTTTTCTTAAATTCTACAATCGCCAAGAGAGGGCAATGCTAACCTGATGTCAAAGCAAGGGAATCTCGCTTATGAGCAGCATTAATGTTAAGTGAGTAACAAAACCTCACACTATTAAATTAACAGGGAAAGAGCATTCATTGAGCAAATAAAAAAACCGCAGTTCAATTTGAACTGCGGTTTTTTTATGCTTTGATTTCAAAAGCGGCGATTTCTGTTTTGATGGCTTTTAATACTTCCGCGCATGATTTAACTAAATGCTCCGGGAAATGCTCATCTTCTCCATATTCTACACCATGTGGATAATAATGTTTGCCTACTACAGGCTTCATCAATTTGACCACTGCATCGCCGGCGTCAATGTCGCCTGCTACTGCAAAACCAAATACCCGCAAGTAGTAAGTGCCTTCGCGAACAATGAATTTGCGGTCGTATGTAACACGCTCATAATCCCATTGGCCTTCTTTAGTTAAGCCATGACGGCTCATAATGTCATCAAGTAAAGTAAAGTCTACCCGAATGTTCTCTAGTCCTGTATTTTCAAAATACATAGGATCTCCTCCTCGATATCAAACTGACTAAATGCTTCTTTAATAATAGATGAAAAAACGAGTTGTTGCAATGGCTAGATTGTGTCAGAATACAGACGGCTGTTATAATTGTTTAAATACGACTTTAAAGGAGCTGTTCGATTGAAAGACCTATTGCGGATAATGATTTTTCTATCGATTATTCTAATCGTATTTTTCTATTTTGATTCTTCCATCGAAGAAAATGAAATATTGGAAGCGCCGCAGACCCAGGATCCTCTTCCTGCACAAGACTTAGTGGAAAATCCGCTTGATGTAGAAAGGCCTGTAGAAGGGCTCTCAACTTATATCGGAAATCCGGCTGAAGATTGGCTGCTAGATTACGGTGAACCTTCCCGCATTGAACCTTCTGCTTTTGGCTATGAATGGTGGGTCTATGATGCTTCTTATTCCAATTATATATTGGCAGGGGTTAAAGATGGTAATATTGTCCAGGTTTATACAGCAGGAACCGCAACCAATGCTGCCCCTTATAAAATTGGGCAGACTTTGGATGATTTATACCGCTTCACGATTATCGAAAATGAGATAACGGTAAAATATGGAACCAGCATTTATATTTTCAGCCTTAGTGCAGATGATGTGAATAAACGGCTGCTAATCAGCTTTGATGGAGTTTATGCTCAACTATATATAGATGAGGAAGACCGGAAACTAGAAGCGGTTCGCTTTATGGATGCAGAAACACTAATCAGGCATCAGCCGTATGATATGATGTTTTCTGGCGATTTATTGCCGGTGATCACTCCTTCGTCGAGTCTGCAGCAGTCTATCGATGAAGCGAATGCTAAACAGATTATTGACCTTACCAATGTTTACCGGCTGCACCATCAGAAAAACCCGCTGTCTGTCAATCCGTCAGTCAGCATGTTGGCTAAAGAGCATAGCCGAAATACAGCCAAGAAAAATTTTTCTGCTGAAGGAGAAATTGAACTTAAGAGTTTGGATGAACGCTTGACCGCTGCAAATATTGTATTTGAAGAGGCGGCAGAGAATACGGCGACTCAGTATTCTGATGCTGCTGAAGCTGTTCATGGATGGATCAACTCGTCGAGCCATCGGGAAACTTTATTGTCCAGCCGCTTTGATCAAATAGGGGTAGGGGTGTACGGCAAATACTACACTCAAAATTTTTTGAGGCAAGAATCGTCAAATAGTGAACAGCAATAAGGATTCAGCGCTTTTTCGGAACGATGAAAAAAGAGCCGGTTGCTGTTGCTATATGCTTGCCATCCTGTTGGAATATATTTCCTTCCACTACCATCGTATGGCTGCCTTGTCTAATTAACTTGGCATCTGCTTGTATGATTTCTTCCACAGAGACTGAAAGGTAGTGGATCGTTATATTGGTAGTGACTGCGGAATATCCATCCGGGCATTTACTGTTTGCTAATGTACCCATAGCTGTGTCCAGCAATACGGCTAAAATGCCTCCGTGAGGGATGTCGATATTGTTGTGGATAAAAGGAGTATTCGGTATACTGACAACACTGGAATTCTCATCTGTCTCCCGTTTCATGTTCAAGCTTGCGCTCAAGTAAGTATTGAACTCTCCGTGTTGTTTTTTTTCAAAGTTTTCAAGGAAATCTCCTAATATTTTCAAATCTTCTAAAGAGCTATTATCGACAATGCGCTGAAATTGCTTAGATAGATTTTTCATTAAACCATTCCTTTCAATATGTATGAAACTGGGAGTATTTCTGCTATGATAAAACCGTAGAGGAGGAATACAATATGTTTATGACCTATGAATGGGTTCAAATCACAGACTCTGCAGAAGAGTTAAGCGAAATGATTTTACAATCAGAGCAGGTTGAGCAATACGAAAAAGCTTATCATGCTGTTTATAATGATAAAAATCTTGCCGAAGAAATTTATGCCTTCACAAGATTGAAAGAACAATACGAGGAAGTTCAAAGGTTTGGCAAATACCATCCCGAATACAGCCGGGTGATGAAACAGATCCGCGTGGATAAACGGCGTCTGGATCTGAATGAACAAATAGCGTCGTTGCGGCTGGCTGAAAACGAACTTCAGGATTTAATGGACCAAGTCAGTTTCATCATCGGAAGATCGGTGTCTGAAGCAGTTAAAATACCTTCAAGCAATCCTTTCTTTTCTTCAGACTCTTCTTGCGGCGGAAGCTGCGGAACAGGCGGCGGTTGCTCCTGCTCAGCTTGATAAGAAAAGCGGAAATGGCCGCTTAGATTCGACAGGCATAAGACAGACTGGCGAAGTGGCATTTTGTGCCACACAGCCGGTATGGCTTATGACCCGAGAATCTGGCCATTGCAGCTGGACAAGAAATGCGGAACCGCCTAAATAAACTCTATGAAAAAATGTGCAACGATGTCGTTGCACATTTTTTTATTGCTTTTGGTTTTCCAATTCACTGATGACTGAAATCGCAATATCCGGGCGATCAGTGACAATACCTTGTGCCCCTGCTTCGATCAAGGCATTCATTTCTTCTGCAGTATCGATCGTCCAATAATGGACAGGAATGTTCAGATTTGATAAGAATGCCATAAATCGCGGCGAATCAAGTCTGAACATTGATGAACGGACTGGGATTTGAAAAACATCCGCACGCGGATTATACAAATGGCCAAATTGGCTGTTATAAGCGGTATACGCTTTTTTTACTTCATTTTGGCCTGCTCCGATCGCTACTCGGTTTTGGGCATATAGATTGAAACGGTCGATTTGTTCATCAAAAAAACTGGTGACAACCACTCTGTCGTGAACTCCAAGCGAATCAATCAATCGCCACAACTTGGAAGGAACCAGGCTGCCTTCGTAAGTTTCAGGAGAGTCTTTCATGTCAATATTGATATACATCTCTGGAAACGCTTCGAGCAATTCACGAAGCAACACGATTTTTTCGCCTTTGCCCCGGTAAGAATGTTTGCCCGATAGATCGAGAAAATGATAGCCTAAATCGAATTCCTGCAAGTCATTAAGCGTCATTTCTGCTACACGACCGGCTCCATCTGTTGTCCGGTCAAGGTATTCGTCGTGAAAAACGAGGATTTCTTCGTCTTTTGTTAAACGGATATCTATTTCAAATCCATGGACTCCAAGTTCCGCGGATTTAGAAAATGCAGCCATCGTATTCTCAGGAGCAATGGCGGCGCCGCCACGGTGAGCAAGGACAATAGGGTGGCCGTAGCCCAAAACTTCTTTCCCCGGTCTTATTTGAGGATTTACCAGCGCTTTAGAGCCAGCCCAAGCAGCTGCGCCCACCGCGACCGCAGCGAGTCCGATTTTCGTCTTTTTTCCCATATGAATGGTTAACCCCCTCAAAAATAAAGCTAAAGTTATTATAGCGAATTCCAATATTTATTGTTAGTTTTATCCTGTTTAACCGGGAGGAGATCTCTTCAAACCTGGAAGCCGGCCGTTCGGGAAAAACGCAGCGATGCTGCACAGATAAAAAGCCGAATCATACAGCTTCGGCCCAAAGTTTCGTTCTCTCTGGTTGCGGCTTTTTTCTTTCCTATGGTATTCTAGAAATTAAGAAAAGAGGGATAGTTATGCGTGATCGCCAGGGCCTCATTGTTTATGTGCATCATTTAAAACAAGCCAAATCACTAAGAAAATACGGGCATGTTCATTTTATTTCACGTAGACTGAAATATGTCGTTCTTTATATGGATCAGGAAGTTATTGAAAGCACAAAAACCAAATTATCAAAACTGCCGTACGTCAAACAAATTCTCGAGTCACAGCGGCCGTTTTTGAAAACCGAGTACGAAAATGCAAAGCCGGATAAGGCGAAGGAATATGATTATAAAATTGGTTTATAATTACTGCATAGGCGGAATATAATGATTTAATCTTAGAATCGCTATCAGATGGCTAAAGTAGAATTTCTTCTCGGCATAGGCTGAAGAATGTTTTACATCCATTTTAATGGGTTGATGGCCAAGCTGTTTAACGGTTTCTTCAAATAAACCGAGCCTTTTAGAGTTTTCCGGTATTCCTTCCCGGCATATGTAAATTGGCATGAAGCCGCCTTCTTCGGCTGGTTCGAATGCCGCTGCAACAGATAGCACCGGCTGGCCTCCTTTGGTTAAGGAAACAAATATAAAGCCATGCTTGAAACGGTTTGAATTTGTGGTGATCAGTTCACGGAGCTCATATAGGTCTCCGTATCCTTCTCCTAATTCGATAAATCGCTGAATCATAGGGTCACGTCCTTTCCAATTAATATTTTACCATTATGCAGGTTTAATTCATAAGAAATTTTAGCAAATAAGAGGCGATAGAATGCGTGTTGTAGCAGGAACAGTAAAAGGCCTTCCGCTCAAAGCGGTGCCAGGCACTTCAACAAGGCCGACGACTGACAAAGTCAAGGAATCCATTTTTAATATGATTGGCCCGTTTTTTGATGGAGGCACTGCCTTGGATTTATTCGCTGGGAGCGGAGGAATGGGCATTGAAGCTTTGAGCAGAGGCATTGATAAAGTGATTTTCACAGATAAAGACCGCAAAGCGATTGAAACGATCCGGGCGAACCTGGAAAAAACAAGGCTGACAGATCAAGCGGAAGTATATAAAATTGATGCTGAACGGGCACTTAAGGCGATTAAAAAAAACAATCTGCAAGCACGCTTGATGTTTTTGGATCCGCCTTATCATATGGAAAAAGCATATGAGCTGATGGATAAAGCAGCAGAACTTGGAATCATGACGGAGGATTCCATCGTAGTATGTGAACACGCCAAAGAAGTAGAACTCGGCGACCGCACAGTTTTTTTTGAACGATTTAAAAAAGAACTATATGGTGCCACCGTCATTTCAATTTATCGATTTCAAGGGGAAGAGGGAGAAGAATTTGAGTAAGATTGCAGTAGTGCCAGGAAGTTTTGACCCTATTACACTGGGGCATCTTGATATAATTAAAAGAGCTTCAACCATTTTTGATGAAGTTAAAGTAGTGGTTATGAACAATTCGTCAAAAAAGCCGCTTTTTAATGTGGAAGAACGCCATGAATTGATTTCCAAAGTTACCGATTCAATACCCAATGTAAAAGTGGATTCTTTTTCTGGCCTGCTTATTGATTATGCGAGTGAAGTGAAAGCGAATGCCATCATTCGAGGGCTTCGGGCAGTTTCAGATTTTGAATATGAAATGCAGATCACTTCAATGAATAGATTTTTGAACGAAAATATCGAAACTTTGTTCATGATCTCAAATAACCAATATTCATTTTTAAGTTCAAGCATCGTAAAAGAAGTTGCGAAATACGGTGGGAATATCAGTGAATTAGTGCCAAGTGCAGTGGAAGAGGCATTAAAGCAGAAATTCAAATAAGTCACGTTTAGCGTGGCTTTTTGTTATTGGCTGCCAATTCGGAAAGGAGCAGCAAATGAAAAACAATAAGCTGATTGTGCTGGTAATAGTTGCCGCATTAGCTGTTTTTTTATCGACTTACCAAATGAACTTATATATTACCCGGCCGGGCGGAGCCTATGAGCTAAGCCCGTTAGTGAATGTGGATGGCGGAGATGACGATGATCAAGGAAGTTTGAGTTTGATGACGGTCTCTATGCTGAATGCTACGCCGACTTTATATCTTTTCGCGCAATTCCAGGACGGTTATAAGATATTAAAACCGGAAGAAGTGCGCAGTCCGCACGAAAGTGACGAAGAGTATAATGTTCGGCAACTAAAACTGATGTCTGATTCTCAAGTGAATGCATTGCAAGTCGCTTTTGAAGAAGCCGAACTGCCTTATGAAATTGATAATAAGGGTGTTTTTGTTATGAACGTGCTTCCTGGTGGAGCTGCAGATGAAATTTTAGCTCCCGGAGATCAAGTGCTGTCGATTGACGGCAACAATTTTGAAACTCAAAAAGAGTTTGTGGATTATATATCCAGCAAAAATGATGGAGATAAAGTGGAATTGGCTTTTGAACGGGAACAGCGAAAAATTACTGAAACCATTGCATTAGCACCGCTGCCGACTGATCCGGAACGGATCGGACTAGGAATCACTTTTGTGGAAAACAAAGAAATAAAGACGACTCCCGATGTGAAAATCGATTCAGAAAACATTGGAGGACCTTCGGCGGGATTAATGTTTACGCTTGAAATTTTAAATCAATTGCTTGAGGAAGATATTACAAAAGGCTATAACATTGCAGGAACTGGAACCATGGCAGGCACGGGTGAAGTGGGAAGAATTGGCGGCATTGACCAAAAAGTGATCGCTGCCGACAATGAAAAGATTGATATTTTCTTCGCTCCAGCCGATGAAACAGAAGGAGCTTCAGCATCCAATTATGATGTAGCCAAAGAAACGGCGGAAAATATCGGAACTGATATGGAAATCGTTCCGGTTAAGACCATCGACGACGCTATTGACTATTTGGAAGAGCTTCAGCCGAAATAAAGCGGTGGCGAAGTGAATTCTTTCTTCAAATCTTTAGCTCCTATTCCAAGCAGATACATGGAACTGGCATGAATATCGAGTTTTCCCATCGGGTCCGTTAAATTAGCGGCGCGGCTGATGAGGGGAAGCCCGATATTCTTTTTTTGCTGATTTAAATAACGCTTGCCTTTTTCAGACATTCCCAGTAAACGCAGATAAGAAGGGGTTTGGAAAGACCGGAGCTGGTCCCATGTAAAGCCGGTATAAATATGCGTCAGCATGCGCTGGATACGCGTCCGGGTAAAGCGTTTCGATTTGACGCGGCCGATAAACCCTTCAAATTCATGCTCTTTTGCAGCTGCCTCGAATATTAAGTTTTCAATGCCTTCGGTCACCTCGGAAAAACGCTTTAATTGAGCTGGGCGCTCTTTTAAGATGCTATAGCGCAGCATAGGATAGAATTGCTCCCAACTGCCGAATGCATGATATTGCCGGTTGAATTCCTGCAGGCTGAGGAGAGAAGGCACAGGCATGTAATTCGCTATTTCTTTCATGGAACCTTCTTCGAAAAAGGCTTGCCGTATGCCTGTAGCACTGGCAATGGTCAATCCTTTATCAATCGGATCATGGTAATTGGCGGCAATGCGCTGAATCGTATGCGGACTCATAGGAGAACCCATTTTTTTTGCTTCATCTATGTAATGATAGCCCAGAATATTATTGGGCTGTGTCAAGTCGGCGTATCCGTCGCTATTCCCGGTTAAGGCATTATAAGCTCTATTCATAGCTTTGGGATAGCTGATGCCGGTTTGGACGGCTTCATGGATCTTTTGCTCATACTGCTCCCGCTGTCCATTCAAGAGCTCGTACGTTCGAAGAAAAGGATGGATAGCGCCTTCTTCACTGCCGAAGCAAAAAGATTCACAGCCTATGGCAGAGAGCAGAGCAATAGCGCCTTTTGCGAAATCCGATGCTTGGGCAGTAGCGTAAACATAGGGAAGTTCAATGACAATATCAATGCCGTTCAATAACGCCATTTCCGTCCGGGTCCATTTGTCGGCAAACGCAGGTTCTCCGCGTTGAAGAAATTGGCCGCTCATAACAGCGATGATCACATCAGCGCCTGTTTCAATTTTGGATTGCCGGGCATGGTAGAGATGGCCGTTATGGAAAGGATTGTACTCAACCACGATGCCTGTAGCTTTCATTTCTATCCCTCCTTTGGTAAACTTTAATAACAGTATACCGATGTCGGGATTGTCCTGACAAGATTTTATCTTGACATCCATTTCTGTGCATTATATAATCAACTTTGTTGTCTTAGAGGTGATACTTATGAAAATGGCGATTCAACAGCTTCAAAAGCATCGCAAAGACGGAATGCCAATTGACGAAATCGTCCATTTGGATGCAGTGAAAAAACGCAATAGTGATATTCGTGAAATTTCACCTGTACACGTCACAGGACACTGCACGATTGGTTCACAACAAATTACGTGCCAGCTTCATCTCAAAGGGATGCTAACGCTACCTTGTGCACGAACTTGGGAAGACGTTGAATTTCCTATTGACATCAAATCGGTTGAAATTTTCTCATGGTCTGAAAAAGACCGGGATACAAAAGACGATAATGTTCACATGGTGGCCACTGAAACAATTGATCTTCAGCCGGTACTGGAAGAACTGATTCTGTTGGAAGTACCGATTCAAGTGTTCAAGGAGGACTCTGAAGAAACCGTTATAACTGGCGGCAACGACTGGTCCTATTCAACTGATGAGCAAGTGGAAGCCGAGAAAGAAGACGCACAACCAAAACCGGATCCAAGACTTGCTGATTTAGCCAAGTATTTTGATCAGTCAGATGAATAGAATCATTGTAAGGAGGTGTCACCGATGGCTGTACCAGCTAGAAGAACGTCCAAAACCGTTAAAAGAAAACGCCGTACACATTTCAAATTGTCATTGCCGGGCATGGTAACTTGCCCAAGCTGTGGCGAATCGAAATTGGCTCACCACGTCTGCAAAGCATGTGGATCATACAAAGGGAAAGAAGTAGTAGCAAGCAAATAAAACAGTATTTGCTGCTAAAAGGCTATTGAGAGGCCATGGCTCTCGATAGCCTTTTTCTCTATCCAAAAATAAGGAGTGGTAAGATGTCGTATAAAATTGAAATGAAAGATCAGATCATGACTTTTACGATAGATCGGCCAGAAATCCGAAATGCCATTAATGATGAAGTCATGGTGGGACTTGAAGAGCTAATAAAGAAAGTACATAATTCGAATCCGCGTGTTGTGATTATTACCGCAACCGGAAGCCGAGCTTTTTGTTCAGGAGGCGACTTATCGGTTTTTCATGAACTGAAAACAGAAGAACAGGCTTATCCGATGTTGAAACGGATGAGCGAAGTGCTTTATTCCATTAAAACTTTGCCTGTGCCGGTAGTTGCGCTGGTAAATGGGGCGGCAGTCGGCGGAGGCTGTGAAATCGCTACAGCATGCGATTACAGGCTGGTATGGGAGCACGCGAAATGCGGGTTTATCCAAGGGACACTTGCGATGACAAGCGGCTGGGGTGGAGCCACGTATTTATTTGAAACTTTGCAGCATGACCGTGCGCTGAAAATGTTGAGCGATGCTAATGCCCTTTCAGCAGAACAGCTGTTTGAAATGGGCTGGGCGACAAAAGTGGTCAAAGATCAGGCAGACATCGACGAATTTTTCCAAACGATGAAAAAAATCCGGCCGGAAGTGCACCGTGCATATAAAGAAGTCGCCATCAGAAAATGGCGATTGAACGGCCTCAAAGACCGTGTAGAAGCAGAAGTGCGGCGTTGCGCCGAGCTTTGGGCCAAAGATGCACATCATGAAGCCGTCAATGATTTTTTAACAAAACCTAAAAAGTAAGACTTCCGGATTGCGGAAGTCTTTTTTCAATTTATAAAAAATTTTCACCAATAGTTGAAATCGCTTACAAAAGTCGTATATGCTAGAGAAGGGAGAAAAACACAGGGGGTATTTCTTATATGAATAAAATCCTGATTGCGAACCGAGGCGAAATTGCACGGAGGATTATCCGCACATGCAATCGGCTTGGCATCGAAACGGTTGCCATCCACTCTGAGGCTGATGGGGATCTGCCTTATGTCAGTGAAGCAACCGAAGCTGTCTTAATCGGACCAAATCCGGTCGTACAATCGTATTTGCAAGTAGACAAGATTATTGAAGCGGCAAAAGCGCATGGAGCAGAGGCCATCCATCCAGGATATGGACTGCTGTCCGAAAATGCTGAGTTTGCCCGGAAAGTGAAAAGAGCAGGATTGATCTTTATTGGCCCATCCGCTGATATCATGGAAAAAATGGGCGATAAAATCGAATCCCGCCGGACGATGATTCAAGCTGGCGTCCCGGTAGTGCCCGGAACAGAACAAGGGGCAGCATCTCTTGAAGCAGCCTTAGCAGAAGCGGAAGCGATTGGTTATCCAGTTATGCTGAAAGCCAGTGCTGGAGGCGGAGGCATCGGAATGGTGCGCTGTGATGATGAGCAAGCGCTCAGTCAGCAATTTGCTTCTGTAAAAAATCGGGCCAAAGCCTATTTCGGTGATGATGTCGTTTTTTTGGAAAAGTTTGTACCAAACGCCCGGCATATCGAAGTCCAGATATTTGGGGATCAACATGGCAATATCGTTCATTTGTTTGAGCGGAATTGTTCCGTCCAGCGGAGAAACCAAAAAGTCATTGAAGAATCGCCATCACCTCATTTGCCGCAGGAAGCACGTGTCCGGTTGTGTGAAGCGGCTCTTAAGGCAGGCCAGGCAGTCGGCTATACAAATGCTGGAACGGTTGAGTTTATCGTTGATGAAAATAATGACTTTTACTTTTTAGAGATGAATACCCGGCTCCAAGTGGAACATCCAGTCACAGAACAAGTAACTGGTTTTGACTTGGTCGAATGGCAGATAAACGTTGCCAAAGGGGAAAAGCTGCCCCCGCAGGACAGCATCCAGTCTACCGGGCATGCAATCGAATACCGGATATATGCCGAAGATCCAAAAACCTTCTTTCCTTCGCCTGGAACGCTTCAGGCAATTGAATGGGGAGAAGGCGCCCGGATTGAATCAGGTTATGAACAAGGCAACAGCATCACTCCTTTTTACGACCCGATGATTTCAAAAGTGATTATTACGGGCAGTGACCGGGCAGAAGCTCTTCGGAAATCACAGAATTTTTTCAATCATGCTACAATAGTGGGAGTAAAAACCAATATTTCATTATTTAAAGAGTTTATTGAATCCCAGGAATTTGCAAGCGGGGAATACGCAACATCTGTATTGCCGACATGGCTCGAAAAGACAAAGGAGGAACAAGGATTATGAAAGAATTGAAAGCATCGATGGCAGGAACGGTATTGAATGTTTTGGTTGCAGAAGGTGAAGCGGTAAGTGCAGGGCAAGCAGTTGTCACAATCGAATCGATGAAAATGGAAATTCCGATTGAAGCCGAAATCAGCGGTACTGTGGAGAAAATTCATGTAGAAGTCGGCGGATTTGTCAACGAAGAAGAAACATTGATTACACTTGGTGAATAAGAAAGTTTTTATGCAAAGGGGACAGCGAAAATGACAAAAACGAGTGAAACGACCGGCTATAACGAACGCTTGGAACAAAAACTCGCGACGATTTTTGCGGGAGGGCATCCCAAATATCACGAGAAGATGAAGGAAAACAATAAATTATTCGTCCGTGACCGCTTGAAGCTCTTGTTCGACGATGAGCATTATGCGGAAGATGGGCGCTTTGCCAATGTCGAAGCTGGCGATTTGCCGGCTGACGGCGTTGTCACAGCGATCGGTAAAGTGAATGGCCAAACGGTTTGCGTAATGGCCAATGACTCCACCGTCAAAGCGGGATCTTGGGGTTCGCGCACGGTTGAGAAAATTATTCGGATACAGGAAACGGCTGAGAAAATGCAAGTGCCGATGCTGTATTTGGTGGACTCGGCGGGGGCTAGAATTACGGACCAGCTTGACATGTTTCCAAACCGTAGGGGTGCGGGGCGGATTTTCCACAATCAAGTAAGAATGTCCGGCATGGTGCCGCAAATTTGTTTATTGTTCGGCCCATCTGCAGCGGGAGGCGCCTACATACCGGCATTTTGCGACATAGTCATCATGGTTGACGGCAATGCGTCAATGTACCTTGGATCGCCGCGCATGGCCGAAAAAGTCATAGGTGAAAAAGTGACGCTTGAAGAAATGGGCGGTGCACGCATGCATTGTACGGTCAGCGGCGTCGGCGACGTTCTTGTTTTCAGTGAAGAAGAAGCCATTTCTGAAGCCCGCCGCTATTTGGCCAATTTTCCGGCAAACTTTGCTTTGAAACCGGAGAAAATTGAAGCGAAAGCAGCAAAAGCTGGACGGACTTTAGAAGCGATTATTCCTGAGAACCAGAACGCGCCATTTGATATGTATGAGTTGATTGATCAATTGGTGGACGAAGGCAGCTTTTTTGACATCAAAAAGCTGTTTGCTGGAGAATTGATCACTGGAATTGCGCGCATCGATGGTCAAGTAGTAGGGATTTTAGCTAACCAGCCAAAAGTGAAAGGCGGCGTGCTGTTTGGTGATTCTGCCGATAAAGGCGCCAAATTCATCAATCTTTGCGACGCTTTCTCTATTCCGTTACTGTTCCTTGCGGATGTTCCGGGCTTTATGATCGGAACGAAAGTGGAACGTGCCGGCATCATCCGGCACGGCGCAAAGTTTATCGCTGCGATGAGTTCGGCCACTGTGCCTAAAATATCGGTCATAGTCCGTAAAGCATACGGTGCCGGCCTCTATGCAATGGCTGGCCCTGCTTTCGAGCCGGATGTCTGCATCGCCCTTCCTACAGCGCAAATTGCTGTAATGGGTCCTGAAGCGGCAGTCAATGCAGTATATTCGAATAAAATCGAAGCCATTGAAGATCCTAAAGAACGGTTGAAGTATGTGCAGGAAAAACATCAGGAATACAAAGAAGAAATTGACATCTACAAATTGGCCTCTGAGCTGATCATCGATGAAATTGTAGCACCGCATCAATTGCGGGGAGTGGTATCGCAGCGCCTGGCATTTTATGAAACTAAAGATTTGCCGATGCCATATCGAAAACATGCGGTTTATCCTGTATAATCATACTAAGTATGGAAGTCTGCCTTTATAAGGCAGGCTTCTTTTTTTAGAAAAATATTGTATTGATTAAGGAGGATTGCCATGAAATTTGTCATAGTGGGAGCAGGAGCTGTCGGAATGCTGCTTGCTTGCCTGCTTGAAGAAGCTGGGGCACAAGTGCAATTATTGACGCGCCGCAGTGAACAAGCAAAAAAAATCAATGAAAATGGAATCATCAAAGAACAAAGAAATCATCATGTCAAGGCATTTACGGATTGGAGTCATATCGATCCGGAAGCCTATCTTTTGCTGGCTGTGAAATATGATGCATTGGAACAAATTTTGCCTTATTTAAAAGAGTACGGCCGTGAAAATCCACTGGTGTTTTTGCAGAATGGCATGTTGCACCTTCAGTTTATCAAAGAAATGCCTCAGCAAAATATTGCAGCAGGCAGTGTAGAACATGGGGCTCTTAAGATTAGCGACAATGAAATAAAGCATACTGGAAATGGCATGATTAAATTGGCGCTTTTAAAAGGCGATAAACAAAAGTTTTTGCCGCTGCTTCAACTGAACAGAGCCAATATTGAGTGGCGTGAAAATGCCGATCAGCTGTTGTTCCGGAAAGTTCTGCTAAATGGCATCATTAATCCATTGACAGCATTAATGGCGATAAAGAACGGCGAACTTTTGACGAACCCTTATGCCTACGAACTGATGAAAGATGTTTATACGGAGTTATACCGGGCATTCCCGGAAATTGAAACATTGCTGCCTTTTGAAGAAGTAACTGCTCTTTGCGCTGTCACTGCACAAAATTCATCTTCCATGCTGATGGATAAAATGGCGGGCCGCCAGATGGAGCTCGATACGATTTTACTTTATCTACTGAAACGTTCATCAACTGAACTTCCTTTGCTCAAAGCTTTTTATCATTTATTAAAATCCACTGAGGTTTGACCGATGGACATCATATATTTTATCGGAGCCGTTGTTATTTTTGTCCCGTTCATATTGTTTGTGTTGGCTGTATTGCTTACGAGAAAAAAGCTGGGCTTAAGATCTATTGGGCTGGCCGCTGACTTAACGACGTTTCTGCTGTTTATTTCCGTACCGCTAGCAGTTTCTGTGATATGGCAAATCGATCTCGCATTTATTATTTATATAGTGGCCATTTTAATCGCAATTTCTGTTTTAACCATCGAATGGAAAAAATCAAAGGAGATTGAGATTGGCAAGTTTTTCCGCAAGACATGGCGAATTTATTTTTTAGTTTTAAGCTTTACCTACGTTCTCCTTTGGATTGCCGGCGCAGCAATTACAATCAGCCGATTTTTTGGATTGTAGGCGTATTTTTTTCCAACTGCGTTTGCGTTTGATATAGTAGAACTGAATGTAAAGGGAAAAGGGGACAATTTTTCATGAGGTTAGAGGAACAATATATAGCACCGGCTAGCAAACTAATGGATGATTACATAAACGGAAAGTCGAAAATACTGCAGTATTTTTCATATGAACCAAGCGCTGAAGAGTTCAGCAAGCGTTTTGAAGCTATCCAGCAGCATAAAGTTGACCGTGCCGGATTAGGGGGCATTCTGCGGGAATACATGGAGCCGAATGGCATCTCTGAAAAAGCGGAAAGCCATTTGAGCGACTTTGAGAACGGCGCGCCGGTCGTCGTGACAGGCCAGCAGGCAGGGCTTTTGACGGGACCGCTTTACACGGTGCATAAGGCGATTTCAGTAATTGTGCTGGCAAAACAGGCCACGGAACAACTAAAAACAAAAGTTGTTCCCGTCTTCTGGATTGCTGGTGAAGACCACGATTTGGCGGAAATCAGCCATCTGTATAGAGAAGTAAACGGCAGGTTGGATAAATTGAACTTCCCGCATGCCGAATATGGGAAAAACTCAGCTTCGTCTGCAAAACTCAATAAGGTAAAAGTGCATTCCTACTTGGAAGAATATTTCAGAAGCTTGCCTGAAACGGAACATTCAAAAGCACTTCATCAATTGGTGTTTTCGCTCCTGGAACAGGCAGAGTCGTTTACGGAATTCTTTTCAGCTTTGCTCAATTATTTTTTCAAAGAAGAAGGACTCCTTTATGTTGATGCAGCAAATCCGGCGCTTCGGAAATATGAATCTCCTTATTTTGTGCAAATGATTGAAAACTCGGAAGAAATTGCGGAAGCTGTTTTGGCATCTGAACAAAGTTTAGTGGAAGACGGTTATTCCGCGGTGATAGAAGCGGAATCTCAAGCTGCAAATTTGTTCATTACGGTGAACAGTGAACGGATCTTGCTTCAGCGTGATGGCCAAAATTTCATAGGCAATGAAGGAGCTGTATCGTTTACTGTTGAAGAATTGCTTGAAATCGCTAAAAGTTCTCCGGAACGCCTTAGCAATAATGTGGTTACCCGCCCTTTGATGCAAGAAATGGTTTTCCCGGTTTTAGCATTTGTCGGAGGGCCGGGCGAAATTGCTTATTGGGCTGCCCTTAAAGGGGCATTTAAAGTAATGGGGTTGGAGCTTCCCATCGTCATGCCGCGTCTGGGGATGACTTTGATCAACCGGCAAGTCCAAACCCTTCTGGAAAAATACAAGCTGACGTTTTCAGAAGTTTTCACTGAACTGAAAGTGGCAGAACTGCGCAATACTTTAATGGAATCGATTCGGGAAAAAGAAGCTGAAAGCTTAGTAGAAGAAGTGCAGCGTCAACTGGAAACCCAGTACGAAGAAATAAAAGAGAGTTTTGCCGCCATCAGTGGGGGGCTAGTGCCCCTTGTAGAGAAAAATCTTCAATTTCATTTAAAACAGCTTCAATTTTTAAAGCATAAAATGGAAGATGAAGTCGTTTTGCAAAACAGTACACAATTTAATCATTATGGATTGATCGAGATGGAATTGCGTCCGGATGCAAATTTCCAGGAACGCGTTTTTAGCCCCTTTCCTTACATGAATGCATACGGCTTAGATCTTGTTCGTGACATGATGAAACTGGATTTTAAATATGACAAAAACCATAAAATAATCTACCTGTAACAGTAAAAAGTCTGCCTTGGCAGACTTTTTTTGTCTCAAGAAGTGTATATGAGATTAAATTCTGTAACATACATGAAATATTTCAAAAACAAGTGGTGAGAAGTGGGGGATTGTGGTACATTAAAGACATTAAGTGGGGTGACAGGTATGTTCATGGGAGAATATCAACATAGTGTTGATGCAAAGGGACGTTTAATCGTACCTGCAAAGTTTCGCGAACAACTTGGCGAAAATTTTGTTATTACCCGTGGCCTGGATCAATGCTTATTTGGTTACACAATGGATGAGTGGCAAAAGATTGAAGAAAAGCTGAAAGAGCTGCCAGTCACTAAAAAAGACGCACGTGCATTTACACGGTTCTTTTTTTCAGGTGCCTCTGAAGTGGAACTTGATAAACAAGGACGCGTCAATATTCCAGCAACATTATTATCTTATGCGAAACTCGAAAAAGAATGCGTAATCCTCGGTGTGTCTAATCGATTTGAAATCTGGTCGAAAGAAGCATGGGAAGAATATTTCACCGCATCTGAAGATTCATTTAATGATATTGCAGAGAATTTAGCAGACTTTGATTTTTAAAAACTGAATGGGGGGAATGGATTGTTCAACCACACCACGGTTTTACTGCGGGAGACTGTCGATGGACTGAACATTCGTCCTGACGGCATCTATGTGGATTGCACGCTCGGCGGAGCAGGGCATAGCGAATATCTGGTGCAGCAGTTATCAGATGATGGCCATCTATATTGCTTCGACCAAGATGCAACAGCAATTGCACATGCGCAAGTAAAACTGCAAGATTACTTACACAGAATCACTTTTATTCACGCAAATTTCAAGTTCATAAAAGAAGAGTTGGAAATGTACGGAATTGAAAAAGTAGACGGCATTCTCTATGACCTCGGAGTTTCTTCTCCTCAACTTGACACACCTGAAAGAGGATTCAGCTACCACAATGATGCTCCATTAGACATGCGAATGGATCAATCAGCTGAGTTGAGTGCTTATCATGTTGTGAACGAGTGGCCATTTGAAGAGCTGGTCCGTATTTTCTACAGGTATGGAGAAGAGAAATTCTCCAAGCAAATCGCCCGGAAAATTGAAGCAGCAAGAGAAATGGCGCCGATTGAAACTACTGGCCAGTTAGTAGACCTCATTAAAGACGGCATTCCGGCTTTTGCAAGACGGAAAGGCGGCCATCCGGCAAAACGTATTTTTCAAGCGATCCGGATTGCAGTCAACGACGAACTTGGTGCAGCGGAAACCTCATTGCAGCATGCGCTTGACTTGCTTGCTGTCGGCGGAAGAGTCAGTGTCATCACTTTCCATTCGCTGGAAGACCGGTTATGCAAAACGATTTTCAAAGAATCGTCTTCGATGCCGGAACTGCCTCCAAACCTGCCGGTGATCCCAGCAGGCATGGAACCGAAATTTAAACTTATAACCAGAAAACCTATTCTCCCTTCTGATGAAGAACTGGAACAAAACAATCGATCACGGTCAGCGAAATTGCGGATTGTAGAAAAAATTAGAGAGTAAGGGCGTGTTCAAATGGCGTTACATGTGAGAAAGGAAGCATACATACAACAGCCGGCCGTTCCTCAAAATCCGGACCGGCAACCGGTAAAAAGAAAAAAACTTATTACAAAAGGTGAGAAAGTCCTTTACTTGTCTTTCTTGACGGCATTTGTCCTGTGTGCACTATTAGTGCTTCAAAACCAGTCAGTGATTCAGGCATCTACACAAGAAATTCAAAAAATTGAACATTCAATCGATGAAAAAATGAAACAAAATACAGATTTGTCTGTACAGGTAAAAGAACTGTCTTCATATGAGCGCATTTGGGCAAAAGCGAAAGAAAAAGGCCTAAAATTAGATGAGCAAAATGTAAAGGTGGTAGTGCCAGGACAATGAAAAAAAAGTTTCGATTTCAATGGGGAGCCTTTCTGCTGTTTTTAGTTTTCGCAGGGCTCTTTTTCATTTTAACGGTCAGAATTGTCACTATTCAGGCAACTGGAACTGTTGAAGGACAAGAACTAGCAGCTAAAGCCGCGGCAAAATACCAACAAGAACAAGTACTTACAGCTGAGCGCGGGAAAATCCTGGATCGCAATGGAGATGTAATTGCGGAAGATACACTGACGTATAAGGTGGTTGCCGTTCTGGATGAATCCGCTACTCAGCATGCCAGCAGTCCACGACATGTGACAAATGTGGAAAAAACCGCAGAAGCACTTGCTCAGCATATAAAAATGCCGGAAGAAAAAATCTTGGACATTTTAAAGCAAGGTGTTGAGAAAGACCGGTATCAAGTTGAATTTGGAGCAGCAGGCCGGGAAATCAGCCATACCCAAATGCTGGAAATGAAAGAAGATGAAATTCCAGGGATTATTTTTGTTAAAGATCTAAAGCGCTTATATCCAAATGGTATCTTTGCGTCCCATTTAGTCGGCTTTGCAATGAAAGAAGAAACAGACGACGGGCAAATGGTGACAAAAGGGAGAATGGGACTTGAATCGATTCATGATAAAGCGTTAACTGGAAAGAATGGCAAAATGGAGTTTTCTACAGATAAATGGGGGTTCTTGCTTCCAAATAGCGAGTCTGCAGTAACCCCGGCAGTTGATGGCTCGAATGTTCAACTGACACTGGATAGAACACTTCAAAACTTCCTGGAAGATGCAATGACTAAGGTACAGGATGAATATGAACCGGCCCGGATGATTGCTGTCATTGCAGATCCGGATACTGGTGAAATTCTTGCCATGTCACAGCGTCCGACATTTAATCCGAACACACGTGAGGGCCTTTCGGATAATTGGCTCAATGAAAGTATAGAATTGACGATTGAACCTGGATCGCCAATGAAGATGTTTACGCTTGCTTCTGCGATTGAAGAAGGCAAATGGGACCCGGATGCTTATTATAATTCCGGGAAGTATACATTGCTGGACACCACAATCGGTGACTATAACAGCGGCAGAGGCTGGGGAAGTATTACGTTTCTGGAAGGCTTCCAGCGTTCTTCCAATGTTTCCATGGCGTATTTGTTAGAACGGGTGGGGCCTGAAACATTTATGACCTATATCGATGCCTTCGGTTTTGGCAAAAAAACGGGTATTGATTTGCCGAATGAGGCTTCCGGTAAAATCCTGAATGAGTATCCGATCAATAGGTTAACGACTTCTTACGGCCAAGGCTCAACAGTGACACCGATCCAGATGATCCAAGCTGCATCAGCGATTGCCAATGAAGGCGTCATGATGAAGCCTTATGTGATTGACCAGATTAAGAATCCTGACAGCGGGAAAGTTTCTGTGAAAAGCAAGCCGGAAGAAGCTGGCCAGCCTATATCTGCTGAAACGGCAAAAGAAGTCCGGAAAATCCTTGCATCTACAGTTACATCGGAAGTCGGCTCTGGCCGTCCGTTTGCTTTACAGGATTATACAGTTGCCGGTAAAACAGGGACTGCCCAAGTGCCAGGAAAAGATGGACGTTATATCAATCAAGGGAAAAATGGTTATTTGTATTCTTTCCTTGGAATGGCACCAGCCGAAGATCCGGAATTGCTTGTTTATATCGGTGTTCAGCAGCCTCAATTGCCTGCAGGTGAATACGGCTCTGCACCTGTAGCCAAAATCTTCACTTCAGTGATGGAAAACGGATTAAAGCATATGAATATCAAACCGAAAAACTCGAAATCTGCCAAGACCATTACTTTGGAAGACTATGCAGGCAAATCATCTGCTAACACTACAAAGGAATTGACAAAAAAAGGCTTGAAAGTGGCCGTTACTGGTGGTGCTTCAGAAGTGAAGGGCCAATTCCCGGAAGCTGGACAGACAATAGTCGAGGGCGGAACTGTTATTCTAAAAACAGAAGGACCAACAATTTTACCTGATTTTACTGGTTGGTCGAAGCGTGATTTATTGGCTTATCAATCACTAAGCGGTTTGTCACTGGAACTTGCCGGCCAAGGGTACGCGGTAAGCCAAAGCTTATCGAAAGGCTCTAAAGTCACTCAAAGCGATCCAGTTGTCATTCAGCTTCAGACACCTGAAGATTTTTCGAAAGTACAGATGACGGATGGTCCCGAAGGAATTCCACCAGAAGATCAAGTTATATCGGAAGAAGAAGCAGCGGCTGATCCTGGCATTGAAGAAACCATTGAGGAAGAAAACAATGCTGGCGAATCCGTCGAAGAAGAACTAGTTGAAGAAACACCTGAAGAAGAAATAGCTGAATAATTTTTTGCTTAAAGGAGCTCTATAATGGACGTAAATTTGTTGCTAGGTTTTGGAATCGCTTTTTTATTGACAGTAGTACTCATGCCGATTTTTATTCCTTTGTTGAGAAGGATGAAATTTGGACAGAGTATCCGTGAAGAAGGACCCGAATCCCATATGAAAAAAACGGGAACTCCCACTATGGGTGGCCTCGTCTACTTAATCGCTATAATCGCAACTGTTTTACTGGTTGCGTTGTTTACGGAAGGGATAACAGCGGAAATCATGATTCTTTTGCTGGTCCTTTTCGGATTTGGTTTAATCGGCTTTTTGGATGATTTTATCAAAGTGGTATTAAAGCGGAATTTAGGCTTAACATCACTTCAGAAACTAATTGCTCAAATCGTCATTGCCGTCATTTCATTCTTATTGCTGAATAGCATTGAATTTGATACGGCTGTCGCAATTCCATTCACAACTTTTTCAATTGAATTGTCTATTGTTTATGTATTATTTTTAATTTTTTGGCTTGTTGGATTTTCCAACGCTGTTAATTTAACGGATGGCCTTGATGGATTGGTCGCTGGAACAGCATCTATCGCTTTTGCTGCATTTGGTGTTTTGGCTATCAACCAAGAGGAGACCGGAATCGCCTTATTTACCTTTTCAGTAGCTGGTGCCTTGATCGGCTTCCTGGTATTCAATAAATACCCGGCGAAAGTATTCATGGGCGATACAGGATCTTTAGCACTTGGCGGGGCATTGGCCATGGTTTCAATTCTATTGAAACAAGAATTGCTGCTTCTTTTGATCGGACTGGTTTTTGTTATAGAAACCTTATCTGTAATATTACAAGTCGGCAGCTTCAAATTAAGAAAGAAACGAATTTTCAAGATGAGCCCAATTCATCATCATTTCGAATTGAGCGGATGGTCAGAATGGAAAGTCGTCACTGTTTTCTGGACAGTAGGGCTTATCGCTGCAGCTATCGCTGTTGCTTTGGAGGTAATGTAAATGAATCAAGTACAACAACTTCATCATAAAAAAGTACTGGTGCTCGGACTCGCTAAAAGCGGATTCACAGCTGCCCGCATACTCAATCAATTAGGGGCTTTCGTGACTGTCAACGACTCAAAACCTTTTGCGGAAAATCCGGAAGCACAAGAACTGCTAAATGCGGGTGTTACCGTAATTTGCGGAAGACACCCAGAAGACCTGCTTGATGAAGGTTTTGAGTTAGTGGTGAAAAATCCTGGAATTCCCTATACTAATATTATTATTCAATCAGCTATAGAAAAAGGCATTCCAATTTGGACGGAAATTGAGCTTGCTTATTTAATCAGTGAAGCTCCTTTTATCGGAATTACCGGATCAAATGGCAAAACCACAACAACGACTTTGTTGTTCCATATGCTGAACCAAGATAAGAAAAAACCATTAATAGCAGGGAATATCGGAACTGTGGCAGCGGGGGTAGCAGAAAAAGCGACGCCGGAAAATGTCATCGTCACGGAATTATCTTCTTTCCAATTAAAAGGAACAGAAACGTTCCGTCCGCAAATCGCGATTATTACTAACCTTTATGAAGCGCATCTTGACTATCATGGCTCGATCGAAGACTACAGAGCCTCAAAAATGAAAATAGCTCAAAATCAGACAAAAGACGATTACTTTATCTATAATGCAGATCAACCGCTTCTCGCTGCATTTGCTGCCAAATGCCAGGCTCAGTTAATCCCTTTTACTTTGAAAGGCAGAACAGAGGAAAGCATTAGTGCTGACGGTGAATTTGTCTATTGGCAAGGAGAAAAACTGATTGAACGGTCGAAAATCATGCTTGGCGGCCAGCACAATCTTGAAAATATTCTAGCGGCAACTGCAGCTGCCTTGCTGTGGGGCGGAACAAAGGAAACTATTATCCGGGTTCTTACGTCCTTCACAGGAGTTAAGCACCGTTCCCAGTTTATTGTTTCCTGGAAAGGCCGAAAGTTTTATAACGATTCAAAAGCAACCAACGCTTTGGCCACGAAAAGTGCGCTTGAAGCGTTTCCTGGACAAATTGTCCTTCTTGCCGGCGGCTTAGAGCGCAACCATTCTTTAGAAGAACTGCGTCCTTATATGAATCGAGTCAAAGTACTTATCACGTTTGGCGAAACAGCAGACAGATTTGCTGATTTTGCAGAGAACTGCGGTGTCTCCACTATTGCAAAAGCAGGGGACATGCAAGATGCAGTTGAAAAAGCAGTAGGGCATTCTGAAAGTGGAGACACGATTCTTTTGTCTCCTGCCTGCGCAAGCTGGGATCAATACGATAGTTTTGAAATTCGCGGAGATGCATTTATCAATGCAGTTCAACGGGTAACGGAAGCAAACGAATAAAGGGGAAGGAGCAGCAAGTATGGACAAAGTGATTGATATTGAAGAACGTATCCCGACGCTTCGTGAGCGGCGGAAAAAAAGAACCAATCGCAAGTTCGTGGCGTTGCTGTTCATTTTTCTTGTTCTACTGGGGGTTCTCCTTTACAGCCAGACAAAGTACAGCAAAATCCAGGATATCCACGTTACAGGAGCTGAGCTGTACAACGAAGAAGAATACCAACGGCTAAGCGAATTGACGATTGGTGATTCTATGTGGTCATTTAGCGAAAAAGAAATCGAAAAGAACCTGAATGAACTGGAATGGGTTGAAAAATCTTCAGTTAACAAGAAATGGCTGACTGGAGTTGAAATCGAAATCCAGGAATTTGAAGGCATTGGTTATCTTGATAAAGGCAATAGCTACCAAATGGTTTTATCAAACGGATTTCCTTTAGAAAAGCCGGTCGAGGCAGTAAGCGGTCCCATCTTCTCTAATTTTGACGACGATAAAAATCGGACAGAACTGGTGTCCCAGCTTACCGAAGTCAAGCCGGTGGTGTATAACTTGATATCTCAAATTATTTTGAAGCCGAGCGAAGAACGGACTGCATTTGTTACACTGTATATGAATGACGGGAACGAAGTAAGAGGTCTTTTAAGCTCGTTAGCTGAAAAGCTGAATTATTATCCATCAGTCGTAGCACAATTAGAAGATGGGCAAAAGGGTGTTATTGACATGGAGGTCGGAATTTTCTTCCGTTCGTACGATGATGTTTATGGTCCTCGGAAGGAAGGTGCTGAAAATGAAAAACCGGCAGAACCCGAACAGGATTAACAGGGCAAGCATCAGCAAATCAATTGTTTTTTCTTTGGTCTTTCTTGTATTAGGCTTTATCCTGGCTTATTCCTACAGCCTTTCACAAGCTGAGCAGGCTGCTGAAGAATTTACCGGAGGCGCTTTTTTCGAGGAAGAGGAACGGTTCCGGGGAGAGCTAATTGAGCAGCAGGAGCGCAACAAATCATTGCGCGAGGAATTGCAAGAAAAACAAATAACTATCCAGGAATATGAGAAATCATTTTCAAACAGTGAAAACCGTTTCACTGATTATGCGGAAGAAGCTGACGCGCTGCGACGATATACTGGGATATTGCCAGTTGAAGGAAGCGGATTGAAAGTCACGCTCCAAGACGGGGAATACGATGCGAATTCAGTCAATCCGAATGATTATATCGTGCACGAAAGCCATGTGTTTCAAGTAATCAATGAATTATACATATCTGGTGCTCAGGCAATTTCAATCAATGGACAGCGGATACATGGAAATTCGTATATTGTATGTACGGGTCCTGTTATCACAGTTGACGGCGTCCAATACCCTGCCCCATTTACTATTGAAGCTATCGGAAAACCTGAAGTACTGGAATCGTCAATAAAACTTTCAGGTGGAGTAATGGATCAGCTGGTTAACGACAACGTTATCGTCACACTAGACGCTGGGCAAAAAATTTCAATGCCCGCTTTGCTGTCAGAATCCTAAATGAGGGGGAGCTGGATGAAAAAGAAAATCTCTTCCCGGTTTTCAATCATATTATTCGTCATCGGATTGATGGCGGCAATTCAATATAACACGATCAACGAACCGGATTCCCGTGATACACGAGATGTATGGCAAATTAGGCAAGAGCTTGCACAGGAAAAGCGGCTTCATTCTGAATTGCTGTCAGAAATCGGGACAGTCGATGAAACTTTAACAAAATACGAAGATGCATCTACTGAAAGTCCGGAGCAAGCGTTAAAAGAAACGGTCGAAGATTTGCAGAGATTGGCTGGTCTGACAGAAATTACTGGCCCGGGTATAGAAGTATCCATTGAACCTTCTCCAGAAGCAGTCGCTTTAGGGTTGAATATCGAAGACATTGCACCCGATCTGCTGATCCGCCTTGTCAATGAAATTAATCGCCATAATGGGCTATACGTTTCGATTGACGGCAACCGGATTATAAATACGACTGCAATCCGAGATATTAATGGAGCGACCACCGTTAACACTGTCCCTATCCAAACCCCGCCGTTCAATATTAAAATTGTGTCAAAATCGAAAGAAGACACAGAAAAGCTGTATAATCATTTAATGTCATCCCGTATTCTAGATGATTTTTATATCGATAATTTATCAGTCATTGTTTCTGAGCCGGTAGATGCATTGACAGTAGAAGCATATGAAAAAGAAATTGAATATCATTATTTAGAGGAAGCGGAGGGTGAATAGCGATGTGGTTATCAATATTGGGTTTAATACTTGGAATTTCACTTGGCCTTTTGACTGACATCCAGATTCCACCTGAATACGCGAACTATTTATCAATCGCTGTACTCGCTTCCCTGGATACATTATTCGGAGGAATCCGTGCCCATCTGCAGCAAGTTTACGATGATAAAGTTTTTGTGTCCGGCTTTTTCTTTAATATCGTTCTTGCAGCTGGCCTTGCTTTTATAGGAGTGCATTTGGGAGTCGATTTATACTTGGCAGCTATTTTTGCGTTCGGCGTCCGTTTGTTCCAAAATATCGCTGTTATCCGCCGGATCATCTTAACAAAATGGTCTGAAAAAAAAGAACTGCAGGAGTCTCATGGATAAGTTAAAGGAAAATTTTCAAAGTTACCCCGTTTTACTTAGACAAGGTGTACAATTTACAATAGAATATAAGTAACAGCAGTTTAATAAGGAGGTGCCACGAATTGAGTCAATCAGAATTATATGTAAGCCTAGATATCGGTTCGTCATCCGTTAAAGTTTTAATCGGAGAAATGGCCAACAAGTCGTTGCATGTCATCGGCGTAGGAAACGTAAAATCCAATGGAATTAAAAAAGGTGCGATTGTTGATATAGATGCTACAGTTCAATCCATAAAAAAAGCGGTTGATCAAGCAGAACGCATGATTGGCAAATCGATACATGAAGTGGTTTTGGGAATTCCAGCAAACAAAGCTTCGCTACACCCAGTTAAAGGTGTTGTGGCGGTAAACAGTGAGAACAGAGAAATTACAGATGATGATTTGGATCGTGTATTGGAAGCAGCCCAAGTTATTTCAATCCCACCTGAACGGGAACTGGTTAATATCATCCCGGAACAGTATATTGTAGATCACTTGGACGAAATCAAAGATCCGCGAGGTATGATTGGGATTCGGCTTGAGATGGATGGTACAATGGTAACAACATCTAAAACTATTTTGCATAATGTATTAAGATGTGTGGAACGCGCAGGCCTTCAGATCAGGGATATTTATGTACAACCGTTAGTTGCAGGATATGTAGCTTTGACGGAAGATGAGAAAAACCATGGTACAGCTTGTATTGATATCGGTGGAGGCTCTACGTCAATAGCTATTTTCCAAAATGGCCATCTGACTGCTTCTTCAGTTATTCCTGTAGGAGGAGACCATGTTACAAAAGATTTATCGATTGTCTTGAAAACACCAACAGAACAAGCCGAAAAAATCAAACTTGAATATGGGCATGCCTTTTACGACGATGCATCTGAAGATGAATTGTTCGAAGTGCCAGTTATCGGATCGGATACAAAAGAGCAATACAGTCAAAAATACATATCTGAAATAATCGGGGTTCGCCTGGAAGAACTTTTCGAATTGATTTTAGATGAGCTTTACCGGCTTGGAGTCCAAGACCTTCCAGGAGGAATCGTCTTAACTGGCGGTATGGCTAAGCTGGAAGGATTGCCAGAGCTAGCCCGGCATATCCTTCAAACACGTGTCCGCTTGTTTGTGCCGGAATATATCGGCGTGCGTGAGCCTCAATATACAACTGCTGTAGGCCTTATCCAATATGCTTACATGGAAGATATGTTCTATGGCAATGTAGGAAGTGGAGCTGCTTTATCCGAATCAGTTAAAATTGAGCAAGAACAGCAGCAGCAACCGCAGCCTAAAAAGCAGAGACAACCGAAGCAAAATGGCGAAGGCGTCGTCACAAAAGCCAAAAAAATGTTCGATAGATTCTTTGAATAAAATCAACGTTGCATTATGCTTACTATAAAAGCTGAGCAATTTTAGGAGGAAAAAGAATGTTGGAATTTGACACAACAGTTGATGCACTAGCAGTTATTAAAGTGATCGGTGTTGGCGGCGGAGGAAACAACGCGGTAAACCGTATGATCGAACACGGTGTCCAAGGCGTGGAATTCATTGCTGTAAATACAGATGCACAAGCATTAAACCTTTCACTAGCTGAAGTTAGACTTCAAATCGGCGGTAAACTGACTCGCGGACTTGGAGCAGGCGCTAATCCAGAAGTCGGCAAAAAAGCCGCTGAAGAAAGTAAAGAGCAGATTGAAGAAGCTCTTCGCGGAGCAGATATGGTATTTGTTACTGCAGGAATGGGCGGGGGAACCGGTACAGGTGCTGCACCTGTCATCGCTGGAATCGCAAAAGAACTTGGCGCTTTGACTGTAGGGGTAGTTACTCGCCCATTCACGTTTGAAGGCCGCAAACGCGCTACCCAAGCAATCAGCGGAATTAGCACGATGAAAGAATCGGTTGATACGCTAATCGTTATTCCAAACGATCGTTTGCTTGAAATCGTTGACAAGAGCACTCCGATGCTTGAAGCATTCCGTGAAGCGGATAATGTTCTTCGCCAAGGGGTTCAAGGGATTTCAGATTTGATCGCCGTACCGGGTCTTATCAACCTTGACTTTGCCGATGTTAAAACAATTATGTCCAATAAAGGATCAGCTTTGATGGGCATCGGTGTCTCTTCAGGTGAAAACCGTGCTTCAGAAGCTGCAAAAAAAGCTGTATCAAGCCCATTGCTTGAAGTTTCCGTTGACGGAGCAAAAGGCGTCTTGATGAACATAACAGGCGGGTCTAATCTTAGCCTTTATGAAGTTCAAGAAGCTGCTGATATTGTAGCATCTGCTTCAGACGAAGATGTGAATATGATCTTTGGATCTGTCATCAACGACAACTTAAAAGATGAAATTGTGGTAACGGTTATCGCTACAGGCTTTAATGAAGAATTGCTGCAGCCGAGAACGCCAAGAGGATCAGGATTAAACTCAAGCCGAGTGCAGTCCATCCAACAGCAAACTCCACCGCCTTCGCTTCGTGAAGCACGCCGCGAAGAACAGCGCCGTGAAGAGCCGACATACCCTGCTTACCAGCAAGAGCCTGTGCGCCAGGAAAAACAGGACGATGCATTAGATATCCCTACGTTCTTGCGCAATAGACAAAAAAGAAGATAATAGAACAGCTGCCTGTGGGCAGCTGTTTTTTTGTGACTATTTTTATTATGGGGTTTATGGCAAAGAGCTGTCGTTGAAAAAGAGTTCAATCAAATTATTCACGTTCTCTCTCCGGTCTTCAAAATTAACACGATGCAATCGTAAAAGCATGTACACAAATGCCTCTTTCACAACTATGATTAAGAAAAACTATTCGGATTTCCTAACATGGCTTTGAGAATAGGGCATAATTGATAAAAAATCTGTTACTTGGTACAATAAGTTGAACATCTATAGAAAAGATAGAAAAGTTGTGAATCCATGAAAGCCATTAAACCAGTGTATGAAGAAATCAAAACTCAATTAAATAATATCCAGCCGGATATTCAGGTCATTGCAGTCACTAAACAGGTGGGCATTGAGCGCACGGAAGAAGCGATTGCAGCAGGAATTCGCCATATTGGCGAAAATCGTCCGGAAGGGTTGTTGAAAAAACGGCAGGCGATTAAAGCAGATGTGAACTGGCATTACATCGGCAACTTACAGACAAGAAAAGTCAAAGAGGTCATTGACCAAATTGATTATCTGCATTCTTTAGACCGAATGAGTTTGGCGAAAGAAATTCAAAAACGCGCTGCTCATCCGGTGAAATGTTTTGTGCAAGTAAATGTTTCTAAAGAAGAGTCTAAAAGTGGTTTGTTTGCTGAAGAAACCTTGGATTTTGTAAAATCACTGAAAGCCTTCGATAAAATCCAAGTAATCGGATTAATGACGATGGCGCCAAACACGACAGACGAGACTGAGATCCGCGAAGTATTCAAAGGATTAAAAGCGCTGCAACTTGAAATTGCTGCTGAAGGATTGAGCCATGCCCCTTGCACTGAATGTTCAATGGGAATGTCGAATGATTATGAAATTGCAGCGCAAGAAGGAGCAACTTTTGTGCGTATTGGAACTGCATTAGTTGGGTCAGAAAGTGAGGCAAAGTGATGAGCATTAAAAACAAATTTAAAAACTTTTTTTACTTGGAAGAGTTCGAAGAAGAAGAGCCGCCGGCAGAACAGCCGAAGCAACAAGCAGCTTCACGCTATGAAAAACCTGCAACAGTTCAAACAGAAATTCGCAAACAATCAAATGAACGGAGACAAAAAACAGTGGAAACAAGTGCACCTAATTTGATCAGCCTGCAAAGTGCAGTCAAATCTTCAAAAATGATTTTAGCTGAACCGAGAGTTTATGCAGAAGCTCAAGATATTGCTGAGAATTTAAAAAATAAACGTGCCGTTGTCGTTAATTTGCAGCGGATTGAAAAAGACCAAGGCTTGCGGATCATTGATTTTCTAAGTGGCACCGTGTATGCACTTGGAGGGGATATTCAGCGCATCGGAACGGATATTTTTCTTTGCGTGCCGGATACGGTTGAAGTAGACGGAGCAATATCTGATTATTATTATGACGATGAACAATAAAAGAGGTGGATGAACAACCAATGATAGCTCTATTGAATTTAATCTTAATGGCTATAAATATATACTCATTTATTTTGATTGCCAGCATCTTAATGAGCTGGCTGCCAAATGCGAAAGAATCAAGTATTGGCCAAATGCTTTCCCGCATTACAGATCCGTACCTTGATATTTTCCGGAGGTTTATTCCTCCGCTTGGCATGATCGACTTTTCTCCGATCGTCGCAATTTTCGCTTTGAATCTTGCAAGCCGAGGCATAGTTGTTCTGTTTTCTTATTTCGTCTAATAACCTCACGATAAGTGAGGTTTTTTGCTTGAAGCCCATTTAATTTCGTAAAGGAGCCATTCCCATGGATTCATTATTTCAGCATTTCAGAAAAGACGAGCAGCCGTTCATTGAACAAGTCGCTGGCTGGATGATTGATGTAGAAGACCGCTATACGCCTAAGCTGACTGATTTTCTTGATCCTCGCCAGCGGTTTATCGTAACTTCTGTCATCGGAGGTTCAAATGACATCCAGATGGCCGCGTCGGGATTATTTAAAGACGCCGAAAGACAGCGTGTGTTGTTGTATCCATCTTATTATGAAGTGCAAAAAGAGGATTTTCAGATCACGGTTTTTGAATTGAATTACCCGACCAAATTTGTTACTCTCCAGCATCCGGATATATTAGGCTCCATGATGTCGATTGGCCTGGATCGCAGCAAGTATGGTGACATCCGAATCAAGGGCCAGCAGATTCAGATTGCCGTTGCTGATGAAGTCAGCGCATACTTGCAGGCGAACTTTACAACGGCTGCAAAAGTGAAAGTGCATTTAGAAGAGGTAAGTTCTGACAGCGATTTTATAAATGTGACAGAAGAATGGACGGAAGAAAGCCATACAGTCAGCTCTCTGCGCCTCGATACGGTCATTAGTTCAGTCTATAATATTTCCCGCCAAAAAGCGGCTGCTTTAATCTCTGGAGGCAAAGTAAAAGTGAATTGGACCGTCCAGGAACAGCCAGCATTTGAATTGAATGAATCGGATATGATATCATCTCGTGGGTATGGACGTGTGAAAATGGTGGAAATCGAAGGCCGTACCAAGAAGGATAAAATCCGTCTGCTGATTGGCCGATTAGAGAATAACAAATAAGCAGTTTGAAAAAATGCGAAATATTACTGATATTTACTGCTACGGACTGTATAATGTAAAGAAACGAAGATAATTAAGGAGAGGTGCCCTAAATGCCATTATCCCCGCTGGATATACATAATAAAGAGTTTAGCAGAGGATTTAGAGGATATCAGGAAGACGAAGTAAACGAATTCCTGGACCAAATCATCAAAGACTACGAATTATTATTAAGAGAAAAGAAAGAATTAGAGGATCGTTTGGTACAGACAGACGAACGTGTCGGCCATTTTACAACGATCGAATCCACTCTTCAAAAATCAATTGTTGTTGCACAGGAAGCTGCTGAAGAAGTTCGCCGGAACTCACAGAAAGAAGCGAAACTTATTATTCGTGAAGCTGAAAAGAATGCTGATCGCATTGTCAATGAATCATTGACGAAAGCCCGCCGCATTGCGATGGAAATCGATGAGTTGAAGAAGCAGTCAAAAGTGTTCCGCAGCCGTTTCAGAATGCTTGTTGAAGCACAATTGGACTTGATTGACACAGATGATTGGGAAACATTGATGGAGTATGATATCGATACGACCAATCTGGATAAACTGGAAGAAAAGAAAGAAGTTTACTGAGCTTGACGCAAGAACTTCTAACTTCTATAATTACGTCATATATTAAAAAGCGTTGACGGAGACAGTACTCTTTATAATTCGATAAAGCGAGTCAGGGACAGTGCGAGCCTGATGAAGAATGTTTTGAGGAAAATCACTCTTGAGCAGAATTGGTGAACCGATTGAGTATCCAATTCCGTTTCCACCACGTTACGGTGTTCGAGTGGCAGCAATAAGCTGCAACAAGGGTGGTACCGCGAGTTTAGCTTCTCGTCCCTTTCCAGGGATGGGAGGCTTTTTATTATGTCTACAGGAGGAATTACAATGGAATATAAAGATACATTATTGATGCCGAAAACAGATTTTCCGATGCGCGGCAACTTGCCGAACCGGGAACCGGAAATGCAGAAAAAATGGGAAGAAATGAACATTTACCAAAAGTCGCTGGAGCGCACGAAAGGCCGTCCTTTCTTCATTCTTCATGATGGACCTCCATATGCCAACGGCGACCTTCATATGGGACATGCCCTAAACAAAGTATTAAAAGATATGATCGTCCGTTCACGTTCGATGATGGGATTCCATGCACCATACGTGCCAGGCTGGGATACACATGGATTGCCGATTGAACAGGCTTTGACCAATAAAGGGGTTAACCGCAAAGAAATGTCTCTTGCGGAATTCCGTAAACTCTGCGAAGAATATGCTTACGAGCAAATCGATAACCAGCGTGAGCAATTCAAGCGGATCGGCGTCCGTGGCGATTGGGAAAATCCTTATGTGACCTTGAAACCTTCTTATGAGGCCCGCCAAATTGAAGTATTCGGCAAAATGGCAAACAAAGGCTATATCTATAAAGGGTTAAAACCGGTTTACTGGTCTCCGTCGAGTGAATCTTCACTGGCAGAAGCGGAAATCGAGTATCAGGATAAAAAATCACCTTCTATCTATGTATCATTCAAGGTAATTGATGGAAAGGGCGTCTTGGCAGAAGGTACGAAAGTTCTAATCTGGACAACGACTCCTTGGACAATCCCGGCAAACCTTGGAATCACGGCACACGCTGATTTCAACTATGTTGAGGTTTCTGTAAATGGATCATTGTACATGGTTGCACAAGATTTATTAGAAGTAGTGGCGAAAGAAATTGAGTGGACGGATTATGAAGTTGTCCGAGAGTTTAAAGGGGCACAGTTAGAGCATATCCTGACACAACACCCGCTTTATGACCGCACTTCTTTGATGATGCTCGGTGAACACGTTACGACCGATTCCGGTACTGGATTTGTCCATACAGCTCCAGGACACGGGGAAGATGACTTTTTGGTCGGCAAGAAATACGGTTTAGACGTTCTTTGCCCTGTTGACGAAAAAGGCATAATGACAGCAGAAGCTCCAGGATTCGAAGGCCAGTTCTATGACAAGGCCAATAAATCCATCACTGAAGCGTTGGATGAAGCGGGAGCTCTTGAGCATCTAGAATTTATCACGCACTCGTATCCACATGACTGGCGGACGAAAAAGCCGGTTATCTACCGCGCGACTGCCCAGTGGTTCGTGTCTATCGAGGCGTTCCGGGATCAAATCTTAAAAGCGATTAACGAAACAACTTTTACACCGGCATGGGGCGAGACGCGCCTATTCAATATGCTGCGTGACCGCGGTGACTGGAATATCTCGCGCCAGCGTGTATGGGGAGTGCCGATTCCGGTATTCTATGCGGAAAACGGTGATCCAATCATCACAAAAGAAACTATCTCTCATATCGCTGATTTATTCCGCGAAAACGGATCCAATATCTGGTTTGAACGTCCGGCAGCAGAATTATTGCCGCCGGGATTCACGCATCCAAGCAGCCCGAATGGGATTTTCATCAAAGAAACGGACATCATGGACGTATGGTTCGACTCGGGTTCTTCACACCAAGGTGTGCTTGAAGAGCGGGAAGATCTTCAATATCCGGCAGACTTGTACTTGGAAGGCTCTGACCAATACCGCGGATGGTTCAACTCATCATTGACAACTAGTGTTGCGATCAATGGCATCGCTCCATACAAAGGAGTGTTAAGCCACGGTTTCACGCTTGACGGAAATGGCCGCAAAATGAGTAAATCTTTAGGGAATGTTATTGTTCCTGCTAAAGTAATGAATCAGATGGGTGCAGATATTCTTCGCCTTTGGGTAGCTTCTGTTGATTACACGGCTGATGTGCGTGTATCTGATGATAACTTCAAGCAAGTTTCTGAAGTTTACCGCAAAATCCGCAATACACTGAAATTCCTTCACGGCAACTTGGCGGATTTCAACGAAAAAGAAAACCGAGTGGCATTTGAAGATATGCGTGAGATGGACCAGTACATGGTCATGAAACTGCAAAAAATGATTGAAACGGCTCGCAAAGGTTATGAGACGTATGATTTCTCATCAATCTACCATGCATTAAATGGTTATTGCGCAAACGATTTAAGTTCATTCTATTTGGATGTCGCAAAAGACGTCGTTTATATCGAAGCTGCTGATCATCCGCATCGCCGAGCTATGCAGACCGTTATGTTCGATTCGTTGATGGCCATCTTGAAATTAGCTACGCCAATCATTCCGCATACAACTGATGAAATGTGGGGCTATTTAGGATTCGTGGAAGAAGAAAGCGTTCAGCTGACTGATTTCCCGGAAAGTGAAATGAACCCGGCATTTGCAGATCTTGAAGTGAAATGGGCAAACTTTATGGATGTCCGCGACGATGTGCTAAAAGCGCTAGAAGAAGCCCGTGCTGCGAAAACTATCGGGAAATCACTCGAAGCGAAAGTGACCGTTTATGGCGCAGAAGAAGTAAACAGCTTACTTTCATCTGTGGACGAAAACGTTGCTCAATTGTTCATCGTGTCTCAATACGAGTTTGGCGGAACGATTGACCAAGCACCAGAACATGCTTTGAAATTGAACAAAGTTGCAGTGGTTGTTGAGAAAGCCGCAGGCGAAAAATGCGAACGCTGCTGGACAATCTCTGAAGAAATCGGCAAAAACGAATCACATCCGGCATTATGCCCGCGTTGTGCAAGCGTCGTCGAAAAACAATACGCATAATATGAATACTGGAAAGCTGCCGGGAGAAACCCTGGCAGCTTTTTTGTTTGTTTAGTTGTGACAGTTTGCTGTTTAGTGGGTAGTTGCTTTCGGAATATTGGCAAGTGGAGACAAGAAACTTAACTTATCAAATGTGACATTTCAGGCAGTTTCCTTTTTTAAGTCGGTATGTGGTAAAATAAACTGACTGATGAATTGACGGGGGAAACACATGTTTATTATTTATTATGGGATTGCACTGCTGATTGTTGTACTGGATCAGTGGACCAAATGGCTGGTAGTAAAAAATATGGAACTGGGTGAACGGATCTCTGTCATGGACCCGTATCTTGGATGGCTTTCGCATCGGAACCGCGGAGCGGCCTGGGGGATGCTGGAAGGGCAGATGTGGCTGTTCGCTATTATCACAGTGGCTGTAGTAGCCGGGATTCTTTGGTATTTTCATAAGCACGCAACCGGAAAACCTTTATTTCAATTAAGTTTGATGGTGCTGCTCGGCGGAGCAATCGGAAACTTTATCGACCGCATGCTGCGCGGTGAAGTCGTAGACTTTGTGGATGTGCTGATTCCTGTCATCAATTACGATTTCCCGATTTTCAACGTGGCGGATGCTGCATTGACAGCGGGTGTTGTGCTGATGATCATATTTATCATCATTGATGAAAAACAAGAAAAGAAAAAGGTGTCTTAATGGAAATTGAAGATTTGACAATAGAAATAACAGAAGAAATGGCTGGCGAACGGATTGACAAAGCCGTATCGTCAATCGACGAAGACTGGTCCCGCTCACAAATCGCCAACTGGGTAAAAGACGGCGCTGTAAAAGTGAACGGCGTAACAGTTAAACCGAATTACAAAGTACGTATGGATGACATCATTATCGTCTCTCCGCCATTACTGGAAGAGCTGGATGTGATTCCAGAAGATTTAAATTTGGAAATCGTCTACGAAGATGCGGATGTTCTGGTCGTGAATAAGCCTAGAGGAATGGTGGTTCACCCGGCTCCGGGACATGCAGGAGGCACTCTTGTAAATGGACTTATGTTCCATTGCACGGATTTATCAGGCATTAACGGCGTTGCGCGTCCTGGGATCGTCCACCGTATTGACAAAGATACATCAGGCTTATTGATGGTTGCCAAAAATGATATGGCCCATACTTCTTTAGTCGATCAGTTAGTGAAAAAGACAGTTACCAGAAAATACATGGCCCTTGTCCATGGCCATATTCCGCATGATAAAGGGACAATTGATGCGCCGATAGGCCGGGATGTGAAAGACCGCCAGAAGATGGCAGTCATTGATAAAGGCAAACATGCTATTACGCATTTTCGTGTACTGGAGCGTTTCGGCAATTACACATTGGTTGAGTGCCGTTTGGAGACAGGCCGCACCCATCAGATCCGTGTTCATATGAAATATATCGGTTTCCCATTAGTTGGAGACCCGAAGTATGGACCGAAAAAAACGATGGATATTGGCGGGCAAGCGCTGCATGCTGAAGTCATTGGCTTTAATCATCCGCGAACTGGTGAATATCTTGAATTTTCCGCTGAAGCGCCAGAGGAATTCTCTGAGCTTTTGGAATCTCTTCGAGAGAAAGATTGACAAAGCAATAGCTTGTTCTTTATACTTAAAAAAACAAATCGAATAAGCAACACCTTTAAAAACGGTCCAGAGAGGCCGAGAAGGTATTTACGCTGGCTGGGAGACTGTCTCCCACGCTGAATTTTTCTGCGCATCTAACCTCTTGCCTCTCCGGCAAGAGGTTTTTTATTTGGAAAAGGAGTGGAGTCCATGGCAGAAAAAGCGGATATTTTGGATGAAAAAGCGATTGCAAGAGCCATCACCCGAATCGCCCATGAAATCATTGAACGCAATAAAGGAATCGACGATTGCATTTTGGTCGGCATTAAAACAAGAGGAGCATTCATTGCAAAGCGACTCGCTGAAAAGATAGAGCAAATTGAAGGCAAGCCGATTTTAACCGGTGAGCTGGACATTACACTTTACCGGGATGATTTGAGTCTCAAGAACAAGAATCAGGAGCCACTGGTCCAGCAAGTGGATATCTCGCATAATATTTCAAACAAAAAAGTGGTGTTGGTGGATGATGTCCTGTATACAGGTAGAACGGTCAGAGCTGCCATGGACGCTGTCATGGATCTTGGCCGCCCGGCACAGATCCAGTTGGCTGTCTTGATTGACCGGGGCCACCGGGAATTGCCGATACGGGCGGATTTTGTCGGTAAGAACATCCCGACATCAAGCAACGAACGCATCGTCGTTCAAATGGAAGAAAGTGACGGCAGCGATCGTGTAGCGATACACGAATAGAAATGGAGAGATATGACCGTGAATGAAGCAGTACTCGATGTACAAGATCAACCGAAAACGGTCCAATGGATTTCATTGAGCCTACAGCATATGTTCGCCATGTTCGGTGCGACGATTCTCGTTCCAAAATTGGTCGGCTTGAGCCCGGCGATTGCGCTTTTGACAAGCGGCATCGCAACTATCATTTTTATCCTTATCACTCAGTTCAAAGTGCCGGCTTATCTCGGTTCATCGTTTGCGTTTATTGTGCCAATCACCATTGCAACTGAAACCGGCGGCATCGGTTCAGCGATGATCGGAGCGATGTTTGTGTCGCTCGTCTATGCCATCGTCGCATTGATCATCTGGAAGACCGGCTACCGGTGGCTGATGGAACTGCTCCCGCCGATTGTAGTGGGGCCGGTCATTATCGTCATCGGACTGGCATTGTCTGGAACAGCGGTTGATATGGCGATGAACATAACGGTAGACGGTGTGAGCCAATATAGCATGAAACATTTCTCTGCAGCACTTGTGACATTAATAACTGCCATCATCTGTAATATCTACTTTAAGAATATCATCAGCTTGATGCCAATCCTGATCGGCATCATTGCAGGGTATCTGTACTCGGCAGCCATCGGAATTATCGATTATGCACCGATTGATCAAGCGAACTGGTTCCAAGTGCCGGACTTTCTGATTCCGGGAATCGACTACAGCTTTACCGTAACGCCGACGCTGCTGTTCGTCATGGTGCCGATTGCAATCGTAACCATTTCCGAACACATCGGACACCAGCTGGTACTTGGGAAAATAGTTGAACGGAACTACATAAAAGATCCCGGTCTTCACCGCTCGATTCTTGGAGACGGCCTGGGCACATTGGTTTCATCTTTTGTCGGAGGGCCACCGAAGACAACTTACGGCGAAAACATCGGAGTTCTTGCCATCACGCGCGTATTCAGCATCTATGTCATCATCGGAGCCGCTGTGTTTGCCATCTTGTTCTCGTTTTTCGGAAAACTGATGGCAGTCATCGAGACCATTCCAACAGCGGTTTTAGGCGGCATCTCCATCCTGCTGTTCGGTATTATCGCATCATCCGGCCTGCGCATGCTGGTAGACAACCGCATCAATTTTGGAGACAAACGGAACCTGGTCATTTCTTCGGTTATCTTGGTTATCGGGATCGGCGGAGCGAAAATTCAGTTCAGCGAGTCGTTCTCAATCGAAGGAATGGCGTTGGCAGCCATCGTAGGCGTTTTACTGAATCTGATCTTGCCAGGACGCAATAAAGACGAAATTGATCACGGAACTTAATAATCACCTTTTAATGAATGTCCAGAGAGGCATGGAAAGGGTCGAAGCAAGGGCGAATTATGCCTTTATTTCCTCACACCTTCCTGCCTTCAGGAAGGTGTTTTTTTATCCGGTTTCAACGGTCAGTAAGACTCCCGCTTTTTGAAGTAGGAAATCAACTGACCATAAAAACCCGATTGGTTCAACTAATATTCAGTGGATGAAGAAAACCCCCACTGAGTAAAATTTCTCTTTATGAAAGGAAGGGATCCACTTGCCAAACGTACTGACAATGAACAACTTGAAAAATTCAACCATCATGAAATTGCTGAAACGGGCAGGAGAATTCGAGCGCGGCGAGCAACATCCAATGACAGGCACTATCGTCAACTTGTTCTATGAACCAAGCACACGGACGAAAATGAGTTTTGAAATGGCGGAACATAAAATGGGGCTGACGGTGCTGCCCTTCGAAACTGCATTTTCAAGTGTCCAAAAAGGAGAGACTTTGTATGACACTGTCAAAACTTTTGAATCGATTGGCGTGAACGGAATCGTTATCCGACACGAAGAAGAAGCTTATTATGAAGAACTTAAAGGCTGCAATGTCGCCATCATTAACGGAGGCGATGGTTCGGGGCAGCATCCGACACAGTCATTGCTGGACTTGTACACCATCCACCAGGAGTTCGGCCGGTTTGAAGGAATCCATGTAACGATTGTTGGAGACATCGCCCATAGCCGGGTGGCAAAATCAAATGCTGCGGCACTTGAACAGCTCGGTGCCAAAGTTTCGTTCGTCTGTCCGAAAGAATGGAGCGGCAACTACAAAACGTCGCAAAACCTGGATGACTTTCTCGCTGATACAGATGTGGTCATGATGCTGCGCGTCCAGCACGAACGCCATGCGGTATCCGCCTTGTTCTCAAAAGAAAACTATCACGCACAATATGGCCTGACCGTTGAGCGTGAACGGAAAATGAAAGACTCGGCGATCATTATGCACCCCGCTCCAATCAATAGAGGAGTTGAAATCGCGGATTGCCTAGTAGAATGCGAACGTTCGCGGATATTCAAACAAATGGCAAACGGAGTTTTTGTCCGGATGGCTGTACTGGAATATGCATTAAAAGGGAGAGAATGAGAATGGAATTGTTGATTAAAAACGTGAAGATGCTGGAAAACGGAGAACTGACAGAGACGGATGTGCGAGTTGCACAAGGGAAGGTTAAGGAAATTGGAGCTAATTTGAATCCTAATGGAGAAAATGAAATAGACGGCAAAGGCCGGATGATCGCACCAGGATTTGTAGATGTTCATGTGCATTTGCGTGAACCAGGCGGCGAGCAAAAAGAAACAATCGAAAGCGGGACAAAATCTGCAGCCAAAGGCGGCTATACGACAATCTGTGCGATGCCGAATACACGTCCAGTGCCGGATACGAAAGAAAATCTGCAGCATGTCAACGATTTGATTGAGAAAAATGCGCTTATCCGAGTTTTGCCGTATGCTTCCATCACCATCCGGGAAGCCGGAAAAGAACGCACGAACTTGCAGGAACTTAAAGAAAACGGCGCTTTCGCTTTCACGGATGACGGAGTCGGCATACAGCAAGCGGGAATGATGTACGAAACGATGCTGGACGCTGCAAAGATCGATATGCCGGTTGTGGCACATTGTGAAGACAATAGCCTGATATATGACGGCGTCATGCATGAAGGCAGACGAAGCAGCGAACTTGGGCTTAATGGAATTCCATCGATTGCTGAATCGGTTCATATTGCTCGGGACATTCTGCTGGCGGAAGCAGCAGGTGCACATTATCACGTATGCCACGTTTCTACGAAAGAATCAGTCCGTGTCATCCGCGATGCAAAACGTGCAGGCATCCACGTAACGGCAGAAGTGACGCCGCACCATTTACTGCTGTCGGAAGACGATATTCCGGGAGATGACGCCAACTGGAAAATGAACCCGCCGCTTCGTGCCAAAGAAGATTTAGAAGCGCTGCACGAAGGCTTGCTGGACGGCACACTGGACTTTATTGCGACAGACCATGCACCGCACACATTGCAAGAAAAATCGAACGGCATGCAAAAAGCGCCTTTTGGCATCGTCGGATTTGAAACGGCGTTTCCGCTGCTGTATACAAAGTTCGTCGAAACCGGCAAATGGACGCTGCAGCAATTGATTGACTGGCTGACCATTAAACCAAGCGAAACATTCGGACTGCCTTATGGAACAATGGAAGTTGGCACAACAGCTGATTTAGTGCTGCTGGATTTGGAAAAAGAACAGCCAATCCAAATCAATGAATTTTTAACCAAAGGCAGAAATACTCCATTCGGCGGCTGGAGTTGCATCGGATGGCCGGCAATGACAATTTACGGTGGACAAATCGTATGGCAGGAGGAGACAAAATAATGAAACGGTATTTAATTCTAGAAGACGGAACGGTATTTGAAGGTACGGCATTCGGCAGCGACACTGCATCAGTGGGCGAAGTGGTGTTCAACACGAGCATGACAGGGTATCAGGAAATTTTATCGGATCCATCTTACTGCGGACAGATTGTCACCATGACGTACCCATTGATTGGCAATTACGGCATTAACAGCGATGATTTTGAATCCATCCAGCCTGCTGTAAAAGGCATGGTGGTCCGTGAAGTTGCCGAATATCCATCCAATTTCCGCTGCAACTCAACACTTGATGATTTATTCCGCATAAAAAATATTCCGGGAATTGCTGAAATAGATACCCGCAAATTGACGCGGCTGATTCGTTCCAAAGGCTCAATCAAAGGGGTTTTGACAGCTGCAGGCGAAGAAGTGAACGTCGATGAAGTGGTGGCAAAACTTAAGGGAACGGAAATGCCGAATAATCAAGTGGAGCAGGTTTCAACAGCACGCCCTTATCCAAGCCCTGGCCGCGGCAAACGGGTGGTTCTGATTGACTACGGCATGAAGCACGGCATCTTGCGTGAATTGAATAATCGGGATTGCGACGTGATCGTTGTCCCTTATAACACAACTTCTCAAGAAATTTTGGCTTGGGGGCCGGACGGTGTCATGTTGTCAAATGGTCCTGGAGATCCGAAAGACGTAGAACAATGTGTCGAGGTGGTTCGGGAACTACTCGGCCAAGTGCCGATTTTCGGAATTTGTCTGGGCCACCAGCTGTTTGCCCGTGCCTGTGGAGCCGAAACCTTCAAACTGAAATTCGGACATCGCGGCGGCAATCATCCGGTAAAAGATTTGGCGACAGGAAGAGTGGAAATCACTTCACAAAACCATGGCTATGCAGTGGATGAAGATACTTTGCAGGGCACGCGCCTGAAAGTAACGCATAGAGCGATCAACGACGGCACCAATGAAGGGCTCGCCCACTTGGATTACCCCGCGTTTACCGTGCAATATCATCCGGAATCATCACCTGGACCGGAAGATTCAAACTATCTGTTCGACCGTTTTATCGACATTATGAGCGCAACTCGAAAGGAGCAGCAATATGCCTAAAAGACAAGATATTCAAAGTATACTCGTAATCGGATCAGGTCCGATCGTTATTGGACAAGCTGCAGAATTTGACTATGCCGGAACACAAGCCTGCTTGGCATTAAAAGAAGAAGGCTACCGCGTCATTCTGATCAACTCCAACCCGGCAACAATCATGACCGATACAGAAATTGCAGATAAAGTGTATATCGAACCGATTACACTCGATTTTGTCAGCCGCATCCTTCGAAAAGAGCGTCCAGATGCTTTACTTCCGACACTTGGTGGGCAAACAGGGCTTAATATGGCCATAGAATTGGATGAGTCCGGAATTTTGGACGAACTGGGCATTGAAATTTTAGGCACGAAACTGGAAGCCATCCATAAAGCAGAAGACCGTGATTTGTTCAGGACATTGATGAACGAACTTGGAGAACCGGTTCCGGACTCAGATATCATCCATAACCTGGACGAAGCGAAAACTTTTGTCGAACGCGTGGGATTCCCAGTCATCGTCCGTCCAGCGTTCACTTTAGGCGGCACTGGAGGCGGGATTTGCCACACGCCAGAAGAACTGCGGGAAATCGTCACAAGCGGTTTGAAATACAGCCCCGTAACACAATGCCTGCTCGAAAAATCAATAGCCGGCCTTAAGGAAATTGAATATGAAGTCATGCGGGACGCCAATGATACGGCGATTGTAGTCTGCAATATGGAGAACGTCGATCCGGTCGGCATCCATACTGGCGACTCGATTGTTGTTGCACCAAGCCAAACGCTGTCCGACAGGGAATACCAGATGCTGCGCAATGTATCATTGAAAATCATCCGGGCTTTGAAAATCGAAGGCGGCTGCAACGTCCAGCTTGCACTAGATCCAGACAGCTTTAATTACTACATCATCGAAGTAAATCCGCGTGTCAGCCGTTCATCGGCACTGGCATCAAAAGCGACAGGCTATCCGATTGCCAAACTGGCTGCAAAAATTGCTGTTGGATTGACGCTGGATGAAATGATGAACCCGGTAACCGGACGCACTTACGCTTCGTTCGAACCGGCACTGGATTATGTAGTTGCGAAGATTCCGCGCTGGCCGTTCGATAAGTTCGAATCGGCAAAACGCAACTTGGGCACGCAAATGAAAGCGACAGGTGAAGTCATGGCGATGGGCCGTTCATTTGAAGAGGCGATTTTGAAAGCAGTACGGTCTCTTGAAACAGGCCAGTTCCATCTTGACTTGAAAAATGCTGATGCCATGAGTGATGAGTGGATCCAAAAACGCATTTGCCGTGCGGGCGATGAGCGCTTGTTCTTTATCGGGGAAGCACTCCGCCGCGGTGTGACAATTGAAACCATCCATGAGTGGAGCCAGATTGACCTGTTCTTCCTGAAGAAATTCCACAATATCGTCCAATACGAAAATGTCTTGAGCGACAATAGTTTTGATTATGCAACAGCGAAAAAAGCGAAACGCATGGGCTTTGCGGATAAAACCATCGCGAAATTATGGAATGTATCGGAGCAGGAAGTCTATAACTGGCGCAAAGAGCAGAAGCTGATGCCGGTCTATAAAATGGTCGACACGTGTGCAGCGGAATTCGAGTCGGAAACACCGTATTTCTACGGCACGTATGAAGATGAAAATGAATCAATTCGCACGGATAAAGAAAGCATCATCGTTCTTGGTTCTGGCCCGATCCGGATCGGCCAAGGCGTCGAGTTTGACTATGCAACTGTGCATTCCGTATGGGCCATCAAAGAAGCGGGATACGAAGCAATCATCATTAACAACAATCCAGAAACCGTATCGACAGACTTCTCAATTTCAGACAAATTGTATTTTGAGCCTTTAACCGTAGAAGACGTCATGCACATCGTTGAAATAGAACAGCCGAAAGGGGTAGTGGTTCAGTTTGGCGGACAGACAGCCATCAACTTGGCTGACAAGCTTGAACAAAATGGCGTGAAAATCCTTGGTACTTCTCTTGAAGACCTGGACCGCGCAGAAAACCGCAATAAATTCGAAGCGGCCTTGCATGAAATCGGCATTCCGCAGCCGCTTGGCAAAACAGCAGTGTCAGCAGAAGAAGCGGCTGTCATCGCCAATGACATCGGCTATCCGGTACTCGTTCGCCCTTCGTACGTTTTGGGTGGCCGCGCGATGGAAATCGTCTATAACGAAACGGACCTGCGCCATTATATGGAGCATGCCGTTGAAGCGAGCCCGGAACATCCGGTTCTTGTTGATAGATATTTGACAGGAATCGAAATCGAAGTTGATGCCATTTCAGACGGAGAGAATGTTTTAATTCCGGGGATCATGGAACATATCGAACGAGCAGGAGTCCATTCCGGAGATTCAATTGCGGTCTACCCGACGCAAAACATTTCACAGGATTTGCTCGATACATTAGTTGATTATACGACTCGCCTGGCAAAAGGCTTGAACATTGTCGGTTTGCTGAATATCCAGTACGTCATCTCGAAAGGTGAAGTGTTCGTAATCGAAGTGAATCCACGCTCGAGCCGGACAGTGCCGTTCATGAGCAAAATTACGGCGATTCCAATGGCCAATATCGCGATGAAAGCGATTCTTGGACAAAGCATCATCACTCAAGGCTTCACGCCAGGACTTGCACCGCTTTCAAAAGGCGTTTACGTAAAAGTGCCGGTATTTTCTTTCGCTAAACTGCGCCGCGTAGACATTACACTCGGACCTGAGATGAAATCGACAGGCGAAGTCATGGGGAAAGATTCAACGCTCGAAAAAGCTTTATACAAAGGACTTGTCGCAGCAGGCATGGAAGTTAAAGATCATGGGTCTGTATTGATGACGATTTCGGATAAAGATAAAGAAGAAGCAGTAGGCCTGGCAAAACGCTTTACAGCCATCGGCTACCAGATTATGGCTACCGAAGGAACTGCAAAATCATTGGAAGAAGCTGGCGTACGCGTTACGACAATCGGCAAAATTGGTTCAGAAGGAAAGACGCTGATTGATATGATCCAGAATGGCCATGCACAGCTGGTCATCAATACATTGACCAGAGGCAAACAGCCGGAACGGGACGGTTTCCGCATCCGCCGCGAATCTGTGGAAAATGGAGTCCCTTGCTTAACGTCACTCGACACAGCAGAAGCGATGCTGCGCGTCATCGAATCGATGACATTTTCAGCAGAAGAAATGGGAGCTGGCTTATGATTAAACAAGAACGCATGGTTGTTGCTAATCAGCAGGAAATTGCCCACCATATTTTCGAATTGACTGTGAAAGGCGAATTGACCGGGGAAATGAAAGCTCCGGGTCAATTTGTCCATGTGCGAGTAGCGGAAAGCTTTGAACCGCTGCTGCGCCGCCCAATTTCGGTAGCTTCCATTGATTATGCGAACTCTCAATTCACCATGATTTACCGGGCTGAAGGAAGAGGAACGACATTATTGTCCGAGAAAAGAATCGGCGACACAGTGGATATCCTTGGGCCACTTGGAAACGGTTTTCCGGTTGAGCAAGCTAAACAAAAAGCCTATTTGATCGGCGGAGGCATCGGAGTGCCGCCTCTTTATGAATTAGCGAAAGAACTGAATGAAAAAGGCATCGAAACCGTTCATATACTCGGTTTTGAAAGCAAACAAGCTGTCTTCTACGAAGACAAATTTAAGGCGCTGGGGGACACGCATATTGCGACAGTTGACGGGTCCCACGGCACGCAAGGGTTTGTGACTCATATTTTAAACGAACTGCCGAAGGACTTTGACACGTATTACAGCTGCGGACCTACTCCGATGCTTGAAGCCGTCCAATGGGCTTACCCGGAGAAGCAAGGTTTTCTGTCTTACGAACAGCGGATGGGCTGCGGTATCGGCGCATGTTTCGCCTGCGTCTGCCGAACGACAAAAAGTGAAATGGATTACATCAAAGTATGTTCTGATGGACCGGTATTTCCAGCGGGGGTAGTGATTGCATGACAAATTTAACAGTAAAACTTCCAGGGCTTGATTTAAAAAATCCAATTATGCCGGCATCCGGCTGTTTCGGTTTCGGCAAGGAATATGCACAGCTTTATGATTTATCGCAGCTCGGTGCCATCATGATTAAAGCGACAACGGTCGAAACGCGCCTCGGCAATCCGACGCCGCGTGTAGCTGAAACGGCATCAGGCATGCTGAATGCTATCGGGCTTCAGAATCCCGGCCTTGAAAAAGTGCTGGGTGAGGAACTGACGCGGCTCGAGCAATATGAGGTGCCGATCATCGCGAATGTAGCAGGAACCACGACAGAAGATTATGTGGAAGTGGCGAAAGCGATTTCCCAGTCACCGAACGTCCATGCACTTGAAATCAATATTTCATGCCCGAATGTCAAACAAGGCGGCATTACGTTCGGAACCGATCCAAATATCGCCAGAGAATTGACGCGCGCAGTAAAAGACGTTTCATCTGTTCCGGTTTACATCAAATTATCCCCGAACGTCACAGATATCGTATCAATCGCCAAAGCGGTTGAAGAAGGAGGGGCAGATGGCATCACGATGATCAATACGCTGCTTGGCATGCGCCTGGATGCGAAAACTGGGCGTCCGGTCATTGCCAATATCACCGGAGGATTGTCCGGCCCTGCAGTAAAACCGGTTGCACTTCGCATGGTTTATGAAGTTCGGAAGCAAACAGATTTGCCGATTATCGGAATGGGCGGGATTGCAGATATCGAAGACGTCATTGACTTTTTATCCGCCGGCGCCAATGCCGTAGCAGTAGGGACGGCTAACTTTGTCAATCCGTTCGTGTGCCCGGAAATCATCAGTCAATTACCGGAGAAATTGCATGACCTCGGTTATGAATCCGTTGAAGAACTAGTCGGAAGGAGCCACCGTCTGTGAACAAACCCATTATTGCCCTAGACTTTTCATCAAAACAACAAGTAGAGGAATTTTTGTCCAAGTTCGATGAACCGCTTTTTGTCAAAGTCGGCATGGAACTTTTCTATCAAGAAGGACCGGAACTGGTGCGCAGCATCAAAGCGATGGGCCATCAGATTTTTCTGGATTTGAAACTGCATGATATCCCGAACACTGTGGAAGCAGCGATGCGCGGGTTAGCGAAACTGGGCGTAGACTTAACCAATGTCCATGCAGCAGGCGGCTTTGAAATGATGGAGGCAGCGAAACGAGGATTGAAAGGTTCTGATACAAAACTGATTGCGGTGACTCAGTTGACTTCCACCGACGAATCGCAGATGCACGAAAACCAATTAATTTACGTTAGCCTCGAAGAATCGGTGCTGCATTATGCCAAACTGGCAAAATGGGCTGGCCTGGATGGAGTGGTGTGCTCAGTTCTGGAAGCAAGCAGCATCTCCGAGGTATGCGGGCAGGAATTTTTGAAAGTCACTCCGGGCATCCGTTTGGCAAACGCTGCAGCGGACGACCAAAAACGGGTAGCGACTCCGGGGAAAGCCCGCGAGCAAGGCTCTACACATATCGTGGTCGGTCGGGCAATCACTAAATCGGAAAATCCAGCAGCAAGTTATCACCAAATTAAAAACGAATGGAGCGGCCAAGTATGAAACAACATATCGCGAGGCAATTATTGTATATCGGAGCGGTTGAGCTGCGTCCCCAAGATCCATTCACATGGGCATCCGGCATCAAATCACCAATCTATTGCGACAACCGGCTGACGATGTCTTATCCGGCTGTACGAAAAGAAATTGCCAAAGGTTTAGCGGGCCTGATCAATGAATTTTACGCTGACTGTGAAGTGGTCGCCGGTACAGCAACGGCGGGGATTCCCCACGCGGCATGGGTCAGTGATTTATTGGACTTGCCGATGGTTTATGTCCGTTCGAAAGCGAAAGAACATGGCCAAGGCAATATGGTCGAAGGCAAAGTGGAAGCTGGAAAAAAAGTGGTCGTTGTGGAAGATTTGATTTCTAAAGGCGGTTCAGTCTTGCAGGCAGCAGAAGGATTGAAAGCGGCTGGCTTCGACGTGCTTGGCATCGTGGCGATATTTACATACGATTTACCGCAGTCAATCGAAGCGATTACTGGCGCCGGATTTACGTTCCATACCTTGACGAATTTCCCGGCTCTTGTTGAAGAAGCAATGGAAATGAACGCCATTTCAGAAGAGGATATGCCAATGCTTGCCGATTGGCATGAAAGTTTGAAAGCAGGAACGTTGGGAAGCTGACCTTGGGGTCGGCTTTTTTATTGTTGGACAGTATTTGGTTGATTGCGGACAGTATTAAGGCTTTAGCGGACAGTATTCATAGCACAGCGGACAGTATTTGCACCGAACCGGACAGTAAGTGAAAAATTGTAAAATATATCTCTACCTGCTGCACTAAATGTCATAGCGGCCTTGCCAGCAATTGGACTTAATGGGAGAGGTCTTGGTTTTCAAAATCATCTGTTCAACTTAGTTCAGCAGAAGAAGGTGGTTTCTGCCATTGCAGGAAGATTACTAATTGCTGAAACTAAAATAATCACGCAAATCAACAAAAAAAAACTGAGTTTCGTGTATGATAGAAGCAAAGAGCATCTTTAGATAGAAAGGATGAAATGCATGCAAGTTAATCAACAGCAAATCAACAATTGGAAACAGCAATATCCTTTATTGGAGGACGTACTTTCTTTAAGGCCGGTATTCTGGCAGAATCCGAAACAAACCTCTATGGATAACGTTCCGCCAATGGCAGTTTCCTTAGAGGATATGGAACAAGCGGAATTATTATGGCAGCGTTTCGCTCCCTTTTTGGCTAAAGAATTCGAAGATGCGGAACCTTCGGATGGCATCATCGAGTCACCGCTTAGAGAAATTACAGAAATGAAAAAAGCGCTGAATGCACATTACCATACGAATATACAAGGAAACTTATACTTGAAATGCGACAACGAATTGCCGATAGCGGGATCAATTAAAGCTCGCGGTGGCGTGTATGAAGTACTGTATTTGGCAGAACAACTGGCAATAAAAGCAGGATTGATTTCAAAAGAGGAAAATTATGAAATGTTTTCCAAACCGGCTTTTAGGCAGTTTTTCAGCAATTATTCGATTGGCGTTGGATCTACTGGAAACTTGGGACTCAGCATCGGCATCATAGGTGCGAGGCTTGGTTTTCAGACCTCCGTATATATGTCATCGGATGCCAAGCAGTGGAAAAAAGACTTGCTTCGCCAAAAAGGTGCCATTGTTTATGAATGTGAAGGGGATTTCAGCAAAGCGATAACGCTTGGCAGGGAACGGACGCAAGCGGATCCAAATGCTTACTTTGTAGACGATGAAAAGTCGAAACAACTATTTCTTGGTTATAGCGTCGCAGCTTTCCGTTTGAAACAGCAGCTTGAAGAAAAACAAGTTGCAGTTGATGCGGATCATCCTTTATTTGTCTATTTGCCATGCGGCGTCGGTGGTGCTCCTGGCGGCATCACATTTGGATTGAAACAAGTTTTCGGTGATGCTGTGCATTGCTTTTTTGTGGAACCGACGCATTCGCCGGCGGTATTGATCGGATTGCTGACAGGCGAAAAAGAGAAAGTCAGCGTTCAGGATTTTGGCATCGATAACCGGACGGAAGCAGATGGATTGGCAGTAGGCCGGCCTTCTAGTTTTGCCTCTTCTATCAGCGAAAAGCTGGTGAGCGGGGTTTACACTTTGGAAGACGGTGAATTGTTTAAATTGCTCGTAATGCTATCGGACAGTGAAGGCATCTCCGTTGAGCCTTCTGCGACTGCCGGCTTAAAAGGCCCAGGAGAAGTGCTGGGAAGTGATTATATAGCAAACCATGGCTTAAATGAAGAGATGATCACCCATATTGTCTGGGCGACAGGCGGGAACTTGGTCCCTCGGGAAGACATGGAACGTTTTTATGCAAAGGGAATGGAAATTTTGAATGATCAATTGAAATATTAAACTACCTCCTCTTTTAAATTTTTAAAAGGCAAGTATTTCTGAGATTGCCTTGCAAACAGTAGTTATTCAGCAGACAAGTGTCGTTGGAAAATTGAAGACTCTACTCAACAGATGCATTTTCTATTGGAACCCAATATCTGCTTTTTTAAGAACAGCCGTAAATGGCTGTTCTTTTCAATTTTTAAAGGACTTATAAAAACTTATATCGAATAAGAAAGATAACAAATTTCGGAAGAAAGGAGGAGAAACAAATGGCAGTGAAAGCTAAAGAAATCTATGTGAATTTGCCAGTGAAGGACCTGCAAAAATCGAAAGACTTTTTCAGCAGCCTGGGGTTTGAATTTAATGAGGAAATGACCAATGAGCAAGGCGCCTGTATGATGGTTGGAGAAAACATTTACGTTATGCTGTTAACAGAGGCATTTTTTAAGACATTCACGAAAAAAGAGTTAGCAGATGCAACCCGCAACACGGAAGTCATTACAGCGATTTCAGCGGATAGCCGGGAAGAAGTGGATGAAATGGTCAATAAGGCGCTTGCCGCAGGCGGTACAGCTTCTAATGACCGAATGGACGATGAGTATATGTACGGCTGGAGTTTTCAGGATGTGGATGGGCATCTTTGGGAAGTCATTTATATGCCACAACAAAGTTAAGGGCAAGAGTCAAAAGCTGCTATATCCAAGCAGCTTTTGACTTTTTTTGCGGAGAAAACACGGAACGCCGGCTTATATTTCCTACTCATTTGTTTTTCTTTTTTGATAACAGGATAAAAATGTAAAAATAATTCCCGAATTTGGAAACTTAAATAGTTTTGCTTCGTATAATCCTATAGACAGGTAAAATATGGAGGTGTTTTTTTGGTAAAGTCAGCAGCTATGCAATTGATTGATTTAAAGAAAACCATCGGAAACAAATCAATTATCAAAGGATTAAGCTTCGATATAAAGGCTGGAGAAGTATTTGGATTCTTAGGGCCGAACGGCGCCGGTAAAACGACGACAATCCGCATGATGGTAGGACTGATGAATATTACAGAAGGGGATGTAATAATCCAAGGAAAAAGCATTAAAAATGATTATAAAGGAGCCATCCGGCATGTCGGAGCAATTGTGGAAAATCCGGAAATGTATCCCTTTATGAGCGGCATGAAAAATTTACAGCATTTTGCCCGTATGATGGAAGGAATTACCCCTGAACGGATCCAAGAAGTGGTGTCATTGGTAGGTCTGGATAAAGCCATCCATGAAAAAGCGGGACGCTATTCTCTTGGAATGCGCCAGCGCCTTGGCATTGCACAGGCATTGCTGCATAGGCCTTCAATTTTGATACTTGATGAACCGACGAACGGACTTGATCCTTCAGGCATCCGTGAAATCCGGAAATACATACGCAATTTGGCAGAACAGGAAAATGTGGCGGTCATTGTTTCCAGCCATCTATTGTCTGAAATCGAATTGATGTGCGACCGGATTGGCATCATTAAAAATGGTGAATTGATTGCCATAGAATCCATTAAAAGCATCGAAGTCCAAAACGATGTAAAAGATGTGCATATTGAAGTCCATCCGCTTGAATCAGCAAAGGATTTCCTGGAAGCACATACAGCGCATAAAGTGACGGTACATAAAAAAGAGCTGGTCTTATCCCTGACAAAAGAACAAATCCCTAAAGTTTTGAAAGAATTGATTCATAAAGGAATGGATGTTTACGGAGTGCGGGTGCTCCAATCTACATTGGAAGACAAATTCTTTGATCTGATAGGGGAGAATACAATTGAATAATTTTCTGAAGTTGGTTTGGAATGAACAAATCAAACTGTATTCAAAAAAATCGGCTTGGATCATGATTGCATTTATAGCGATGGCCGCTTTGGTCGGCGGATTGGTGAATACGTTTATGGATACGGATATATTGAAAACTGAATACGGGGAAAACTGGAAAGAAGAACTGCAAACAGAAAATGTGAAGCTTACAGCTGAAATGGAGCAGGATGAATTTGCCTCGTTCAGCAATCCGATGATCATTGAAAAAAACAATTATCATCTTGAAAATAATATAAAACCTAAACCTTACGACGCCTGGGAATATGTGCTGGAAAATGCCATGATCTCTTCGCTTCTCAGTTTGTTTACCATTATCGTGGCTGCCGGTATTATCGCCAATGAGTTCCAGTGGGGAACCATCAAGCTTCTGCTGATCCGGCCGATTTCGCGGACAAAGATTTTACTTGCGAAATATGTATCCGTGCTGGTTTTTGCAGCGACATTATTAGTATCGCTGCTTATATTTTCATGGGTTATCGGTGCGCTATTCTTCGGAGTCAACGGTTTGTCGCCAAACATCGTCATATCGACAGCTGATGGATTCGCGGAAAGTAATGTTATTAAGGAGATTTTGGTGTCTTACGGATTTAAAATGGTGACGCTTGTGATGATGGCAACATTTGCATTTATGATCTCGACTATCTTCAGAAGCAGCAGCATGGCAATCGGGCTGGCAATTTTTCTGATGATGGCTGGAAGTACAATGATGTCATTCGTGTCCCGATACGAATGGTCGAAATATATCCTGTTTGCGAATACGAACTTAATGCAATACTTTAATGGAGCACAGCCCCTGGTGGAAGGAATGACACTGACATTCTCTATTATTGTACTGGGTGTCTATTTTGTAGTGTTCCATGCAGCCGCTTGGATCGCTTTTACAAAACGGGACGTGGCGGGGCATTAACGGACCAGAAAAAATCATATGTAACAAACGCAAAAGGCTTCCATAAAAGGAAGCCTTTTTTGTGTTGATGATTTCTTCTTCACAAAAAATCTGCAAAGCGTTTTTCTAAATAATTTTGCAGAATGGTCATGACAGAACAAATTGCCCAATAAATGAGCGCCACTAGAATCAATAATGTCAGCAAATCGTATTCACGTGCCCCGACGATTCGGGCTTTTTGAAAAATTTCCGGAACCGTGATCATCGCTGCTAAAGAAGAGGCTTTGATCAAGTCCAGAAAAACATTTGAAAGCGGGGGCACGGCAATCCGGACAGACTGCGGCAGTATAATCCGCTGCATCGTTTGCCAGTAGGACAGGCCGAGTGCAGTTGATGACTCCCATTGCCCTTTGTCAACTGAAGCTAATGAGGACCGGAATACTTCAGCGATATAGGCAGCGGAGTTGATGGTGAAGCCAATTAAAGCAGCCTGCAATGCGGTGAACTCGATGCCGATTACCGGCAAGGCAAAATACAGCAAAAACAAAATGACCAAAATCGGGACGCCTCGCATAAAGGAGATATAGAGGCGTGCCGGCCATTGAAGCAAGATGAGTTTGGAAGTGCGGGCAAGCGCCAGGAAAAAACCGATAATCAGTCCCAATCCCATGCTCACTATCGAAATCAGCAAGGTGTACCAGATGCCTTCCAATACATAAGGAAGGGATTCAATCGCCAATGCCGGATCAAAGAGCAGCCCCCATTCAATATCACTCATGACAAACCCTCCATTTTAATGACTTACTCAATATCCGGTTTTACCGATACATCTGCACCATCGAAAAACTCAGCGGAAATCTTAGAAATCGTTCCGTCCGCCAGCATTTCTTCTAATACTTTATTAACGTTTTCAGCAAGTTCCGTGTTGTCTTTATTCATTACAAGGCCAACTTCTGATGGGCTGTACTTGATGTCAGGATGAATTGTAATGTTCAGCTCAGGAAAAGCAGCTACTCCAAACTTCGACAAATAATAGTCATTCAAAATGACATCGGTTCGGCCGATTGATACATCGCGCAAATACACTTCGTTTGTCGCATTATCATAAGTCACTTCTTCAGCTCCATAGTCCCGGGCAAGTTCCATATAAATGGATGTAGAAGCGCCAGCAGCTTTTTTGCCTTTCAAGTCTTCCAGCGTTTTGATGCCGGATAAATCATCTTTTCGAACAACTGCTGTGCCATAAGAATATTTGATAGGCGTAGAGAAGGTGAATTTATCCAAACGGTCTTCCGAAATTTCGATGTCGTTTGCTGCGATATCGATTTGGCCAGTGTTGACGCTTGTCAGCATCTCGTCAAACCCGAGCTCTTTGAATTCAATATCCAAATCCAGGCGAGTGCCCAGCTCACGGACGACTTCCACTTCAAAACCGGTCAGTTTATCAGATTCTGCATCCCGGAACGAAGTGGCAAGAAGTGTTCCGGAAGTCGCAACGGTCATGGAGCCTTGTTCCTGAATTTCGTCCCATGCTGTTTTGGTTTCAGCGGATTCTGCTGTATCGCTGCTATTATTGCCGCAGCCTGCTAATAAAACCATTGATGCGACGCCAGTCGCCACCAGCCAATTTGGCTTGTTGAAAAAAGTAATCATATGTATAAGCCTCCCAAAATTTATGTTCTTTAAAAAGATAGCATTTACTTTGAATTCAAGCAATGCAATCAATTCATTTAATAATAATTTTGTTATGTAAACTAACACACGTGCAGAAGCATATTTAACGATTAACCGAGCTTATTTTAACTGTTACTGTGCGTATTTCTTTGTTTATAGGGCGCATGTTTATTTTTACCGAGCATATTTCATATAAAAAACGGAAAAGCGCAAAGCTTTCCCGTCAATATCACTTATTTTTTAATTTAATGATCAAATCTTCATCGGGTGTGACAAAAACGGTTTTTTGTTCAAAATAGATGACAAAACCGGGTTTTGAACCATTTGGTTTTTTCACTTGGCGAACTTCTGTGTAATCGACCGGAACTGAACTCGACTCTCGAGCTTTACTGAAGTATGCAGCAATCGTGGCTGCTTCCGTAATCGTTGTTTCATCAGGCTCATGTGAATGAATGATGACATGCGATCCAGGAATATCCTTGGTATGAAGCCACGTATCGGACTTAGCGGCGACTTTGAATGTGACATAATCGTTTTGTTTGTTGTTTTTGCCGACCGAAATGGGGACGCCGGTGCTGGATACATATGATTCAACGGAAGGTTTCGTCGGTTTTTTCTTCTTCTTCGATTTCTGTGCTTTCATGAAACCCTGTTCTGCCAGTTCCTCCCGGATTTCTTCGATATCGGAAATCCCCGCTTGCTGGACCTGCTGCATAAGGGTTTCAAAATAGTAGATGTCTTCAATAGTCTTTTCAATTTGTTCTTGGGTTTTAATCAACGCGGTTTTCGCTTTTTGGTAGCGCGAATAATATTTCTGCGAGTTCTCGATCGGCGTTTTCCTAGGATCAAGTGTGATGGTGACTTTTTCATCGTTGTAATAATTGTCGACTTCAATCTCTTTCGTGCCTTTTGTAATGCGATGGAGATTGGCCATGATCAATTCACCGTTTAACTGCAGCTGATCACGTTTTTCCGCCTGGTCTTGTTCTTTTTTCAATTTTTTAAGTTTTAATTTCAGTTTGGCGATTTCGTTTTGAAGCCAGCGTTCCAAGTCGCCTGCTTGCTGTTTAACGCGATCACGTTCCGCTTTGGCGTAATACATGCGGTCAAGAAGCTCCCCAAGCGTTGGGAATACCATTTCAGTGCCATTGATATGCGTCAGTTGAGTGGCGGAGAAAAAGCTTTTTCCTTCAAGTTCTATGTAGTAGCCGGTTGGCTGTTCTTTTAGAAAGTCCTGTAGAAAATGGTCAGCGATTTCTTTTTTATTGTCAGCCTGTTCCATCCGGAAATAAAGTTCGCGCGCATTTAATGGAGAGAATCCGGCAAAAGTGCTGACGATTTCCTTCTCTTCGAATTCTGCCAAGCCATTAGAAGCTTCAAAAGGATTTTGCTTTTCTTGGGAAGGCGGGAATACATAGGGCTGGCCCGGCAAAATCGTACGGAAGGAGTTGACACTCGGCGGCAAATGCTTCAAGCTGTCGAGAATCATCATACGCTCTGAATCAACCAGGATGATGTTTGAATGGCGGCCCATAATTTCTATATGGAGCTCTCTTTCAATGTCATCGCCGATTTCGTTTTTGCTTTTGATTTTCAAAATGACCAAACGGTCCATTTCATGCTGGATGACTTCCGTTATCACACCGCCCTCGATATGTTTGCGGAGAAGCATACAAAACATCGGAGGTTCGGATGGGTTGATGTTCGCCGCCGCTGTCAAGTGGATGCGCGAATACGAAGGATGAATTGAAATCAGTAATTTATGGTTTTTTCCTTGTGCGCGGATATGCAATAACAGTTCAAGCTGGTTAGGCTGATGAACTTTTGAAATTCTGCCTGACACAAGTTGTTGAAGCTCACGTGTCATTGCTTTTGTGAATAATCCATCAAATGCCATTAAAAATCCCTCTTTCAAATCGTTTTGTTCCATCTTATCATTTTCACGGTATAATATGATATAATAAGACAGTTAGAAAGAAAACGAACAACGAAGATCAGTTGCGATGGCGGTGATAAGGATGAAGAAATCGGTGAAATTTATTTCTCTTGGCGGCGGCAACGCCGTTTCAGTAAGCCGGATTGTTTCAATTATAACGCCGGATTCCGCGCCGTCTAAGCGGCTGATCCAAGAAGCACGGAGCAAAGGTTTGCTGATCGATGCGACCGGAGGGAAAAAGACCAAGTCCATCTTTATCATGGACAGTGACCATGTGGTAATTTCCTCTGTATCGGCTGAAACTGCGATTGCGCGTGCGGAAGAAAATGATGATGAGACGAATGAGGGATAAAATGAGAAAGCAACGCGGACTGCTGATTGTATTATCAGGGCCATCGGGTGTCGGAAAAGGCACTGTAAGAAAAGCGCTGTTCTCGCAGCCAAATACCAATTATGAATATTCCATTTCGATGACGACCAGAGCCCCGCGCGAAGGCGAAGTGGATGAAGTGGATTATTTCTTTAAGACGCGAAGCGAATTCGAGGAATTGATCGAACAGGATCAATTGCTGGAATGGGCTGAATTTGTCGGAAATTATTATGGCACGCCACTTGAGTATGTCAACAAAATGCGTGATGCCGGACGGGATGTATTCCTGGAGATTGAAGTCCAAGGAGCTGCACAAGTACGTGCGAAAGTTCCTGATGGCTTGTTTATTTTCCTGGCTCCTCCAAGTTTATCAGAATTGGAAGAACGGCTCGTTGGACGAGGCACGGAAACGGATGACGTCATTGCGTCCCGGCTTTTTGCTGCACGCCAGGAGCTTGAAATGATGAATTTATACGATTATGTGGTTGAGAATGATTTGGTTGAAAACGCATGTGATCGCATAAATGCCATTATTATGGCTGAGCATTGCAAACGTGAACGTGTAGAAAAAAGATATTTTGATATGCTAAAGGAGAATGCCTAATGTTATACCCATCCGTTGATAAGTTAAAAAACGAGATTGATTCGAAGTACTCACTGGTTGCCCTTGCGTCAAAGCGCGCCCGTCAATTGCACGAGCACGGCGATGAAAAATTAGACAGCTATGTTTCAGCTAAGTCGGTCGGCAAAGCGCTTGAAGAAGTAGCAGCCGGCGTATTAAGACTAGAACATCAAGATGAATATGCAATTTATGAGGATGAAATTTAACCATTAATCGCAGCAAACGACTCCCAGAGCAAACTTGTTCTTTGGGAGTTTGTTGTTTAGAAAGGGTGTTTATATTGTTGGCAAATCGTAAAATTTTATTGTGTGTAAGCGGGGGAATCGCCGTTTATAAAGCGGTTGCGCTTGTCAGCAAATTGTCTCAGGCAGGAGCTTCCGTCAAAGTGATCATGACTGGGTCTGCACGCCAATTTGTCCAGCCGCTGTCTTTCCAGGTGTTGTCCAGAAACGATGTCTATTATGATACGTTCGATGAAAAAGATTCATCCGTCATCGCTCATATCGACCTTGCCGACTGGGCAGATTTAATCATCGTAGCGCCTGCTACTGCAAATGTTATCGGAAAACTGGCAAACGGCATCGGTGATGACATGCTGACGACAACGCTGCTTGCAGCGACCGCTCCCATTTGGGTAGCTCCGGCGATGAATGTGCATATGTATGACCATGCGGCAGTCAAACGCAATATCCAGCGTCTGCATGATGATGGCGTTCAGTTTATCGAGCCGTCTGAAGGTTTTCTGGCTTGTGGTTATGTCGGAAAAGGACGGTTGGAAGAACCGGAAAAAATCACGGAACTGGTAGCCGACTTTTTTGCCCGCCCGAAACTGCTGGCTGGAAAAAAAGTAGTGGTAACTGCAGGGCCAACGCGTGAACGCATTGACCCCGTTCGTTTCCTTACCAACTTCTCCAGCGGTAAAATGGGCTATGCGATGGCAGAAGCCGCAGCTGAAATGGGTGCTGAAACGATTCTGATCAGCGGCCCCGTTTCTTTGCCAGTACCGAAAGGCGTCCAGCGGATATTTGTGGAAAGTGCGGAAGACATGCTAAATGCAGTAGAATCGGAATACCTGACGGCTGATGTGGTCATCAAGACGGCAGCGGTGGCTGATTACCGGCCTATTGATGTGCATAACCAGAAAATGAAAAAACAGGAAGGCGGTTCAATCCTTGAGTTGGAGCGTACCGTTGATATCCTGCAGCATCTCGGAAAAACCAAGACCAATCAATTGCTGATCGGCTTTGCAGCTGAAACGAACAATGTCGGACAATACGCAAAAGATAAATTGGAACGGAAAAATGCGGATTACATTATCGCTAATGATGTCAGCGAGGCGGAAGCTGGATTTGAATCGGATACGAACCGCGTGACAGTCTACGGCAAAGACGGCTTTGAACAGTCCTTCGGCATGATGCCGAAACTGGAACTTGCACGCCATGTGCTTCAATTAATACTGGAAAAGGAAGATTTACATGATCGCTGAAGTCATCGTCGACGTTGCAGCGCACCCTATTGACCGCCCTTTTGACTACGCCATTCCGGCTCATCTTCAAGTGCTCATTGAGCCTGGCATGCGTGTGAAAGTTCCGTTTGGCAACCGCAAAGTGCTTGGCTTTATAACAGCGATTAAAGAAACGACAGAATTTGATCCGGCACGGCTGAAACCGATTCATGAATTGATGGATGTTGTACCGGTCTTGAATAAAGAACTTTTGGAAATGGCCAGATGGATGAAAGAAAAAACCGTCTGCTTTGAGATAGATGCACTGCAGGTCATGATTCCTTCAGCGCTCCGAGCGAAATACGAAAAACGTTTTGTACTGAATGCTCCGTTGGAAGAAATCGCAGAACCGCTTCGTATTTATTTTGAAAAACGGCCATTTGTGCGTTCACAGGATGCTGTCGAAGTTTATGGCTTACTGAAGAAGGAATTGAACAGGGGCACGATTGTTGCCGATACAGACATTTCGCAGCAGACTGCCGTCAAAAAAGTCCGTATGATCCATATCGCGGATTCCCTTGAAAAATTGGATTCCATCGAAATCCGTGCCAATGCCAAGCAGCAAGTAAAGCTGATGGAATACATGAAAAACCGTGTGGGCCAAGCGATTGAATCTTCCCATATGCAAAAAGAAGCCGGTGTCTCGCTGCCGACGATATATGGTCTGGTGGAAAAAGGAGCCGCTTTCATCAAAAATGAAGAATCTTACCGGGATCCGCAATTGCTTACGGAAATAGAGAAAACACATTCACTGCTGTTAACAGAAGCCCAGCAGGTGGCTTTTGATGCCGTTGAACGATCGCTGAATACACCGAAAACGTTCCTGCTCCACGGCATTACCGGAAGCGGAAAAACCGAAATATACCTTCAGACAATAGACCAGGTACTTAAAGAAGGAAAAGAGGCCATCATGCTCGTTCCGGAAATTTCGTTGACACCGCAAATGACGATTCGCTTTAAAGAACGATTCGGGGATCTTGTGGCGGTGCTGCATAGCGGCTTGTCAGCAGGTGAGAAGTATGATGAATGGCGAAAAATTCAGCGTGCTGAAGTGAAAGTCGTGGTCGGAGCCCGATCGGCTATTTTTGCGCCATTTGAGAACCTTGGGTTGATTATTTTGGATGAAGAACATGAATCCAGTTATAAACAGGACGATTCGCCGCGCTACCATGCCCGAGATGTCGCTATTTGGCGCAGTGAACAGCATAATTGCCCGGTCATATTGGGAAGTGCGACGCCATCGCTCGAATCATATGCACGGGCACAAAAAGGCGTTTATGAGCTATTGGTGCTGGAAAAACGGGCGAAAAACCAGCCACTGCCGGATGTGCAGATTGTTGACATGCGGGAAGAACTGCGCAATGGAAACCGATCAATGTTTTCTGTGCCGCTTGCTGAAGCGATACGTGACCGCTTAGAGAAAAAAGAACAAGTGGTGCTGTTCCTCAACAAACGGGGATATTCCTCATTTGTATTGTGCAGAGACTGCGGCACGGTCATGCAATGCCCGAACTGCGACATTTCCTTGACCTATCACCGGTCAAGTGAACTGATGAAATGCCATTATTGCGGCTACGATGAACCGGTGCCGCACATCTGTCCGGAATGTGAAAGTGAACACATCCGCTTTTTTGGGACCGGTACTCAAAAAGTAGAAGAAGAACTGGCTAAATTGGTTCCTGAAGCCCGCGTACTGCGTATGGATGTTGATAGTACCCGAAACAAAGGAGCCCATGAAAAAATTCTGTCGGCATTTGGCCAAGGCAAAGCGGATATCCTGCTTGGCACTCAAATGATTGCAAAAGGACTGGATTTCCCGAATATCACACTGGTCGGCGTCCTGTCGGCAGATACCACGCTGCATTTGCCGGATTTCCGGGCGGCGGAAAAAACCTACCAATTGCTGACTCAAGTGAGCGGACGGGCAGGGCGCGATATATTGCCGGGCGAAGTATATGTCCAGTCCTATACGCCGGAGCATTATGCGATTACTCTTGCAAAAGACCAATTATATGAACCGTTTTACGAACAGGAAATGGCGATGCGCAGAGCCAGCGGCTACCCGCCTTATTATTATGTGGTAAATATTCAATTTACCCATGAAGATTTGATGACAGCTTCGGGATACGCGGATCAGACCGTCCGATATTTGCAATCCCAGCTATCCCAAAGCACAATCATCATCGGCCCATCCGCATCGCTGATTGCCCGGGTGAACAATAGATATCGCTACCAATGTTTGATAAAATACAAAAAAGAACCGAAATTGTCTGATGTCCTGCAGCAGCTTATTAAAATCTACCGCTCTGAGTGGTTGAAAAAAGGCGCTACATTATCGATTGATATGAATCCGACATCAGTCATGTAAAAGAAAAGAGGAATTTGAAATGACAATCCGGAATATTGTGAAACACCCGAGTGACATTTTAGAAAAGAAATGTTTGCCGGTTACCACTTTCGATAAAAACCTGGCTACTTTATTAGATGATATGCATGAAACAATGATTGCTAATGACGGTGTTGGAATTGCTGCACCTCAAGTAGGAGTAGCGGTGCGCGTGGCAATTGTTGACTTCGGCGAAGGGCAAGACCCAATTGAGATGGTAAATCCGGAATTGGCACTTTTTGAAGGCACGGATACCGACATTGAGGGCTGCTTGAGTTTCCCGGGAATCTACGGAGAAGTAGAACGCCCGGATCACGTCAAAATCAAAGCTCAAGAACGGGACGGTTCCTGGTATGAACTAGAAGCTGAAGGTTATGAAGCGCGTGCGATTCTGCATGAAATGGACCATTTGGATGGCGTGCTGTTCACCAGCAAAATTTCGAAATACGTTACCCAGGAAGAATTGGATGCCATGATCGCTGAAGCGGCTGCAGCTGAAGAGGAGGAACAGGTGTGACCAAAATCGTTTTTATGGGAACGCCAGCTTTTTCGGCACCCATCCTACGCATGCTGGTTGAAGAAGGCTACGACATCATTTCAGTCGTTACACAGCCGGACCGGCCTGTAGGGCGCAAAAAAGTGATGACGCCGACACCGGTGAAAGAAGAGGCACTGCGCCTTAATCTTCCCGTTTACCAGCCTGAAAAACTGAAAAATCCGGAAGAATTGCAGCATGTCCTTGATCTAGCTCCAGATTTGATCATCACGGCTGCATTTGGACAGATTCTTCCAAGTGAAGTGCTCCAGGCACCGACACTGGGTGCGATCAACGTTCATGCTTCTTTGCTTCCCGCATATCGCGGAGGAGCTCCGATTCATCAAGCGATCATTGACGGCCAAGCGGAGACTGGCGTCACCATCATGTATATGGTTGACCGGCTCGATGCAGGGGACATCATTTCACAAGTCACTGTGCCAATCGGCAAAACTGACCATACCGGCATCATGTTTGATAAGTTGAGCATGGCCGGCATGGAATTATTGAAAGAAACCTTGCCTTCGATCATCGATGGAACTAATGACCGGATTCCACAAGATGAAGAAAAAGTGACATTTGCCCGCAATATCTCGCGTGAACAGGAACGCATTGACTGGGCTAAATCTGCGGAAGCGATTTACAACCAGGTACGCGGACTGCATCCGTGGCCCGTGGCGTTTACTACACACAATGAACAGAATATGAAAATCTGGTGGGCGGAAGTCCGTGATTCAGCGAAAAGCGGCCAACCCGGCGAAGTGGTGGAACTGGCCAGTGATGCCCTTCTTGTCCAAACCGGTAATGGCGTTTTGGCCATTACGGAATTGCAGCCGGCTGGCAAAAAGCGGATGTCTGCCACAGATTATTTAAAAGGACCTAAAATCCAGGCAGGAGATACATTCGAATGAAAAATAAAAAACTGCAAGGCAATGTACGGGACGCCGCATTTTCGATTCTTTGGGCTGTTGAAAACAAACAAGCTTACAGCAACCTGCTGTTGCATCAGACAATTCAAAGCTATGGAATTGCTGATAAAAACAAAGGCCTGCTGACTGAAATCACCTACGGCACATTGCAGCACCAAATGACGCTCGACTATTATTTGGAACCGTACCTTAAAGGGAAAATCGAGCCCTGGGTAAAAATATTGCTGCGTATGTCGTTATACCAAATCGTCTATTTAGACCGTATTCCGGCTCATGCAGCCGTCCATGAAGCGGTGGAAATCGCCAAGCGGCGCGGTCATGGCGGAGTGGCATCTGTAGTCAACGGAGTCCTTCGCTCGATTCAGCGAAGCGGTGTCCGCTCATTTAATACGATCAGTGACCCGTATGAAAAGGTGGCAATTGAGACAAGCCATCCTGTTTGGATGATCAAGCGCTGGGCTGAGCAGTTCGGCTTGGAGAAAACACGGGAAATGGCTTTGGAAAACAATAAAACCCCGTCTCAGACTGTCCGCGTCAATACAGTGCAGACAACACCTGAAGAAGTGATTGACATGTTGGAATCTGAAGGGCTGGACGCAGTCCAAAGCAAATTGGTCCCGGAATGCCTGATTGTCACGAATGGCCAACCGGCTAAAACGACAACGTTTGAAAAAGGCTTTATCACCATTCAAGATGAAAGTTCCATGCTGCCGGCATACGCTTTGCAAGTTGGACCGAATATGGAAGTCCTGGATATGTGTGCAGCTCCAGGAGGCAAAACCACTCATATTGCCGAGAAAATGGAGAACAAAGGGAATTTATTCGCGATGGACCTCCATAAGCATAAAATCAAGCTGATTGAAGAAAATGCGGCACGCCTTGGCCATACGGTCATTGAAACTGAAGTCGGCGACGGCAAAAAAAGCGTTGAACGATTCGGGACCGGAAAATTCGACCGCATATTAGTGGATGCTCCGTGCAGCGGACTTGGCGTCATCAAGCGCAAGCCCGACATTAAATACACAAAAAAAGAAGAGGATTTCGCACGCCTTCAGGAAATTCAGTTGGAGTTATTGAATCAGGCTGCTCAATTATTAAAGCCGGACGGCATCATGGTATACAGCACATGCACAGTCGACTCGATCGAAAACCGGGGGACAGCCGAGCAGTTCTTGAAAGACCATCCGGAAATGGAGAAAATCCAAGTATCCTTGCCTGAAACGCTTGGCTTGAAAAATACTGGGTTTGTCCAAGTGTTCCCACAAGATTTTGGCAGCGACGGTTTTTTTATCGCAGCTTTTCGTAAAAAAGCGACAGCTTAAAAATAATAGCAATTACAGACAAGAAACGGGGTGGCGGGATTTGTTTCAATACGTCATGGAAAGTGATACAGGAAGAAAACGCAAAATAAATGAAGATCGTGTCGCTGTCCTCAGGCGCCCGGAAGGATTGCTGTTGGCACTCGTTGCCGATGGCATGGGTGGACATAATGCGGGGGATGTAGCGAGCGAACTGACGGTGTCGACGCTGGGCAGACTTTTTATTGAGGAAGCAGCAGATACGTTTTTAACTGTGGACAAACGAAAAACATGGCTCTCAGTCAACGTTCAACATGTCAATCGGCTCGTTTATGAATATGCCTTGAACCATCCGGATTGCAAAGGAATGGGAACAACATTGATTGCGGCGTTGATCGACAAACAGGATTGCGTCATGTGCCATATTGGCGACAGCCGGGCATATGTGATAAACGGAGCAGTAGAACAATTGACGCGTGATCATTCATACGTCAATGTACTGGTTGACAGCGGAGAAATAAGCGAAGAAGAAGCTGAGGCCCATCCTAAGAAAAATTGGATTGTGAAAGCACTTGGGACTGATCCGGAAATTGACGGAGAGATTCTCCATTTTTCTTTGGAATCGTCTTCTTACTTGCTTATCTGTTCGGATGGTTTGAGCAATAAAGTTTCGAAAAGTGATATCGCATCAATTGTTCTATCTCCGGTTCCGCTTTCACAAAAAGGTGAAGAAATGGTGAAACTCGCCAATGAACTGGGAGGAGAAGATAATATTTCATTTGTTCTTCTTTCCTCTAAGGCTGAGGAGGTGTAGCCATGTTGATCGGCAGAAGTATTAATGGCCGCTATAAGATATTGGAATTGATCGGCGGAGGCGGTATGTCAAACGTCTATCTGGCCCATGACATGATTTTGGACCGGGATATCGCTATAAAAATCTTAAGATACGATTTTTCTAATGAAGAAGAACTGCGGCGGCGATTCCAGCGGGAAGCTTTATCGACCACCAGCCTCGCTCATCCAAATATCGTGAACATTTTTGATGTAGGCGAAGAAGAATCCATTCATTATCTTGTAATGGAATATGTTCCAGGCAAAACTTTAAAAGAATACATAATCGAACATTCACCAGTGGCCCCTGAAGAAGCGGTCAAGATTATGACGCAGTTAACATCAGCTCTCGCCCATGCTCACCAAAACCAGATTGTCCATCGCGATATTAAGCCACAAAATATCTTGATGGATGCAGAAGGAAATGTGAAAATCACCGATTTTGGAATTGCGATGGCATTGAGTGCCACTTCCTATACACAAACGAACTCGGTACTCGGGACCGTGCATTACCTGTCTCCAGAACAAGCGCGCGGCGGCACGGCCAACAAAAAATCAGACATTTATTCTCTTGGAATTGTGATGTTTGAACTTTTGACTGGAAGATTGCCATTCTCCGGTGAATCTGCAGTATCGATTGCCTTAAAGCATTTGCAGACAGAAACGCCTTCTTTGCGTCAGCTTGTTCCAACAATGCCGCAAAGCCTGGAAAACGTCGTGCTCAAAGCCACTGCTAAAAATCCGCAGCACCGTTATCAATCAGCAAATGAAATGGAAGAGGATTTAGCTACGGTTTTACTGCCGGAACGCTTGAATGAACCTAAATTTACGGTTCCGGTTGACCAGGATGAAACAAGAGCTATGCCCATCATTAAAGACCGGGTTGTTTACGAGAGCATGGAAAAAACAAAAGAACTGGCTCCAGCCGGCTCAATCGAAAAAAAAGACAAGCCTTCCGAGCCAGTTAAGAAAAAAAGGAAAAAAGGACCTTTAGTTGCCATGTTTATTGGATTATTGGTTCTGGTTGGGCTGATCATTGCATTGGCATTTCCTGAAATGTTCGGGCCGAGGCAAGTAGTTGTACCGGACGTTTCCGGAATGGAGCGAGACGAAGCAATAGAAGAATTAGAGGCAGTAGGATTTGTCATCGGGGAAGAACAGCAGCAGTCTTCCGAGGAAATCGAAGAAGGACAAATAATCAGAACAATTCCCGAGGCTAATAAAATGCGAGACCGCGAGTCGGAAATTCAGTTGTTTATCAGCACCGGCAAAGAATCAAAAGAATTTGAGGATTATGTTGGCCGTGATATTGAACAAACATTGGAATCGCTCGAAGAGGAAAATTATAAATCGATTGAGCAAACGCCGGAATTTTCAGATGAACCTGTCGGGACGATTCTTGAACAGGACCCGAGAGCCGGCGAGGAAATCATCATTTCAGAAACAGATGTTGAATTCACGGTCAGCAAAGGGAAAGATATACGGACCGTCGAAAATATTACGGGATATACCGAAGAAGATTTGAATGAATATGCTCGTTCTTCGGGCTTTAATATCCGGATTATTGGAGAAGAGCCTTCTGAAAATGCACCGGAAGGAACCGTTTTGTCTCAAAGCCCGGCTGCAGAAGAACAGTTGGAAGCAGGCAGTACAATAGAAGTCGTTATGTCTTCAGGCAAAGCGCCGCTTCCGCTGAAAACTTATATTCATACGGTCGAGATTCCATATGAGCCGGCCGAACCGGCTGCAGAAGGAGAAGAGCCAGTCGAACAGACGGTGCAGATTTATATCCAGGACCAAAATAATACAATGGTGGAACCGGTAGAAGAATTCACCATCACTGAAAACGAAACGCGTAAACTGGAATTGCAGATAGCAGAAGGCGAGAGTGCCACTTACCGAATTGTCCGTGACTCGACTATTATTCTGGAAGAAACCATAGACTATGACAGTGTGGAATAAGGAAAAACTTCACTGAGCAGGGGGCTATTGCCCCTTAAAGTGGGATAAACATAATAAAAAGGAGTGAAAGCAAGCATGCCGAAAGGTCAAATTAGAAAAGCGCTAAGCGGTTTTTATTACGTTCTGGACGACAATGGACAACGATATATCCAGTGTAGAGGCCGAGGCGTTTTTAGAAATCGGCAAATTTCGCCGTTAGTTGGAGATTTTGTGGATTATGAAGCCGATCATGATTTAGAAGGCACAATTACTCATGTCCATGAGCGGAAAAACGAATTAGTGCGTCCGCCAATTTCGAACATCGACCAGGCAATCCTTGTTTTTTCTGCAAAACAGCCTGATTTTCATCCGCTCCTTCTGGACCGGTTCCTGACAGCAATTGAACAGCACAATATACAACCTGTTATTTGCCTGACTAAAATGGACCTTTTAAAAGACAGCGAAAAAGAAAAACTGGAAGGCTTCATAGCCGATTACGAAAAGATCGGCTATGAAGTAATTCCAACTTATAAAGGGGATCCCACTTTGCAAGAGCGGTTAATGCCTGTGCTGGAAGGAAAAATCAGTGTATTGGCTGGCCAGTCGGGCGTTGGAAAATCAACGATGCTCAATACAATTTTACCGGCGTTAAAGCTGAAAACAGATGATATTTCCAAAGCGCTGAACCGAGGCAAACATACCACGCGCCATGTCGAACTGATTGAAGTGAACAATGGATTACTGGCGGATACACCTGGATTCAGTTCTTTTGATTTTGACACAATTGAAAAAGAAGAATTGTCCGGTTATTTTCCGGAAATGGCAGAGCGATCAAACGGCTGTAAATTTCGGGAGTGCCTTCATTTGAATGAACCCAAATGTGCCATCAAGGCAGCCGTGGAATCTAAAGAGATTCCAGAATATCGTTATAAGCATTATTTGAAATTTTTGGAAGAAATTATGAGTCGAAAGCCGAGGTATACTAATGATTAAAATTGCACCTTCTATACTAGCAGCAGATTTTTCGAAATTAGGAGAAGAAGTCCGGGAAGTTGAACTGGCAGGAGCAGATTGGATTCATATCGATGTTATGGATGGCCATTTTGTTCCGAATATTACAATGGGAGCGATTGTTGTTGACGCATTGCGCCCTTTGACCAACCTTCCGTTAGACGTTCACTTGATGATTGCAAATCCAGATCAGTACATTGAAGATTTTGCAAATGCAGGAGCGGATTATATAACGGTGCATGTAGAAGCGGCTCCGCATCTGCACAGAACCATTCAATTGATACGTTCATTCGGCGTTAAGCCGGGAGTGGTATTAAACCCGCATACACCGGTTGAATCGATCCAGCATATACTTGAAGATATCGATTTAGTGCTATTCATGACTGTCAATCCGGGATTCGGCGGGCAAAAATTCATCCACTCGGTTGTTCCGAAAATTGAGCAGTTGTCCCGAATCATTGATGAAAAAGGCTTGGATATCGAAATCCAAGTCGATGGCGGCATCAACGAAGAAACGATCGTTCCTTGCGCAAAAGCAGGAGCTAATGTTTTTGTTGCTGGATCTGCCATCTATAGCCAAAAAGACCGTGCAGCAGCCTTGCAGGGCATTAAACAGGTAGGAGAAGAGGCGATTCTGTGATTGTCGTTGTGGCAGCAGGGGGACCGGTTGCGGAAATGCCTGATTTCTCTCTATGGCCATCTGCCTTGTTTATCGGAGTGGACGCCGGTACAGTAGTTTTGCTGGACCGGGGTATCCAGCCGGTGGCAGCTGTAGGTGATTTTGATTCTGTCTCCACTGAAGAGATGGAGAAAATCGGAGAATTGTTTCCAGAGTTAAACCGGGCGGCAGCTGAAAAAGATGAAACGGATACTGAGTTGGCGTTGGAAAAAGCGATGGGGTTTTCTCCGGAGCGAATCATTATCACAGGAGTGACGGGCGGCAGGCTAGATCATTATATGAGTGCCCTTCATGCCATCTATAACTACCAGCGAAAGTTTCCAGCAATTGAATTCGTATTAGTCAACCGCCAGAATCGCATCCGTTTTTTAAGTCCAGGAATACATCGTGTAAAGCCGGATGAAAAATACCATTATATATCGTTTTACCCATTTGCAGAAGAAGTTCATGGATTTACCTTGAAGGATTTTAAATACGAAGTAAGCAGCGAAACAATCCCGTTTGGCTCCACCCGCTTTATCAGCAACGAGCTTAAGACGGAAGGAACAGTGTCGCTTACAAAAGGCAGCTGCATCATGATCGAAAGCTCGGATAACTAAGAAAAGCGGAAGCGGCCGTTTAGCTCCGAAAAACGCTGGAGGGCTGGCGGTTAATGGCGCTTTCTGCCATTTGCCGCAAGACCGAAGCGACTCGAGGAGCTGGACACTAAGAAAAGCGGAAGCGCCTGTTCAGTCCCGACAGGCTTAAGGCAGAACACCGAAACGGCGTGTCTTTGCCGTACGGGTGGGCTGTCTTAAGACCCCGAGGGACTAGGCGCTGCAGCTGGACTAAGAAAAGCGAAAAGAGCCGCTTAGCTCCGCTTGCTCAACAAAAAAGAGATTCCGGAATAGTTTTATTCCGGAATCTCTTTTTGAAGTTAAGTACAATACATTAAAAATAATGAAAAAATGCCAGGCCGACGAATGTCAGGCCTGGCATTATTCATGAGCAGTTATACGCGCTCAACTTTTCCTGATTTCATTGCTCTTGCAGAAACCCATACACGTTTCGGTTTACCGTCTACAAGGATACGAACTTTTTGAAGGTTTGCTCCCCATGTACGTTTTGTCGAGTTTAACGCGTGTGAACGGGCGTTTCCAGAACGAGCTTTGCGTCCACTAATTGCACATACTTTAGGCATGTAAGTCCCTCCTCACAAGTGAAGCTGAAAATTATGATAGAATTTCAGTTCGTTTTTCGTTTCACATACTTTAATAATTTACCACACACAAATGCTGTTTGCAACTAATTTTAGCATGCTTTCAAGAAAAAAGCCTTTACACCCAAAACACCTGCTTTTCTTGTATAATAGTTTCATGTAGAATGAAAAGAGTGAAATAGGACTCAAGGAGGAATTCTCAATGTCGATTGAAATTAAAAACGAATATGGCCAAATCGATATTTCCAATGATGTGATCGCGCAAATCGCAGGCGGAGCCGCCATTGAATGTTATGGAATTGTAGGAATGGCAACTAAACATCAAATAAGAGATGGCTTAACAGACATTTTGCGCAAAGAGAATTTCGCGAAAGGTGTTATTGTTCGCCAAGAAGATAAAGACTTGATTATTGATATGTACGTTATTATAAGTTATGGTACAAAAATCTCGGAAGTTGCTTATCAAGTCCAATCAAAAGTTAAGTATACGATTACAAAAACGCTGGGCATGCCTGTCAAAGCGGTCAATATTTACGTTCAGGGAGTTCGTGTGACGAACCCGTAAGAGGAGGAAGAAGCGGCTATGAAGTCATTAAATGGAAATCAGTTCGCGGAAATGGTAACAATGGGAGCGCACCATCTGTACCAGAATGCGGATTATGTAGATGCATTAAATGTGTTTCCGGTGCCAGATGGCGATACTGGAACAAATATGAATTTATCAATGACATCAGGTGCGAAAGAAACAGAAGCAAACGCACAAGAACATATCGGCAAGACTGCTAATGCCCTGTCAAAAGGATTGCTAATGGGCGCACGCGGCAACTCTGGAGTTATTTTGTCTCAATTGTTCCGGGGATTCAGCAAGTATATTGCGAACGAATCCGAATTATCCGCAGCAAAATTCGCGGAAGCGCTTCAGCATGGAGTTGAAACAGCGTATAAAGCCGTGATGAAGCCGGTAGAAGGAACCATATTGACAGTAGCAAAAGATGCGGCGGCAAAAGGTATGGAGTTAGCTAAAACAGAAGAAGATATCATTGTATTGTTCGAAGCTATTGTGGAAGAAGCAAAAGCCGCGTTGGAACGCACTCCCGATTTGCTGCCGGTATTGAAGGAAGTTGGAGTAGTCGACAGCGGCGGCCAAGGCCTTGTTTATGTCTATGAAGGTTTTTTAGCGTCCCTGAAAGGGGAAGCACTGCCAGAAAAGCATGCCCATAATACCATGGATGACCTGGTAAGTGCGGAACATCACAAGAATATCGCCGGCTTTATGGATACAGCAGACATTGAATTCGGCTATTGCACAGAGTTCATGGTCAAATTTGAAGAAGGCAAAAAAGAATTCATTGAAGCTGAATTCCGTACGGACCTAAGCGCTTACGGAGATTCCTTGCTCGTCATTTCGGATGATGAAATTGCAAAAATCCATATTCATTCTGAAGAACCGGGCAAAGTGCTTACCTATGGCCAGAATTATGGCAGCTTAATATCGATGAAAATTGAAAATATGCGCCAGCAGCACATTGATATTGTGGGAGAAGACTTCCATAAAGATGCCCCAAAAACAACCGCTAAGCATCCATATGCTGTGGTCACAGTAGCGATGGGAGAAGGCATAGCTGAACTTCTTCGAAGCATCGGAGCTTCATATGTGATTGAAGGCGGCCAAACAATGAATCCTTCTACAGAAGACATTGTTAACGCGATTAAATCGATCGAAGCCGAACGGGTCTTAATCTTGCCGAACAATAAAAACATTATCATGGCAGCCGAACAAGCTGCTGAACTGCTTGAAATCGAAGCTGCAGTTGTTCCGACAAAAGATGTGCCGCAAGGAATGGCTGCACTGTTGGCCTATAATCCAAACGCTTCTGTTGAAGATAACCAAAAGATCATGACAAAAGCATCTAAACAAGTGAAATCCGGTTCTGTTACGTTTGCAGTGCGAGATACTTCGATCGATGGCATTACAATCAAAAAAGATGATTTCATGGGAATTTCCGGAGGCAGGATAGTTATTTCCGATAACAGCCTGGAACGGGTGACAGAAGAATTAGTCAAAAAGCTGATTGATGAAGATGCGGAAATCGTCACAATACTTTACGGCGAAGATGTTACAGCTGAAGACGCTGAAAAGCTTGCCGGCTTTATCGAAGAGTTAAATGAAGAAGTTGAAGTGGAAATCCACAATGGCAAACAGCCGCTATATCCGTATATTTTATCAGTTGAATAAAAGAAAAAGCGCGTACAAAAGTATGCGCTTTTCACTGTATAAATATTCGGAACATTCCGGATTTTTACTTAAGAAGGAATGAAAGCGGTTCAATTTTGTTAAATGTGGCAATTTCATGTAAAATGAACTTATATAATGAAAGAAAGGGGTTTGAGCAATGAAGTTCAAATCTGTTTTTGATATAATCGGACCGGTTATGATTGGTCCATCTTCCTCTCATACTGCGGGAGCAGCACGTATTGGAAGAGTAGCGAGAGATTTATTCGGGCGCCAGCCAAAATGGGCGAAAATCCATTTGTATGGCTCATTTGCCGAAACATATAAAGGCCACAGCACGGACGTTGCGATTGTCGGTGGGCTGCTGGACTATGACACATTCGATGAACGCATAAAAACATCTTTTGAAGAAGCACGGAAACTGGGACTGGAATTTGAATTTATTCCGGAAACCGGCCACGTGGAACATCCGAACACCGTTAAAATCGTCATTGGTGATGAGCGTGCTGAAATGTCGATGATGGGCATTTCGATTGGCGGAGGCAAGATTGAAATTACAGAATTGAACGGATTTCCGCTGCGTCTTTCAGGGGAACATCCAGCCATTTTAGTGGTTCACGAAGACCGCTCCGGATGTATCGCTAACGTAGCAAACTGTTTATATAAATACGATATCAATATCGGCCATATGGAAGTTTCCCGGAAAGAAAAAGGGCGCATGGCGCTTATGGTGATTGAAGTGGATCAAAATGTCGATAAAGAAGTGTTGGACGAGCTTGTTGAGCTTCCAAACATTACTCAAGTGACAAGAATCGCCGATTAAGAAGGGGGTATAAACATTGGAAGCATTATTTCACAATGTAAAAGAATTAGTTAAACGCGCGGAAGATGAAGGCAAGCTTATTTCTGAGATTATGATTGAGCAGGAAATGCTGCTGATGGACCGTTCGCGGGAAGATATCATGAAACAAATGGACCGCAATTTAACAGTTATGGAAGAAGCAGTTGAGAAAGGTCTGAAAGGTGTGCATTCCGTTTCCGGTTTAACGGGAGGAGATGCCGTCCTTCTTCAAAAGTACAGAGAGACGGGAAAGTCTCTATCAGGAGATTTGCTTCTTGATGCCGTCAGTAAAGCTGTCGCGACGAATGAAGTAAACGCGGCTATGGGAACAATTTGCGCTACACCGACTGCAGGGTCAGCGGGAGTGGTCCCTGGAACTTTGTTTGCAGTCAAGAATAAATTGAACCCCACGCGTGAACAAATGATCCGATATTTGTTTACATCAGGAGCATTTGGATTTGTAGTAGCCAATAACGCTTCCATTTCTGGAGCCGCCGGAGGATGCCAGGCGGAAGTTGGGTCAGCGGCAGCAATGGCTGCGGCAGCAATCGTCGAAATGGCGGGCGGAACACCTCAGCAAAGTTCTGAAGCCTTTGCCATTACCATGAAAAACATGCTGGGACTGGTATGCGATCCTGTTGCAGGGTTGGTAGAAGTGCCTTGCGTGAAACGAAATGCCATGGGAGCAGCCAATTCAGTGGTTGCGGCAGATATGGCGCTGGCTGGCGTAACAAGCCGTATCCCTTGTGATGAAGTAATCAGTGCCATGTTTGAAATCGGCCAATCTATGCCGAGCGCATTAAGAGAAACGGCAAAAGGCGGACTTGCCGCTACTCCAACAGGTAAATGGCTGGAATCGAAAATCTTTGGCGGAGCCGTGGTTGGCAGTGGCAAGTAAAGATTCTGTCGCCTCTTTAAAAGGGGTAGGCAAACAGGCAGCTGAAACTTTACAGGAAATGAAAATCGAGACTATTCATGACTTGATCATGACTTTTCCGTACCGCCACGAAGATTTTCAGCTAAAGGATTTGGCAGATACACCGCATAATGAAAGAGTCACTGTGGAGGGAAGGGTCGAAAGCGAACCTTCCGTCCTTTTTTTAGGGAAAAATAAATCACGGACCCAAGTCCAGGTGATGGTAGGACGGCATCTGGTTAAAGCTATTTTCTTTAATCAGCCATATGTTAAAGCCAAATTAAGAATTGGTGAAGTCGTCACTTTGTCCGGGAAATGGGACCGTGGCCGACAAGTGATCACCGTGACAAACCATTCCATCGGCCCTCGGACCGGCGGAGTGGATTTTGAGCCGGTTTACAGTTTAAAAGGAAGCATCTTTCAAAAAACGTTTCGTAAATTGATGCGGCAAGCACTGGATTTAGCGAAAGACGACCTAGAAGATTGTTTGCCTGAAAGGTTCCGGACCGCTTATCATTTGGTGCCTGTTCAAGATGCGCTTGAATGGATTCATTTTCCGACTGACGGAGAAGCTTTGAAACAAGCCCGTAGACGGTTTGTCTATGAAGAATTATTGATATTCCAGCTAAAAATGCAAGCATTGCGCAAAAAGAACCGAGAAGAAGAAGGCGGTTCATTTGTCGATTACGATTTGAACCGGCTGAAACACTTTATCGATACTCTTCCTTTTGATTTGACCGATGCCCAAAAGCGCGTTGTCAATGAAATCTGCCGGGATTTAAAAGAGCCTTTCCGCATGAACCGGCTTTTGCAAGGAGATGTAGGCTCAGGGAAAACGGTGGTAGCCGCAATTGCTCTATACGCTGTTGTAACTGCTGGGATGCAAGGAGCTTTAATGGCGCCAACTGAAATTCTGGCAGAGCAGCATGCCAATACACTGGCTCAATGGTTCGAGCCGTTTGAAGTGAACATTGCCTTGCTGACAGGTTCAGTGAAAGGGAAAAAACGCCAGTTCATTATTGATCAGCTTGCAGATGGCAAAATCGATATTCTGATCGGTACCCATGCTTTGATTCAGCCGAATGTCCAATTCAAGAAACTTGGCCTAGTCATTACGGACGAACAGCATCGCTTTGGTGTAGACCAGCGCCGTGTGTTAAAAGATAAAGGCTATAATCCGGATGTGCTGTTCATGACCGCTACTCCGATTCCGCGTACTTTGGCAATTTCCGCTTTTGGTGAAATGGATGTTTCAGTGATTGATGAAATGCCGGTAGGCCGAAAAGAAATACAAACATACTGGATGAAAAAAGAGATGTTCGGGAAGATAGTCGGCCGTATGGAAAAAGAGCTTGCTGAAGGCAGGCAAGCCTATGTGATATGCCCATTGATCGAAGAATCCGATAAGCTGGATTATCAGAATGCGGTGGATTTATTCCAGCAGCTTTCAAGTTATTTCCATGAAAAACACACGGTTGGCTTGATGCACGGGCGGCTGTCTGGTGATGAGAAAGAGCAAACGATGCGTGCTTTTACCGAAGGCAGTATTGAGGTCCTGGTGTCAACGACGGTTGTCGAAGTCGGTGTGAACGTACCTAACGCTACTTTTATGCTGATATACGACGCTGAACGTTTTGGCTTATCTCAGCTCCATCAATTACGCGGACGGGTCGGACGGGGCAGCGATCAATCGTATTGTGTATTGCTGGCTGATCCGAAAACAGAAGTCGGGAAAGAACGGATGACATCTATGACCGAAACGAACGATGGATTTGTACTCGCGGAAAAAGATTTGCAGCTCCGTGGACCGGGAGATTTTTTCGGCCGCAAGCAAAGTGGAGTGCCAGAGTTCAAAATGGCGGATTTAGTTCACGACTACCGGGCATTGGAAACGGCAAGACGAGATGCGGAAGCGCTTGTCAATAGCCAGGAATTCTGGACCAGTGAAGAAACGAGATGCTTGCGTGAGCAACTTGAAGATTCAGGCGCGCTGGCGACGGGCCGATTAGATTGAGAATGCAGGATTCAGATAATCCTTGCATTCTTTTTTTGTTATTTATATACTCATATTAGTACCAAGTGCTAATAGCGGGCGGTGACAACGTGAGAAAACCAAAAAAAGAGCGGCAGCAAGAGCTGACAGAGTCTATCAAGGACAATCCATTTGTCACTGATGAAGAGCTGTCGATAAAGTTTGATGTCAGTGTCCAGACAATCCGTCTCGACCGGATGGAACTCGGTATTCCGGAGCTGCGTGAGCGCATCAAACATGTGGCCGTGAAAACATTTGAAGATGAAGTGAAATCTTTGCCAATCGATGAAGTTATTGGTGAAATTATAGATATTGAACTGGACGAACGGGCAATATCAATATTTGATGTAAAACCTGAGCATGTTTTTCAGCGCAATCAAATTGCCAGAGGACATCATTTGTTTGCACAGGCCAATTCCCTCGCAGTAGCGGTCATGAATGATGAACTGGCACTGACAGTAAAGTCGGAACTGCAATTCCTGCGCCCGGTGACAGCCGGACAGCGAGTTGTAGCGAAAGCCCATGTCGTAGACCGCAATCCGGGGAAAAACCGGGCATATGTAAAAGTCGTGTCTTCGGTGGATTTAGCGACTGTATTTATCGGTACGTTTGAGATGTACCGAATGACGGAACAAAGTGAAGGTGACGAAAAATGATTATAGCAGTTGATGGAATGGGCGGAGACCATGCGCCAAAAGAAATAATTGAAGGCGTCTATAAAGCACTGGGGGAATTCGGAGATTTGTCGATCCAGCTTTATGGACACCAGGATAAAATGCAGCCTTATTTAAAAGACCATGAACGGCTGACAGTCATCCATTGTGAAGAAATTATTGAAGCGACAGACGATCCGGTTCGGGCAGTACGCCGAAAAAAAGGTGCTTCTATGGTGCAGATGGCGCAAGCGGTAAAAGATGGGCGGGCGGATGCATGTGTATCTGCAGGCAATACAGGAGCACTTATGGCGGCGGGATTATTTGTAGTCGGCCGTATTGATGGAGTCGACCGACCTGCTTTAGCACCGACATTGCCAACGATAGACGGCAAAGGATTCGTTATGCTCGATATGGGAGCAAATGCTGAAGCAAGACCCGAACACCTTGTTCAATATGCAGTGATGGGCAGCATTTATGCTGAAAAAGTCCGCGGCATTCAAAATCCCACAGTTGGATTATTGAATATTGGAACGGAAGAGAAAAAAGGCAATGATTTGACGAAAGCGGCATATCCGCTCCTGAAAGAAGCGCCGGTAAACTTTATCGGCAATGTGGAATCGCGCGATCTGTTGAACGGGGCGGCGGATGTGGTCGTTACAGACGGATTTACAGGAAATATGGTCTTAAAAACGATTGAAGGAACGGCAATGAATGTCTTTTCTATGATCAAAGATGTTTTCATGTCTTCAGCGAAGACAAAAATCGCAGCTCTCTTAGTAAAAAATGATTTGAACGGCTTAAAAGGCATGCTCGATTACAGCGAATACGGTGGAGCCGGATTGTTCGGCTTGAAAGCACCGGTCATAAAAGCCCATGGCTCTTCCAATGCAAATGCCTTATTCAATGCGATTCGCCAAACGCGGACGATGGTTGAATATGATGTGACAGGCACAATATACAGTACATTGAAAAAGGAGAACCGAGATGACTAAAATTGCATTTATCTATCCAGGACAAGGCTCCCAAACAATCGGCATGGGCGAAAGCTTTCTTACTGATGACAAAAGCCGCCAATTTTTCACAGATGCAGACGAAGCGCTTGGCGTAAAATTAGCAGAACTGATGCTTGAAGGACCTCAAGAAAACTTAACACTTACATACCATGCACAACCGGCATTATTAACGGTCAGCGCAATGATTACTGAAAGGCTGAACCGTGCAGGAATTGTGCCGGACTTTACGGCTGGCCACAGTTTAGGCGAATATAGCGCACTTGTTGCTTCAAGTGTTTTGCCTTTCGAAAAAGCGGTCGATATTGTCCATAAACGCGGGTTATTTATGAATGATGCTGTTCCAGCTGGAGAAGGCGCTATGGCGGCGATACTTGGTATGGACAGCGAAGAACTAAAAAAAGTGACCAATGAAGTAACTGATTCAACGGGTGTAGTCCAGCTTGCAAACTTGAATTGCCCAGGACAGATCGTTATTTCTGGAACTAAGGCTGGTGTAGAGCATGCATGCATCATTGCTAAAGAGCGTGGCGCTAAACGGGCTATTCCTCTTGATGTCAGCGGGCCTTTCCATTCGGAATTGATGCGTCCGGCATCTCAAGCTTTATCAAAGGTTTTAAGCGATGCTTTTTTGAGAGATGCGGCCATTCCGGTTATCACGAACGTCACGGCGAAAAGTGAAACGCATGCTTCACAGTTCCAGGAATTATTGGTGCGCCAATTGTATTCACCAGTGCTATGGGAGCAATCGGTCCGCGAAATGATTGACCTTGGCGTTACGGTATTCGTAGAAGTCGGACCTGGCAAAGTGCTGAGCGGACTTGTGAAAAAAATCGATCGCTCAGTCCAGACACTGCCGGTTTACGATATGGAATCATTTGAAAAAGCGGTAGAGGAGCTGTCTAAATGACCAATTTAACAGGGAAAACAGCAATCGTAACAGGAGCTTCACGCGGCATAGGAGCGGAAATTGCCCGCAAACTGGCAAAGGCAGGAGCTAAAATTGTCGTTAATTACAGTGGGAGCCAGGAAAAAGCGGAAGCAGTGGCAGCTGAAATCCAGGCAAATGGCGGAGAAGCTATTGCAGTAAAAGCTAATGTCTCTGATTCGGAAGCAGTAAAAGCAATGATCGATGAAACAATGAGCCAATTTGGTTCAATTGATATATTGATTAATAATGCCGGCATTACACGGGATAATTTAATGATGCGCATGAAAGACGATGAGTGGGATGATGTCATTAACACCAATCTAAAAGGTGTCTTTATCTGTACCAAAGCGGTAACCCGCCAAATGATGAAGCAGCGCTCGGGCCGCATCGTTAATATTTCTTCGATCGTAGGCGTTATGGGCAATGCGGGGCAGGCAAACTATGTAGCTGCAAAAGCAGGCGTCATCGGATTAACAAAAACCACTGCACGTGAGCTCGCAAGCCGGGGAATTACAGCGAATGCTGTCGCTCCGGGCTTCATTACTACAGACATGACAGATAAGTTGAATGAAGATATCCAAAAAACAATGCTCTCCCAAATCCCTCTAGGACGTTTCGGGGAAGCCGAAGAAGTTGCGAAAGCAGTCCTGTTTTTGGCTTCGGACGAATCTTCTTATATGACCGGCCAAACGCTTCATCTTGATGGTGGAATGGTCATGTAAGCAAAAATTTTGTATACTGATTTGAGGGGAGGTGACGACATTGGCAACAGTATTAGAGCGAGTAACAAAAGTAATCGTAGATCGTCTAGGTGTAGAAGAGAACGAAGTGAAGCTTGAAGCTTCATTCACAGGCGACCTAGGTGCGGATTCATTAGACGTAGTTGAATTGGTTATGGAACTTGAAGACGAATTCGATATGGAAATTTCCGACGAAGACGCTGAAGGCATGGCTACAGTAGGCGACGCGGTAACGTATATTGAAAAGAAACAAGCTTAATTGAAAAGCAGAAACGGCCGTTCCCTTTCGACAGGTTTATGACCCGAGAATCTGGCCGTTTCCGTTCAAAATGAACCTTTAACATTAGAAATTGGCGTGCAACTGCTTATCCAAAGCGGCTGTGCGCCAATTCTCTTTTTGCACTATCATGCGAAAAAAGGTAAAATCAAAGGAAGAACGTCAAAGGAAGGCAGATTACAAATGGCAATGAAAAAGAAACTAAACCAGCAAAAGCCTGGTTCAATCAAAGAAAGTACCAAACTGGCTTTTGAACAATTGCAAAAAGAGCTCCAGATCGAATTCAAACAACCTGCTTTGCTTTATCAAGCATTCACCCATTCATCTTATGTGAATGAGCATCGAAGAAGACAATATTTGGACAACGAACGCCTTGAATTTTTAGGGGATGCTGTTTTGGAATTGTCGGTCTCCCACTTTTTATATACAGAGTATCCTGAAATAAGCGAAGGGGAACTAACAAAATTGCGTGCAGCGATTGTCTGTGAACCATCTCTGGTTCTTTTCGCCAATGAGTTGAATTTTGGCAAGTATATCCTGCTTGGCAAAGGAGAAGAACTGACTGGCGGACGGACGCGGCCAGCACTTTTGGCAGACGTCTTTGAATCGTTTGTTGGAGCTTTGTTTTTAGATCAAGGCTTAGAACCTGTCGTAGCATTTTTGGAAGTTGTATTATTTCCAAAAGTGGGAACCGGTGCTTTTTCGCATGTGATGGATTATAAAAGCCAATTGCAGGAATTGGTGCAGCAAAAAAATAATGGTGCGTTGACTTATGAAATTATCGATGAAAAAGGACCAGCGCACAGCCGGGTTTTTGTCACACGGGTATCGCTGGCTGAACAAGAACTGGGCGTTGGAAATGGCCGGTCTAAAAAAGAAGCTGAACAACAAGCCGCTCAGCTGGCCATCCGTAAATTGCAAGAAGCAATGGAGGATTAGAAAATGTTTTTGAAAAGATTAGAAGTCATGGGATTTAAGTCATTTGCTGATCGCATCGGCATTGACTTTGTGCCGGGGGTAACAGCTGTAGTCGGACCAAACGGAAGCGGCAAAAGCAACATCACGGATGCCATCCGCTGGGTACTCGGGGAGCAGTCAGCGAAATCACTGCGTGGAGCAAAAATGGAAGATGTCATTTTTTCCGGCAGCGATTCCAGAAAACCGCTGAATTTTGCGGAAGTAACTTTAATTTTAGACAATACAGATGGACGGGTCCCTCTCGATTACAGCGAAATCAGCGTAACGAGGAGGGTTTTTCGAAGTGGTGAAAGTGCTTATTTATTAAATAAGCAAAATTGCCGCTTAAAAGACATCACCGACCTGTTCATGGATTCGGGTCTTGGAAAAGAAGCATTTTCCATTATTTCGCAAGGCCGTGTAGATGAAATATTAAACAGCAAAGCAGACGAGCGGCGTTCGATTTTTGAAGAAGCTGCTGGTGTATTGAAATACAAACAGCGCAAGAAAAAAGCTGAAGTGAAATTGAATGAAACAGATGAAAACTTAAACCGGGTGCTGGATATTCTGCATGAACTGGATGGCCGTATGGAACCGCTTCAAATCCAGGCGTCTGCAGCCCGCGATTATATAGATATGAATGAACAGCTAAAGGATGCCGACATCGCATTATTAGCATTTGACCTTACACAATTGGAGCAAGAACTTGCTGGATTGTCTTCAGAAACACGGGCGCACGGAGAAAAGGAAAGCCAGCTTGCAGCTGAAATTGAAAACAAAGAAAAGGCGGTAAGTGCCATCCGTTCCGCGCTCTCTAAACTGGACAGCCAAATCGAGAAATCCCAAAACAATTTAGTAGAAGCCAGCAGTGAAAGCGAAAAATGGGAAGGCCGCAAATTATTAATGTCGGAGAAAAAGAATAACGCCACCCGGCAGGCGCAGCAGCTGCAGGAAGCACTGAAAGCTGAAAAAGCGGAAAATGATGATCTTCAAAAAAAGCATACCGAACAACTGGCATTGCTGGAAGAGCAAAAAGCCGAACAACTATCCATCCGCCAAACCATCAAACTTCTTGAAGAACAGTTAAACCGGACTCCAGCAGATATCGACAACGATATAGAATCCCATAAATCGACTTATATTGATTTGATGAATGAACAGGCTACAGTCAAAAATGAGTTGAAAAATATCGACTTGCAAGAACAGCAATTATCCGAATCCACAAGCCGGATTGCAGTCCAGCAAGCAGATTTTACGTCTGAGATTACTAAACTGGAACAGGAAAAAGCAGCAGCCGAGAAGAAAATGGTGGAAATAAAAAAACTGCTTGAAGATAAGCGCACACAATATAAAGAAACAGAAACGGATTTCCGTGACAGGAAAGAGGCATTTGAGAAAAAACAATCGATGCTTTTCCAAGCCTACCAATCGCAGAAACAATTAAGCTCCCGCATTGAAACCTTGCAGGAATTGGAAGCTGATTTTTCGGGATTTTTCCAAGGGGTGCGTGAAGTCCTGGTAGCGCGTCAAAAAGGTCAGCTCGATGGAATTGTCGGTGCAGTGGCTGAAATTGTCCAAGTAGACCAGGATTATGCAAAAGCCATTGAAACGGCCTTGGGCGCTTCCAGCCAGCATATTGTTACGGAGACAGAACAGCATGCGCGCGAAGCGATTGAATTTTTACGTAAAAAACGCGCGGGGCGTTCGACATTTTTGCCAATGACTGTGATGAAGTCAAGAAAGATTCCGGCACAAACCATCGCCTCTATCGAAAACCATCCATCTTTTGTAAAAATGGCTTTTGAGCTAGTTGGCTATGATGCTGAATATGGAATGATCATTGAAAATCTGTTGGGCAATGTCATCGTAGCTTCTGACTTAAAAGGTGCATCTGCTTTATCCAAAATGACAATGAACCGGTACCGGGTTGTTACTTTAGAAGGGGATGTAGTCAATGCTGGCGGCTCGATGACAGGAGGAGCGAGTAAATCCCAAGCTTCTTTCTTCACACGGAAAGCCGAACTGGAACAGCTGATTGTACAATCAAGAGAACTTGCTGAAACGATTGTGCATGCTGAAAAAACGGTGAGAAAAGAGCAAGCCGAAGTGCATGCCACTGAACAGCGAGTGAACAATCTGCGTTCAGAAGGTGAGAAATACCGTGATTTGGAATCAGAACGTGCCATGACTTTGAGAGAAATAGAAGCGGTATTGAAAACGACCAAAGATCGGTTCCAGCTTTTCCAAGCCGAACGAAAAAATAGGGACTTTGATTTGTCTTCTGTCGTCTTGAGAAAAGAATCGGCGGCAACAAGGCTAGAAGAGATTGGCGGAGAACTTACCGCCATTTCCAGACAAATCGATGATTTGACTCAATTTAAACAACAAAACGAGTCTGCCCGTGATTTGGTTCTTGCCAAGCTGGCCGACCACAAATCCCAAATGGCCGTAATGAAAGAAAGAGTGGCGCAATTGATCCGCAGCGAATCGGAGCTTCTCGAACGGAAGCTGAAAAGTGACCGGAAATTAGAAGAGAATCAAAAAGAGCTTGAATGGATTCAGTCAGAAGAAGCCACAAAAGTTTACTCTGATGACGAAATTCTTCAAGAAATTTTCACATGGACTGAGAAAAAACAGACAGCGCAACAAAACATCCAGAAACTGAGAGAAGAGCGTAGCAGCAAACAAGATGAAATGAACGCATTAGAAGAACAACTGAAGGAAATGCAGCGTATTTATAAAGGTTACGTAGAGGCAATCCGCATTTGTGAAGTGAAATCTACACGAATTGAAGTGCAGATTCAAAGCTTCCTTGTCCAGCTCGAAAGCAACTACCATATGACATTGGAAAAAGCAAAAGAGTATGAATTGGCTGAGGAAGAAATTGCAGTACGCAAAAAAGTGAAACTGCTGAAACAGTCGATTGAAGAATTAGGGCCTGTAAACATAGGGGCGATCGAAGAATTTGAACATGTTTCGGAACGCCACAGCTTCTTGGCAGAACAGCGCAATGACTTGAACGAAGCGAAAGAAACATTGCGGACCGTCATCCGGGAAATGGATGAAGAAATGACGAGCCGCTTTGATGACACGTTCCATGCCATTCGCATCCAATTTCAACGGGCTTTCAAGGAGTTGTTCGGGGGCGGGGCAGCCGATCTTGTGTTGACAACCCCTGAAGATTTATTGCTGACAGGCATTGAAATCATCGCCCAGCCGCCCGGCAAGAAATTGCAAAATCTAAGTTTGCTGTCTGGCGGAGAACGCGCTCTTACAGCGATTGCTTTATTATTTGCGATTTTGAAGGTCCGTCCGGTGCCGTTCTGTGTGCTCGATGAAGTAGAAGCTGCACTCGATGAGTCGAATGTTGTTCGTTACAGCCAGTACTTGAAAAGATTCAGTGAGGATACACAATTCATCGTCATAACGCATCGCAAAGGCACAATGGAAGGCGCCGATGTACTGTATGGAATCACGATGCAGGAATCCGGGATTTCAAAACTCGTTTCTGTTAAACTGCAGGAAGAAATATAAAAAAGGAGTGGTCACGTGAGTTTCTTTAAAAAGTTGAAAGATAAATTTGCAGGAAACGCGGAGGCTGAAGAGTCAACCGAGAAATATAAAGAAGGTTTAACCAAAACGCGTACCGGCTTTACTTCAAAAATTAATGATTTAGTAGCAAAATACCGGAAAGTAGATGAAGATTTCTTTGAAGAACTGGAAGAAATCCTGCTTCAAGCGGATGTTGGTTTTGAAACGGTTATGGAATTGATGGATCAGCTGCGTTACGAGGTCCAGCGGCAAAATGTCAAAGATACTTCTTCTGTCCAATCTGTTATATCTGAAAAACTGGTAGAGATTTATCAAGCCGGTGAAGAAGAAATCAATGAATTGAAATTTTCGGATGAGTTGACTGTTATTTTGTTTGTCGGCGTAAACGGTGTGGGTAAAACAACGACTATCGCTAAATTGGCGCACCGGTTGAAAAACGAAGGAAAGTCAGTTTTATTGGCTGCCGGAGATACTTTCCGTGCAGGAGCCATCGAACAATTGGATATTTGGGGCCAGCGTGTCGGCGTGGATGTCATCAAGCAAAGCGAAGGATCCGACCCAGCAGCGGTCATGTATGATGCAGTGCGTGCAGCGAAGTCACGTGGAGTAGATGTGCTGATTTGTGATACAGCTGGCAGGCTGCAAAACAAAGTCAATCTGATGAACGAACTGGAGAAAGTATATCGTGTCATTTCTCGGGAAATTCCTGGAGCGCCGCATGAAGTGCTGCTGGCTCTTGATGCGACCACAGGTCAGAATGCTTTGGTACAAGCACAGATGTTTAAAGAAGCGACAGATGTGACGGGAATTGTATTAACCAAATTGGACGGCACCGCAAAAGGCGGAATCGTTTTGGCGATCCGAAGCAAATTGAATATTCCGGTGAAGTTTGTCGGGCTTGGTGAGCAAATGGACGATTTGCAGCCGTTTGATCCTCAGAAATATGTCTATGGATTATTTGCAGAAGGACTGGATATGGAAGAAGAAATGGAAAACGCAGAAGCAGACAAGTAAAATTACTTGACGCTTCCATGCGTTTTCAGTATCCTAATCAGGAGAGTCAGTGGGGGTGAACAGCGATGATGGGGTTAGAAAAAACAACACGCATGAACTATTTGTTTGATTTCTATCAGGAATTGCTGACGCCTAAACAGCGCAGTTACATGATGCTGTATTATTTAGATGATCATTCCTTAGGTGAAATTGCTGAAGAATATAATATTACACGCCAAGCGGTCTATGATAATATCCGCCGCACGGAAGCTATGCTCGAAGAATACGAAGCAAAACTGCAGCTTTTTGAGAAATTTCAAAAACGGCAGCAATTGGTTTCATCGTTTGAAAAACAGCCTTTCACAGAAGAGCGGGTACGAGAATTGATCAAACAGCTGAAAGAATGGGATTAGGAGGCGGAAACTATGGCATTTGAAGGATTATCCGAACGCCTGCAAGGGACCATCCAAAAGATTAAAGGCAAAGGTAAAGTGTCCGAAGCAGACGTCAAAGAGATGATGCGTGAAGTCCGCTTTGCTTTAATCGAAGCGGATGTCAATTTAAAAGTAGTAAAAGAATTTGTTAAAAAAGTAAGTGAGCGCGCAATCGGCCAAGATGTTATGCAAAGCTTGACGCCAGGCCAGCAAGTCGTGAAAATTGTTAAAGATGAACTGACGTCATTAATGGGCGGCGAACAAAGCAAAATAGAATTTTCTACAAAACAGCCGACCGTCATTATGATGGTCGGCTTACAGGGTGCAGGTAAAACGACCACTACCGGGAAACTGGCAAGCTTGCTGCGCAAAAAACACAACCGCAAGCCGCTAATGGTAGCAGCGGACGTTTACCGTCCGGCCGCCATTCAGCAGCTTGAAACAATCGGCAAGCAATTGTCCCTTCCGGTATTTTCGAAAGGAACAGATATTTCCCCTGTGGAAATAGCGCGCCAGGCAATTGAATATGCAAGGCAGGAACATATGGATACGGTTCTGATTGATACGGCCGGGCGTCTGCACGTCGATGAAAATCTCATGCAGGAACTGAAAGACATTCGCGCATTAAAAGAACCGGATGAAATTTTCCTGGTAGTTGATGCGATGACAGGGCAGGATGCAGTCAACGTGGCTCAAAGCTTCAATGAAGCGCTGGGCATCACAGGCGTCGTTTTAACGAAGCTTGATGGAGACACACGAGGCGGTGCTGCACTTTCAATCCGTTCAGTGACTGACAAGCCGATTAAATTTGTCGGGATGGGCGAAAAAATGGATGCGCTGGAAGCTTTCTACCCAGAACGCATGGCTTCCCGAATTCTCGGCATGGGCGATATGCTGTCATTGATTGAAAAGGCGCAGTCGAATGTCGATGAAGAAAAAGCAAAAGAACTGGAAGAGAAGTTCAGAACTTCTTCTTTCACGTTTGACGATTTCCTGGATCAACTGACTCAAGTGAAACAGATGGGACCGCTCGATGAAATTTTAAAAATGCTCCCAGGAGCGAATAAAATCAAAGGTCTTGAAAATGCGAAAGTCGATGAAAGCCAGATGGGCCGAGTAGAAGCGATTATTCGTTCAATGACAAAACAAGAGAAAATCACTCCTGAAATCATTAACGCAAATCGCCGCAAACGCATTGCTAAAGGATCTGGCACAACGATCCAAGACGTCAACCGTCTCTTGAAGCAATTCGAAGACATGAAGAAAATGATGAAACAAATGTCCGGCATGAACCAAAAAGGAAAAAAGAAAATGTCGATGCCAGGACTGGACTCACTTTTTAAATAAGCTTTATGAGGGACAATATCAATTGTTCGTTAATTAAAGATACAAAGTAGAACAGGGGAGACGAATAATGCTTATGCATGTCTTCTTTTCAAAGATACAGGGACAGGCACACAATGTCCCTTACCTTTGTAGCTGTTTTACAAAGTAAAAATCATACTTTTAGTACAGTTTTCAATAAAATTTAAGGTGTTAAGAAAAAATACTTTACAAACTATTTAAAGCTTGCTAATATAATATCTTGTGTGAAACTATTCGGAGGTGCTTTAAGAAATGGCAGTAAAAATTCGTTTGAAACGTATGGGAGCAAAAAAATCTCCTTTTTACCGTATCGTAGTAGCTGACTCACGTGCTCCACGTGACGGCCGTCAAATCCAAACAGTAGGTACTTACAACCCGCTAACAGTTCCAGCTGAAGTTAAAATCGACGAAGAATTAGCGTTGAAATGGCTTCATGATGGTGCAAAACCATCTGACACTGTTCGCAACTTGTTTTCTAAAAATGGCATTATGGAGAAATTCCATAACGAAAAATCAAGCAAGTAAGGGAGTTTTCTTATGAAGCAGCTGATTGAAACCATTGTGAAACCGCTGGTTGATCATCCGGATGATGTTAAAGTCGAAATCGACGAAAATGCAAGCCGTATTGTCTACAAGCTTTCCGTGCATTCAGAAGATACAGGGAAAGTGATCGGGAAACAAGGGCGCGTGGCGAAAGCCATCCGTTCCATCGTGTATTCAGCAGCAAGCAATTATCATAAGAAAAAGACTTACGTAGATATTGTGGATTAACAAAAAGGAAGGAGCCCAGGTTCCTTCCTTTTTTGTCAGATTAAATGGAAATGCAAATGAAATCTATATAAGACGAATCAAAAAATGATTCTTTACCATGCCGCTTCGGTCGCTTTGGGCAGGGCTTCCGCCATGAGCCGAGAAAAACACTCGTCTCATAGCTCCGTCTAGCCCGTGGACGCGCCTACGCTGGATAAGTTTTCTATAAAAGTGATGATCATTGAGATGGTTTTTGATGGTTGCTCACTTAGATATGGAGCCAAACAGCTGAGAAAACCGTACTGACTCTGTTTCTGCATCTCTGTGCGCTTCGTCGCAAAGACTTAGTCTCGTAGGCCTCAGCCAATGTCTTGGCTGCGGAATATCCACAGATGAAGATTATTTCAATTTATTTAGTTTAAACAGAAAGTGGAAGGGTGTTTTTGAGTGGAATGGTTTAATGTTGGAAAAATCGTTAATACTCACGGAATCCGAGGAGAGGTCCGGGTTTTATCGCGTACTGATTTTCCTGAAGAACGGTTTGCGGTCGGCATGAAACTCGGCCTTTTTAAACCCGATGCGAAAAAGCCGATCATGGTGAAAATCGCCAGCCATCGCCAGCATAAAAATTTTGAATTGCTGACGTTTGAAGGCTATCCAAATATCAATGATGTAGTGGAATTCAAAGATTCTTATTTGCGCATTGCGGAGCATGATTTAACGGAATTGGAAGACCATGCCTATTATCATCATGAAATTTTGGGCTGTACTGTTTTCTCGACGGAAGGTCAGGAAATTGGCATCGTTACTGAAATTTTAGAAACTGGTGCTAATGATGTCTGGGAAGTCACTCCGAAATCGGGGAAAAAGCATTACATTCCTTATATTGAAGATGTGGTTAAAGAAATTGATGTAGATGAGAAGAAAGTCGTCATTGATGTACTGGAAGGTTTGTTGAACGAATGAATATAAATGTCTTGTCTTTATTTCCGACGATGTTCGAGGGAATCTTCAATCAATCCATTATGAAAAAGGCACAAGAAAAAAATGCGGTCACCCTGGGTGTTACGGATATCCGGCAGTTTGCCGATAACAAACGCCAAGTGGATGATTATCCATTTGGCGGAGGAGCCGGCATGGTGCTGAAACCGGAACCGATTTTCAATGCTGTAGAATCGCTTTCTCAGAGCAAGAAATCCCGGATTATCCTGATGTGTCCGCAAGGCGAACGCTTTACCCAGAAAAAAGCGGAAGAGCTTGCTCAGGAAGAGGAATTGATTTTCATTTGCGGCCATTACGAAGGGTATGATGAACGGATCCGGGAGCATTTGGTGACAGACGAAATTTCAATCGGAGATTTTGTGTTGACTGGCGGTGAACTGGCGGCGATGACGGTTATCGATAGTGTCGTCAGGCTGCTTCCAGGCGTACTAGGCAATGCCGACTCCCCGGTCCAAGACTCTTTCTCGACCGGCTTGTTAGAACACCCTCACTACACCCGTCCCGCGGATTTCAGAGGCTGGACAGTTCCGGCCGTCCTGACTTCCGGGAATCATGCCAAAGTCGATCAATGGCGGGAAGAGCAAGCGTTGAAACGCACATTGGACCGCAGACCGGATTTGCTTGAAGAGCTTCAGTTGACTGCAGAGCAGCAGAAGATTTTGAATGGATTGAAAAAACAAAAACGATAATCAGAATGACTCTTGCGAAACGGATTGTTTAGTGGTACTATGGAGTCTGTACTTTTATGTGAAGTACAGGATCACGGTGTTCCGCTGCAACAGCCTTTGTGTGCAAGAGCATCTGTAGAAGGAGAGAAAAAACATGCAAAACATTATTGCAGACATTACTAAAGAACAACTACGTTCAGATCACCCAGATTTCCGTCCGGGAGACACTGTTCGTGTACACGTGAAAGTTGTCGAGGGAACTCGCGAACGTATTCAGGTATACGAAGGAGTAGTAATTGGTCGCCGTGGAGGCGGAATCAGTGAATCATTCACTGTCCGTAAAATCTCTTATGGTGTTGGTGTTGAGCGTACATTCCCTGTACACACACCAAAAATTGCACAACTTGATGTTGTCCGTCGCGGTAAAGTACGTCGTGCGAAATTGTACTACTTGCGCAACCTACGCGGTAAAGCAGCACGCATCAAAGAAATTCGATAAGATTGCACTGATGAAAGAGGGCGGAATCCGCCCTCTTTCTTTTTGCTTTGCCTTCGATAAATTTAATGGGTTGTAATCCCATCAAGTTTTGAAAAAATTTCATGTTAAGAGGATTATCCAGATCAGAGGAGACTGGGCATTTTTGTTACGTTGGTATGTTAGGAAAGGGTATTGGCTGCCTTACTGACAAGTTTGGATCTGTTCAATTGTTTCAGTGACTTAAAAAGAGGGAAAAGAGCTGCTGATGTAATAGAATCCGGGAAATATTTATGCCCGTTAGCGCTTGTCACAACTAGCTTAGGCACTTTCGCTTTTCTTTGCTAAAAGTGGACAATCCTTGTACAATTAAACCAGAAAGTTTAGGGAGGAACACGCATGGAACCTGAAGTGAAGAAAAAAAATGAAGTATGGGAATGGTCTAAAGCTTTATTAATTGCGTTTGGGCTTGCTGCAATAATACGATTTTTCTTTTTCACACCGATTGTTGTAGACGGAGAATCCATGATGCCGACTTTAGAGCACGGAGACCGGATGATCGTCAACAAAATTGGCTATACTGTCGGAGATCCTGAGCGATTTGATATTATCGTTTTTCATGCTCCTGAAGAAAAGGATTATATTAAGCGAGTAATAGGGCTGCCTGGCGATCACGTCGCCTATGAAGATGATCAGCTTTATATAAACGGTGAAGCGGTAGAAGAGCCTTATTTGGATTCTTATAAAGAAGGAATTACCGGTACATTAACTGAAGATTTTACATTAGAGGATATCACCAATAAAAGCACGATTCCGGAAGGGTATGTTTTTGTAATGGGTGATAACCGGAGAGCAAGCAAAGACAGCCGCCATATTGGCATCGTGCCAATGGAAGAAGTCATCGGCAGCACAAATTTTGTGTTCTGGCCGATGGCTGAAGCGGGAGTCGTTAACTAAGGAGTGTTTTTATGACGATACAATGGTTTCCAGGGCATATGGCAAAAGCAAGAAGAGAAGTTACGGAAAAACTGAAATTGGTGGATATCATCTTCGAACTTGTAGATGCCCGGTTACCTTTATCTTCACGAAATCCTATGATTGATCAAGTGATTCAGCAAAAACCACGTTTGATTATTTTAAACAAAATGGATATGGCAGATGAAGTTGAAACCAAAAAGTGGATTCGTTATTTTGAGGATCAAGGAACCCGCGCAGTTGCAATCAATTCCCTTGAAGGTAGAGGGCTGCAATTAGTGACCAAAACATCAAAAGAAATTTTAGCTGAAAAATGGGACCGGATGATTTCCAAAGGAATCAAGCCCCGAGCGATGCGTGCCATGATTGTTGGCATACCGAATGTCGGGAAATCTACGCTGATCAATCGGCTGTCCAAGAAAAGTCTGGCAAAAACTGGCAATATGCCCGGTGTAACAAAAGCCCAGCAGTGGATCAAAGTCGGCAAAGAAATTGAATTGTTGGATACGCCAGGTATTCTTTGGCCGAAATTTGAAGATCCTGAAACCGGTTTAAAGCTGGCCGTAACAGGAGCGATAAAAGATTCGGTCATCCAGATGGAGGAACTGGCAATTTATGCACTGAAATTTCTTGAAGAGCGGTATCCGGAACGCTTGAAAGAGCGCTATGGCATCGATGGCGTAGATGAAGAAATTGTCCATACGTTTGACCACATTGCAAAAAAGCGGAGTTTCATTTCACCAGGTGGAGAAGTGGATTATGAAATGACTGCTGAAGCCATCGTCCGTGATATCCGCAATCAATATCTTGGCCGTATTACGTTCGACTACCGCGATGAAATGATTGTTGAGGAATAATGTGCGATCAAAAGGGCTGGCTCAAGCAATTGAGTCCGGCTCTTTTTTTACATACAAAAAACAGAAAGAGCTGATGGCATGAAAACAATTGGAGAAGTGAAAGAAAGATTGGCAGAGGCTGTCGAATGGGAGCCTTGGATGGATGAACTCCAACAAGATTCAAGAAAAAATGTACAGGCTGCGCTCTCGGGCTGGCAGCGAAAAAAAAGCCGGCGCGAAAAACTGGTTTTAGCGCACAGCCAAAAAATAGATTTTGATGAAACCTTTAAAAAGAATAAAGGCGATTTGGTCTGTGGAATCGATGAAGCAGGCAGGGGTCCACTTGCCGGTCCGGTAGTCACTGCAGCTGTCATCCTGCCTGAAGACTGTTCAGCCCTCCTTGGCTTGGACGATTCGAAAAAACTGCCAAAAGCGAAACGTGAATATTTTGCCTTACTGATTAAAGATATGGCTGTCAGCTATGCCGTGCATATTCAGCCCCCTGAAGAAATTGATGCACTGAATATTTATCAAGCGACTAAAATGTCAATGACAAAAGCGGCATTGCAATTAAATCCGAAACCCGATATTGTTCTGGCAGATGCGATGAAACTGGACGTTGGAAGACAAAGCGAATCGATCATTAAAGGGGATGCCAAAAGCTTGAGCATTGCCGCAGCTTCTATTCTGGCAAAGACAAGCCGTGATGCAATCATGGAAGCTTATGCAGCAGAGTATCCGGTTTACGGTTTCGATAGACATGCTGGATACGGCACAAAAGAGCATGTAGCCGCTTTGCAGAAATTCGGCCCCTGCCCCATCCACCGGAAAACGTTTGAACCCGTAAAGTCATTGCTGCAAGAGAAATTATTTTAAAAATGTCCGGCCCGAGACGATTGAAAACTCGGATTTTTTTGCAGTACAGCCAACAACTGTGGACTTTTGAAGGCATCTTTAATACAATGATAAAGGCACTACATAAAGATACAGATGTTTGATTGGAGGATGACAGATGAATATCCATGAATATCAGGGGAAACAAATCCTTAAACAATATGGAGTAGCAGTTCCTGAAGGCCATGTAGCTTTTTCTCCGGAAGAAGCAGTGAAAGCGGCTAAAGAACTAGGTACTGATGTTGTTGTGGTAAAAGCCCAAATCCACGCAGGTGGCCGCGGGAAAGCAGGCGGAGTCAAGCTTGCTAAAAACTTGGACGAAGTGCGCACAATTGCCAAAGAATTACTTGGTAAAGTACTTGTGACACATCAGACAGGTCCTGAAGGAAAAGAAGTTAAACGCTTGTATATTGAAGCGGGAAGCGACATCCAGAAGGAATATTACTTAGGATTGGTGCTTGACCGCGAAACTTCTCGTGTAACTCTTATGGGTTCAGAAGAAGGCGGAATGGACATCGAGGAAGTAGCAGCAAACAATCCGGAGCGTCTTTTCTATGAAGAAATCGACCCGGTTGTCGGATTGACTGGCTTCCAGGCACGTCGTATGGCATATAACATGAACATCCCGACTAAACTTGTCAACAAAGCAGCGAAATTGATGCTGGGCCTTTATCAGGCTTATGTTGATACGGATGCAGCTATCGTCGAAATCAACCCGCTAGTAGTGACTGGAGACGGCCAAGTAGTAGCATTGGATGCGAAATTCAACTTCGATGCAAACGCTCTTTACCGCCATCAGAACATCATGGAAATGCGCGATTATGATGAAGAAGATCCTAAAGAAATCGAAGCTTCAAAATATGACTTGAGCTATATTTCCCTAGACGGAAATATCGGCTGTATGGTTAACGGTGCCGGCCTAGCTATGGCAACAATGGATACGATCAACTATTACGGCGGAACACCCGCTAACTTCCTTGACGTTGGGGGCGGTGCCACTGCTGAGAAAGTAACGGAAGCTTTCAAAATCATTCTTTCTGACAAGAATGTAAAAGGAATATTCGTTAACATTTTCGGCGGTATCATGAAGTGTGACATCATCGCGGAAGGCGTTATCCAAGCAGCGAAAGAAGTAAGCTTGAATGTGCCTTTAGTCGTCCGTCTTGAAGGAACAAACGTTGAATTAGGCAAAAAATTGCTGAACGAATCAGGTCTTGATATCAACTCTGCTGACACAATGGCAGAAGGCGCTCAAAAGATCGTAGAACTTGTAGGCTAAAGAAGGGCAGGGACAAAGATGAGTGTATTCATTAACAAAGACACAAAAGTTATTGTACAGGGAATTACAGGGTCAACTGCCCTTTTCCATACAAAACAGATGCTTGAATATGGAACAAAAATCGTTGCTGGGGTAACACCGGGCAAGGGTGGCACTGAAGTTGAAGGCGTACCGGTTTTCAACACAGTGGAAGATGCTGTCAAAGCTACCGGCGCTAATGTTTCAGTAATTTATGTACCAGCTCCTTTTGCGGCTGATGCAATTCTTGAAGCGGTTGATGCTGAACTTGATATGACGATCTGCATCACTGAACACATTCCTGTATTGGATATGGTTAAAGTGAAGCGTTATATGGAAGGCAAAAAAACGCGTTTGGTCGGACCAAACTGTCCGGGTGTCATCACTCCTGACGAATGTAAAATCGGAATCATGCCTGGCTATATCCATAAAAAAGGTCATGTCGGCGTTATTTCCCGTTCTGGGACGTTGACATACGAAGCGACTCTTCAACTTTCAGTTGCAGGAATCGGCCAATCGACAACTGTTGGAATCGGCGGAGATCCTGTGAACGGAACAAACTTCATCGATGCTCTTGAAGCATTCAACGAAGACGAAGATACGTATGCGGTTATTATGATCGGTGAAATCGGCGGAACAGCAGAAGAAGAAGCTGCTGCGTGGGTCAAAGCGAACATGACAAAACCGGTTGTCGGCTTTATCGGCGGCCAAACTGCTCCAGAAGGAAAACGTATGGGCCATGCCGGTGCGATCATTTCTGGCGGTAAAGGAACAGCTGCAGACAAGATTAAAGCGATGAACGAAGCTGGAATCGAAGTTGCAGAAACTCCTTCAGTAATCGGCGAGACTTTAATCCGAGTAATCAGAGAAAAAGGCTTGTACGACCAGTGTAAAACACATTAATATGAGAGTAAGGCGCATCTTGCTGGTGCGTCTTATTTTTATTTGATTGAAGGAGGAATTTGATTGAAGGAGGAATTTGATGACAGAAGATTTTTGGCAGCGGCTGTTAGCTTTGCATTATGTCTACCCAAAACCGTTGAACCGGTTAAATCGGTTAATGATCGATGATCCGGAGCTGGAGAAGCTCTACAGAAGAAAGCCGTTTGAAATAGCTGCTCTAATGGAAATTTCACTCGCGCAGGCAAATCAATTGAAAACTGCATACGCAGAAGCTTTAACCATTCCTTTTAAAGATTTATACGAGAAACACAAGATAACCCCCATATCTTTTCACCATCCCAATTACCCCGTAAGTTTGCTGGATTTGATTGATCCACCGGCGATACTTTATGCAAAAGGCAGGATTGAACTGCTGCTATCCCCCGAAAAAATAGCAGTCATCGGCTCTCGGAACGCCTCCCATTATTCCCAAAAAGCCATCAATGCCATACTGCCGCCTTTAGTTGAACAACAATGTCTTATCGTCAGCGGCCTTGCTAAAGGTGCAGATGCCATGGCGCATGCCACAGCAATTGAACTCGGTGGCCAAACGATTGCAGTGACAGGAAGCGGCTTTTTGCACCCATACCCAAAAGAGAATGCGGGGCTGCATAGTATAATAGAAGAAAAATATTTATCGATCACCGAATATCCGCCATATATGCAGCCGAAACGATGGAATTTCCCTATGAGAAATCGGATTATCAGTGGTTTGTCGCAAGGGATCCTGGTTACAGAAGCTAAAGCGAAAAGCGGAACGTTAAGCACTGTGGAACATGCTTTGGACCACGGAAAAGATATTTTCGCTGTTCCTGGAGATATTTTTTCAGCCTTGTCTGAAGGGCCGCACAAATTAATTTTGGAAGGGGCTAAGCCGGTATGGAAAGGCAGTCAAATCCTTGAAGAATATCGGCTTTTAAGGGCTGAAAAATAATGGCTATAAATGAAAAGCCTTGCATTCCTTCAAAAACTGTTATACATTTTGCAACAGGTAATTCTTTTATATAATTTTAAGAAACCTCTATGAGGAGGAATATTCATGTCGGATTATTTGGTTATTGTTGAATCGCCTGCAAAAGCGAAAACAATTGAACGGTATTTAGGGAAAAAGTATAAAGTCCGCGCATCTCTCGGGCATTTACGCGATCTGCCCCGCAGCACAATGGGAGTAGACGTTGAAAATAATTACGAACCCCGCTATATTACGATCAGAGGCAAAGGCCCAATATTACAAGATCTTAAAAAAGAAGCGAAAAAAGCGAAAAAAGTCTTTCTCGCAGCTGACCCGGATCGAGAAGGAGAAGCCATTGCCTGGCATTTAGCCAATGCTCTAGGTGTTGACCAAAGCACGGAATGCAGAGTCGTCTTCAACGAGATTACAAAAGACGCCATCAAAGAATCATTTAAACATCCTCGGAAAATTGACATGGATTTAGTGGATGCGCAGCAAGCGCGGCGAATACTCGACCGCCTTGTCGGTTATAGCATCAGCCCTTTGCTTTGGAAAAAAGTGAAAAAAGGGTTATCAGCAGGACGGGTTCAATCTGTTGCCCTTCGTTTGATCATTGACCGTGAAAATGAAATCAAAAATTTCGAACCGGAAGAATACTGGTCCATCACAGGCGAGTTTGAAAAAGCAAAAAAGAAATTTGAAGCTCAATTTTATGGAAGCACCAAAGAAAAGATGAAATTGCAAAACGAAGACGATGTTAAAGCTGTGATGGCATCGATGAAAGGCAAAGACTTTTCAGTTAATCGCGTTGTGAAAAAAGAAAGAAAGAGAAATCCTTCCCCTTCTTTTACAACTTCATCCCTCCAGCAGGAAGCTGCCCGCAAATTAAATTTCCGAGCGAAAAAGACAATGATGCTTGCCCAACAATTATATGAAGGTATACAAGTTGGAAAAGAAGGCATAACAGGATTGATTACGTATATGCGTACGGATTCAACCCGTATTTCAGAAACTGCCAAAAAAGATGCACTCGATTTTATTGTCGAGCAGTACGGTGAGGAATATGTAACGAAGTCAGCGGCTGCCAAACAATCAGCCAAATCGCAGGATGCTCACGAAGCGGTACGTCCTACCAGCGTTTTGCGGACGCCAGAATCAATGAAAAGCATCTTATCGCGTGACTTGTACCGGCTGTATAAATTGATTTGGGATCGTTTCGTAGCGAGCCAAATGTCTCCTGCAGTTTTGGATACAGTAATGGCGGAGTTGCAGAACGGGGATGCAGTATTCCGTGCAAACGGTTCTCAAGTAAAGTTCCCTGGTTTCATGAAGCTTTATATTGAAGGAACAGATGACCAGACAGAAGACAAAGATAATATTTTGCCTGAAATGGCGGAAGGTGATACGGTTAAAGCTGTTGCGATTGAACCAAAACAGCATTTCACACAGCCTCCTCCGCGCTTTACAGAGGCCCGTTTAGTCCGAGCACTGGAAGAATTGGGAATCGGCCGTCCGTCTACTTATGCACCGACTTTGGACACCATCCAAAAGCGTGGTTATGTGTCATTGGATGCCAAGCGTTTTATACCGACAGAGCTGGGAGAAATTGTCCATCAGCTGGTCCTTGAATTTTTCCCGGATATCATAAACATTGAATTCACGGCGAAAATGGAAAATGACTTGGACAGTGTTGAAGAAGGCGAAATAGAATGGAGAGCCATTATACACACTTTCTTCAAAGATTTTGAAAAACACGTTGAAGTAGCAGAAAACGAAATGGAAAAAGTGCAGATCAAAGATGAGCCTGCCGGAGAAGATTGTGAATTATGCGGTTCTGCGATGGTATTTAAATTAGGCCGATACGGCAAATTCATGGCATGCAGCAATTTTCCGGATTGCCGAAACACTAAAGCTATCGTGAAACATATCGGCGTAACTTGCCCAACTTGCAAGGAAGGCGAAATTGTTGAGCGAAAAAGCAAAAAGCGCCGCATTTTTTACGGCTGTGAACGCTACCCGGAATGTGATTTTGTATCGTGGGACAAACCGATTGAACGTCCATGTCCAAAATGCAGCCAGTTGCTTGTAGAAAAGAAAGTAAAAAAAGGTGTGCAAATCAATTGCACAAGCTGTGATTACAAAGAAGAAGTTCAATAATTAATAGAGGTGTTTTATGATGACGAAATATGTGAATATAATTGGAGCTGGCTTGGCAGGAAGTGAAGCGGCTTGGCAAGTAGCGAAGCGCGGAATCAATGTACGGTTATATGAAATGCGGCCTGTTAAACAAACTCCGGCTCACCATACCGACAAATTCGCTGAACTGGTCTGCAGCAATTCACTGCGTGCCAATTCCTTAACCAATGCGGTTGGGGTTATAAAAGAAGAGATGCGGCAATTGGAGTCGGTGATTATCGACTCTGCCGACCGTTCATCTGTTCCGGCAGGAGGCGCGCTCGCGGTAGACCGCCACGAATTTGCAGGACTGGTAACAGAGAAAGTGCGGAACCATCCGCTTGTTGAAGTCATCAACGAAGAAGTAACAGAAATCCCGGAAGGCATCACGATCATCGCCACCGGCCCTTTGACTTCACCGGCGCTAGCTGAAAAAATCCGCCAAATGACTGGTGAAGAGTATCTATACTTTTATGATGCGGCTGCGCCGATTGTGGAAAAAGACAGCATTGACATGGAAAAAGTTTATCTGAAATCCCGTTACGATAAAGGCGAAGCGGCTTACTTGAACTGTCCGATGACAGAAGAAGAATTTAACCGTTTCCGTACCGCTCTTGTCGAAGCGGAAGTAGTGCCATTAAAAGAATTCGAAAAAGAAATTTACTTTGAAGGCTGTATGCCAATCGAAGTCATGGCGGCAAGAGGCGAAAAAACTTTGACATTCGGACCGATGAAACCGGTAGGGCTTGAAGATCCGAAAACAGGCAAACGGCCATATGCAGTTGTCCAGCTGCGCCAAGACGATGCAGCTGGAACACTTTATAATATTGTCGGCTTCCAGACACATTTAAAATGGGGTCCTCAAAAAGAAGTGCTGAAACTGATTCCAGGACTTGAGAACGTGGAAATTGTCCGCTATGGTGTAATGCATCGCAATACATTCATAAACTCACCGCGTGTTTTGAAACCGACATACCAGCTGAAAGCGAATCCGAATATCTTCTTTGCCGGACAAATGACTGGTGTTGAAGGTTACGTAGAGTCTGCCGGAAGCGGCCTTCTGGCAGGCATTAACGCAGCGAAACTGGCATTAGGCGAAGCACAGATTGTCCTGCCGGCTGAAACAGCACTTGGCAGCATGGCACGCTACATTACAGAAGCAGACAGCAAGAACTTCCAGCCGATGAATGTCAATTTTGGTTTGTTCCCTGATTTAGGTGAGCGTATCAAATCAAAACAGGAACGGGCTGAAAGACATGCGGAACGAGCTCTCGAGGCAATTCGAAATTATATGAATACAGCGACGGTTTAATTGATAAAAGCCTCTAAATGTTGTTATAATTTAGAGGCTTTTGTATTTGTAAAAAAAGGTGGGTGCATGGATGAAGAAAGAAGAAATGCTCAAATCTTTTATGACTTACATTCAACTCGAAAAGAATTACTCTGAACACACCGTCCACCATTACGAAAAAGATTTGGAGGATTTTTTTCTGTTTTTGGAAAAAGAGAAGGTGCCGGAGATACAGGATGTAGAATATTTGCATGCGAGAAATTATGTGACGGAATTATATGATGCTCAATTGTCGCGCACAACCATATCCAGAAAAATTTCAGCGATTCGCTCTTTTTTTAAATACGGCAACCGGGAATACGGGTTGAGTGAAGCGGCTTTCCGTTCGCTTTACCATCCCAAAAAAGAAGAACGGCTTCCGCAATTTTTTTACGAAGAAGAAATGGAAGTGTTATTTGCCTCAGTGAAAGGTGAAGATAATTTATCGATCCGAAATACTGCTCTGCTAGAGTTGCTATATGCTACAGGAATGCGGGTCAGCGAATGTGTATCAATACGGATGCAGGATTTGGACCGGCAAATTCAAATTGTGAAAGTCATGGGAAAGGGACGGAAAGAACGGTATATTCCATATGGCCAGTTTGCACATGATGCTTTGGAACATTATATCGATGAAGTTCGTCCAAGGTTAATGAAGAAGCAAGAACATATGGGATTGTTCGTCAATAGCCGCGGAGAGCCGCTGACTGATAGAGGCATTCGGCATATATTGAGCGAATGTATGAAAAAAGCATCTGTTAATTCGTCAATTTATCCCCATATGATCCGTCATACGTTTGCAACCCATTTATTGAACAATGGAGCTGATATGCGGACTGTGCAAGAGCTGCTGGGGCATTCGCACTTGAGGTCTACGCAAGTGTATACGCATGTAACAAAAGAGCATTTGAAAAAAACTTATTTGAATTCACATCCACGAGCTTAGAGAGGAGACATCTACATGCAGCAATTTCATGCAACAACGATATTCGCAGTTCAGCATAACGGTGAATGCGCAATGGCTGGCGATGGCCAAGTCACATTCGGCAATGCAGTAGTGATGAAACACACGGCGAGAAAAGTGCGGAAGTTATACAATGGCCAGGTTCTGACGGGCTTTGCAGGTTCTGTTGCAGATGCTTTCACTTTATTTGAAATGTTTGAAGGCAAGCTCACCGAATACAACGGCAACTTGCAGCGTGCCGCTGTCGAACTGGCTAAACAGTGGCGGGGAGATAAAATGCTCCGCCAATTAGAAGCAATGCTGATCATCATGAACAAAGACGAGTTATTGCTCGTTTCAGGAACCGGCGAAGTGATTGAACCTGACGATGGGATTTTGGCTATCGGATCAGGAGGCAATTATGCGCTTGCTGCAGGAAGAGCTTTGAAGAAGTTTGCAGGGGACCAGATGACAGCGGCTGAAATAGCGAAGTCCGCTTTAGAAACTGCAGCAGACATTTGTGTCTATACAAACCATCAAATCGTAGTAGAGGAGTTGTCAAAATGAAAAAACAGCAAGATTTGACTCCTAGACAAATTACAGATCACCTTGACCGTTTTATCGTTGGCCAAAAAGACGCCAAACGATCGATTGCGATTGCTTTGCGCAACCGATACCGCCGCAGCCGGCTGGACGAGGAACTTCGCGATGAAGTGATCCCGAAAAATATCCTGATGATCGGTCCTACGGGCGTTGGGAAAACGGAAATTGCCAGACGCATTGCCAAATTGACCGGTGCGCCATTTGTAAAAGTGGAAGCCACTAAGTTTACAGAAGTGGGCTATGTTGGCCGCGATGTTGAATCAATGGTGCGGGATTTGGTGGAAGCAGCGGTGCGGATCGTCAAAGAAGAAAAGTTTGAAGCGGTTAAGTTTCAGGCTGAATCTGCGGCTAATGAACGAATCGTCAAGCTTCTTGCGCCATCACGCAAGAAAAAGCAAAACAGCCAAAACCCACTTGAAATGCTTTTCGGGCAAAAGATGGAGTCGGAAGAAGAAGACCCGACAGCAGAAGTGGAAGTGCGCGTGAAGAGAAGAGAAATTGCTGCAGATTTAAAAGCTGGCAAATTGGAAGATGAGTGGGTCGTTGTCGAAGTGGAAGAAAATATTCCATCTATGTTTGACTCCTTGCAGGGTTCGGGAATGGAACAAATGGGCGCAAATATGCAAGACGCTTTATCTTCGTTAATGCCAAAGAAAAAGAAGAAGCGTCGTTTGCAGGTAAAAGAAGCACGCCGGATTTTGGTGGCTGAAGAAGCGGCTAAACTGGTGGATAACGAGGAAGTCGCTATGGAAGCAATTCAGCGTTCCGAACAGCAGGGCATCATATTCATTGATGAAATGGATAAGATTGCCAGTAAAAACAGTACTTCGTCAGCGGATGTGTCAAGGGAAGGAGTGCAGCGTGATATTTTGCCGATTGTCGAAGGATCAACGGTATCTACAAAATACGGTGCAGTCAAAACTGATTACATGTTGTTTGTAGCTGCCGGTGCTTTCCATATGTCTAAACCTTCAGATCTTATTCCGGAATTGCAGGGACGTTTCCCGATTCGTGTTGAATTGCAGAAGCTAGAAGTGAATGATTTTGTCAAAATTTTAACGGAACCAAAACATTCTTTGATAAATCAGTACAAAGCCCTTCTCGAAACAGAGGGAGTTATGGTACACTTCAATGATGCGTCAATAGTCAGACTTGCGGAAATTGCTTATGAAGTAAATCAGGAAACCGATAATATAGGGGCTCGCCGTCTCCATACGATTTTGGAACGCTTGTTGGAAGACTTATCATTTGAGGCAGCAGAAATATCGCCGGCACAAATTGACATTACTCCTCAATATGTGAACGAAAAACTAGAAAATGTGGCGAAAAATAAAGATTTGTCACAATTTATCTTGTAATTCAAGGCAAAAAAGTTTCAAAAAAGAGTAAAAACCTTTAGAATATTTAATAAATAGTGTTTGAAACTGTAGGAGGTTCATTAGAATGAATTTATTGGAAAAAACAAGACGTATTAACTCGATGCTGCAAGCAGCGGCAGGAAAGCCTGTAAACTTTAAAGATATGGCTGAAACTTTAAGCGAAGTAATTGAATGCAACGCTTTCGTAGTAAGCCGTAAAGGTAAGGTGCTAGGTTTCGCAGTTAACCGCCAAATCGAAAACGAGCGTATGAAAGGGATGCTGGAAGAGCGTCAATTCCCGCTTGAATACACTCAAAACTTATCTACCATCACAGAAACGTCTGCTAACTTGGACGTAAACAGCGAGCACACGATCTTCCCGGTTGAAGAACGTGAATTGTTCAAAGGCGGTTTGACAACAATCGTTCCGATTATTGGTGGAGGAGAGCGTTTAGGGACCCTTCTTCTTGGCCGCGTTGATCAGCCGTTCGGAGATGATGATTTGATTTTGGGTGAATACGGTGCAACAGTAGTAGGGATGGAAATCCTTCGTGAAAAAGGCGACCGCATCGAAGAGGAAGCACGCAGCAAAGCAGTTGTTCAAATGGCGATTTCTTCACTTTCATACAGTGAACTTGAAGCGATTGAACACATTTTTGAAGAGCTTGACGGCAACGAAGGTTTGCTTGTCGCTTCAAAAATTGCTGACCGTGTAGGAATCACTCGCTCGGTTATCGTTAACGCACTTCGCAAACTTGAAAGTGCCGGCGTTATCGAATCTCGTTCTCTAGGAATGAAAGGGACATACATTAAAGTATTGAACACAAAATTCCTAGCTGAATTAGAACAATTGAAAATGAATTAATTAAACCAGTAAGGTGCCGGATTTGATCCGGCACCTTTTTTGTTTTTCTTTTTTTCCGCAACGCTGGATGGTCCCAATGAAATCCCGCAAATCAGCCGCACAAAAACATTTGCTCTTGTACCGGTCTGTATTTCATTTGCTGTTTTTGTTTCTGCATTGCACCTGTCTCTGCATCGCTGCGCTGGCTTCGGTGCATGAAACACCGCCGCTGCGCCAGCTTTGCCAGAAATGATTTGAGCAAATTTTTTTCGCGGTTCTCTTCTGACAGAGAACCACTGCCCGAAGCGATTTCATTAAACCTTCTTCAAAATGTCAGTATTTTTAACTTCGAATCAAAAGCAGGATAAGAAGTGGAAATAAAGAAGCCGAATCTTATAAGAGAAACTTCTTGCGGTCCTATCAAAGACCATGGTATAATTTCAAATGGTGTTAAATACACACGCATTTCGATTTGAGTCGCAGGTGCTTGGAACAAGTAACGGTTCAGAGAAGAAGAGTGCGGAGGAAAAATAACCTATCAGGAGGAAACACACATGTCAGTAATTTCTATGAAACAATTGCTTGAAGCTGGTGTACACTTTGGCCACCAGACTCGCCGTTGGAACCCGAAAATGAAAAAATATATTTTCGTTGAGCGTAACGGTATCTACATTATCGATCTTCAAAAAACAGTCCGCAAATTGGAGGAAGCTTACAGCTTCATGAAACAAGTGGGCGAAGAAGGCGGTAAAGTATTATTCGTCGGAACGAAAAAACAAGCTCAAGATGCTATCAAAGAAGAAGCAGAGCGCTCTGGTAACTACTACATCAACCAACGCTGGTTGGGTGGAACGCTTACTAACTTCGGTACAATCCAAAAACGTGTTAGCCGTTTGAAACAAATCGAGCGCATGGAAGAGGATGGAACTTTTGATGTTCTACCGAAAAAAGAAGTAGTTCAATTGAAAAAAGAACACGAACGCCTTGTTAAATTCCTTGGCGGTATCCGTGATATGAGTTCACTGCCGGACGTAATGTTCGTAGTTGACCCACGCAAAGAACGCATTGCAGTAGCAGAAGCTATTAAATTGAACATTCCTATCGTTGGTATCGTTGATACTAACTGTGATCCGGATGAAATCGATTATGTAATTCCTGCAAACGACGATGCAATTCGCGCTGTTAAGCTATTGACTGGTAAAATGGCAGACGCTTTGCTTGAGTCTAAACCGGAAGAAGACGAAGAAGCTCCAGCTGTTGCTGCTGAGTAATTCACAAGTAGTACAGGTGATAAGCGGCCAACCCCACTTATCACCTTTTTTTGAGAAAACGTATATATCCTAAGGAGGAATTTAATCATGGCAGTTACAGCTCAAATGGTAAAAGAATTGCGTGAAAAAACAGGCGCGGGTATGATGGATTGCAAAAAAGCACTAGTTCAGACAGACGGCGATATTGACGCAGCAATCGACTTCTTGCGTGAAAAAGGCCTTTCAAGCGCTTCTAAGAAAGCTGACCGCATTGCAGCTGAAGGGATTACTTCAATCCTTGTAAAAGACAATGACGCAGTTATCTACGAAGTAAACGCTGAAACAGATTTCGTAGCGAAAAACGAAGGCTTCCAGACGTTAGTAAAAGAATTGGGCGAGCACTTGATCGAAACTAAACCGGCCACTATTGAAGAAGCTACTGCTTCGACAATGTCTAACGGTGTTACAGTTGCAGACCATATTTCAAACGCTATCGCTAAAATTGGTGAGAAAATCACTTTGCGCCGCTTTGAAGTCCGCACTAAAACTGACGCTGACGCTTTTGGTCCTTACCTTCACATGGGTGGACGCATCTCCGTGCTAGTTGTTCTTGAAAACTCTACAGACGCCAGCGCTGCACGCGATATCGCAATGCACATTGCAGCCTTGAACCCGAAATACGTTTCACGCGACGAAGTTTCTGCTGAGGAAGTAGAACATGAACGCAAAGTATTGACTGAACAAGCTCTTAACGAAGGCAAACCGGAAAACATTGTTGCTAAAATGGTTGAAGGCCGCCTTGGCAAGTACTTCGAAGACGTTTGCTTGCTTGACCAAGCATTTGTTAAGAATTCTGACCAAAAAGTTCGTGATTTCGCAGCTTCAACTGGTGGAACTGTAAAAGAATTCATCCGTTATGAAGTTGGAGAAGGTATTGAAAAACGCGAAGATAACTTTGCTGATGAAGTAATGAGCCAAGTAAACAAAAAATAAGGTTTATTCTTATAAGATTCAACCCGGGGAACACTGAAAGGTGTTCCCTATTTTTCAATAAAAGTGTAACGGAGGGTACCGATGAGTGTTCAACAATATAAACGCATTGTACTAAAACTAAGTGGAGAAGCGATGGCAGGCGGACAAGGTTTCGGTTTGTCTCCTGAAATCATCAAAACAGTAGCTAGCCAAGTAAAAGAAGTTGTGGAACTGGGTGTAGAAGTTGCTGTAGTTGTAGGCGGCGGAAATATCTGGCGGGGCAAGGTCGGCTCGGAAATGGGTATGGACCGCGCGACAGCGGATTACATGGGAATGCTGGCAACGGTCATGAATTCGTTGGCATTGCAAGATTCTTTGGAGAAACAAGGGGTAGAAACACGTGTCCTTTCTTCTATTGAAATGCGCCAAGTGGCTGAACCTTATATCCGAAGAAGAGCCATTCGCCATTTAGAGAAAAAACGGGTTGTTATTTTTGCTGCAGGCACAGGCAATCCTTATTTCTCTACAGATACGACAGCTGCACTTCGCGCTGCTGAAATTGAAGCCGATGTTATTTTAATGGCTAAAAACAACGTAGACGGTGTTTACTCAGCAGATCCTAGAACTGATGATACAGCTGTTAAATACGATGAGCTATCTTATTTTGATGTGATTCAGCAAGGCTTGCAAGTAATGGATTCAACAGCTTCCACACTTTGTATGGACAATGACATTCCACTCGTAGTATTCTCAATTATGGAAAATGGAAATATAAAACGGGCTGTACTCGGTGAAAAAATCGGGACAGTAGTGAGGAGAACTTTATAATGCCGAAAAATGTGATGAACGATACGAAAACAAAAATGGAAAATGCAATCCAAGCTTTTTCACGTGAACTTTCTTCGATTCGAGCAGGGCGTGCAAATCCTTCAATTTTAAACAAATTGACTGTTGAATATTACGGAGCTCCTACACCGATCAACCAAGTGGCGGGTATATCTGTTCCGGAAGCACGCTTAATCGTTATTCAACCTTATGACAAGACCATAATGGGTGACATCGAAAAAGCGATTCTTAAATCAGACTTAGGCTTAAGCCCTACTAATGACGGTACGGTAATTCGTTTGGCAATACCAGCTCTTACTGAAGAACGCCGGAAAGACCTTGTCAAACAAGTGAAAAAAGAAGCGGAAGAAGCGAAAATCGGTATCCGTAACATTCGCCGGGACGCCAATGACGAATACAAAAAACTTGAGAAAAAGAGCGAGATAACGGAAGATGATTTGCGCAGCTATTCAGATGAAGTGCAAAAATTGACGGATTCATACATTGCAAAAATCGATGAAGTGGCAAAAGACAAAGAAAAAGAAATTATGGAAGTTTAATTCGAACTTTCATGATTGCCGGGCGTCCTGTTTAGCAGGACGCTTTTTCATGCCAAAATATGCATTGCTGCATCAAAGAAAGCGCACAATGCCAATTTTTTTGATATGATAAGCAATAGACATGCCGATTTGCAATAGGTGGAGGATTAAACTATGTTCAATAAATTATTAAAACGAATGGCAGAACCGGTTCCGGAATATGAAGAGCGTTCATATGCTGTTGCCAGAGCAGGGGTCCCGTCACATATTGCCATCATTATGGATGGCAATGGGCGCTGGGCTAAAAAACGTTCACTGCCGAGAGTGGCAGGCCATCATGAAGGAATGAAGACAGTCCGCAAAGTTACGAAGCTGGCGAGTCATTTAGGGGTCAACGTCTTGACTCTTTATGCTTTTTCCACCGAAAATTGGAAACGCCCGAAAATGGAAGTGGATTTTCTGATGCGTCTTCCTGAAGAGTTTTTATCTACTTTTCTGCCGGAGTTAATCGAAGAGAATGTGCGTGTAGAAATGATGGGTTATCATCAGAATTTGCCTTCGCATACCATTGAAGCCATTAGAAAAGCGAAAGAAGCAACCAAGAACAATACCGGCCTTGTGCTGAACTTCGCTTTGAATTACGGAAGCCGTGCGGAAATCGTGGATGCGGTTAAAGATATTGCTGCACAAGTGGCAGCTGGAACTCTGAATATAGCAGATATTACTGAAGAGCATATCACTGAAGGGCTAATGACCCGCAGGTTGCCAGAGCCGGATTTATTGATCCGGACAAGCGGGGAAGTGCGGCTGAGCAACTTCATGCTTTGGCAGCTGGCTTATACAGAATTTTGGTTCACGGAGACTTTGTGGCCTGATTTCGGAGAAGAAGCTTTGTTGGATGCGATTGAGAATTACCAAAAACGAAATCGCCGTTTTGGAGGATTGAAAGGAGAAGAAGCAAATTGAAACAGCGCATTATAACTGGAATCATTGCTGCGGCTCTTTTCATTCCTTTTGTTTATGTTGGGGGAACGCCTTTTACACTTCTGATGTATGCATTAGGAACTGTGGGATTGCAAGAGTTGCTTAACATGAAAGGCCGCAATTTATGGAGTATTCCCGGGCTTATCGCTCTTTTTGCATTATACGCCCTTATGCTGCCCGATAAATGGGCGCTTCAAATTTTTGAATGGACCGGTTATATAAAAGTGGAGTTTGCATTTTTAGCAGTTATTTTACTTCTTATACATACTGTAGTGGTCAAAAATAGTTTTACTTTTGACGATGCCGCTTTTGCCGTCCTTGGAACTTTATACTTAGGAATGGGCTTTTACTACACAATTGAAACACGCGAAGCTGGGCTGGCATTTATCATCTATGCACTGCTTATTGTGTGGTTCACAGATTCAGGAGCTTATTTTACGGGCCGGAAAATCGGCAAACACAAGCTATGGCCAGAAATATCGCCTAATAAAACGGTGGAGGGCTTTGTCGGAGGCATCGTTTGGGCGATTGGCATCGGATTGATTCTGAACTATTTCATCGATTTGGAAAAGCCGGTTCTGCTTCTTATTGGTGTGACAATCATTGCATCAGTATTTGGTCAAATGGGCGATCTAGTCGAATCGGCATTAAAAAGGCATTTTAACGTTAAAGATTCAGGCAACATCTTGCCTGGACACGGAGGCATCCTTGACCGGTTTGACAGCATCCTATTCGTAATGCCGCTACTTCACTTTTTACATTTCATCTAAGAAAGGGAGCGTCTGAATGAGCAAGAGCATAATTTTGCTGGGGGCCACCGGATCCATAGGTGTGCAGACGGCTGATATAATACGGGAGCATGAAAATGACTTTTCATTAAAGGGTTTTTCTGCTGGAAAAAACATGGAGGTTACCCGTAAATTCATCCGTGAATTCCATCCTGAAATCGTTTGTGTGCAAAGTGAACAAGATGCCATTGAAATCGGCAAAGAATTCCCTGAAGTTTCTGTCGTGCACGGCGATCAAGGATTGATTGAAACGGCTACATATGACGCAGATATCCTGGTCAATGCCGTAATCGGAAGCGTCGGTCTAAAGCCGACTTTGGAAGCAATCAAATTAGGCAGGACCGTAGCAATCGCCAATAAGGAAACACTCGTTACAGCAGGGCACCTCGTCATGCAAAGTGCCAAGGAATATGGAGCCGCTATCCTTCCAGTTGACAGTGAGCATTCAGCATTGTTCCAAGCACTGAACGGTGAGAAAAGAGAACAGGCAAGCCGTCTGATTTTAACAGCATCAGGAGGCAGCTTCCGCGATTCTGCACGTGCTGACTTGAAAGACGTTACGGTAAAAGAAGCTTTAAACCACCCGAATTGGTCAATGGGCGCAAAAATTACAATCGATTCTGCGACCATGGTCAATAAAGGCTTGGAAGTGATTGAAGCTCACGTTTTATTTGATTTTGACTATAAAGACATCGAAGTGCTGCTGCACCGGGAAAGCATCATTCATTCAATGGTGGAATTCCATGATACCAGCGTAATGGCGCAGCTTGGCACACCTGATATGCGGGTTCCTATCCAGTATGCACTGACTTATCCAGACCGGCTTCCGCGTCCTGAAGCGAAGCGGCTGAATCTTGCGGAAATCGGTAAATTGCATTTTCAGGAGATGGATTACGAACGGTTCCATGCACTGAAAATGGCTTTTGAGGCTGGAAAAACAGGCGGCACGATGACAACGGTTTTAAATGCAGCAAATGAACAAGCCGTTGCGATGTTCTTGAATGAAGAAATTAAATTTTTACAGATTGAAGAGCTCATTGAACGTGCGATGCATAATCATAAAGTGGTTTCGAAGCCGGATTTAGAAACGATTTTACACGTAGATGCTGAAACAAGAAAAACCGTTAAAAACATGCTAAAATAACTAAAGATTAAAACCGAAAACGGTTTATAAGGATGGGTTCAAATGGAAACAGTTCTAGCGTTTATAATTATTTTCGGTGCTTTAGTATTTTTTCATGAATTTGGCCACTTTCTGTTTGCGAAACGTGCTGGCATCTTAGTTCGTGAGTTTGCAATTGGAATGGGACCGAAGATTTTAGGTCTTACAAAAGGTGAGACAGTCTACACGCTCCGTTTATTGCCAATTGGCGGTTATGTCCGTATGGCCGGGGAAGACATGGATACCATCCACCTTCAAGCAGGGCATCGGATCGGTGTTTTATTGGACAAGGATGGCCTAGCTAAAAAAATTATCATGAATCAGAAGACAATGTATCCGGATATTCTGTTTATGGAAGTTGAAGAAGCGGATTTAGAGAAAGAACTTTATATTAAAGGTTATGACGAGGATGATCAATTTGTCCGTATTGGAGTAGCGCGTGATGCTGTCGTTGAAGAAAACGGCAAAGAAACGATACTTGCTCCTTATGACCGGCAATTCGACTCGAAAAGCCTTGGCCATCGTTTTATGACAATTCTGGCGGGGCCGCTGTTTAACTTTATTTTGGCTTTCTTTATCTTTACAGCAATCGGTTTGATGCAGGGCATTCCAACAAATGAACCTGTGATAACGGAAGTAACAGAAGACAGCCCGGCTGCAGAAGCCGGAATGCAAAATGGAGACTTGGTCACAGAAATCGACGGCAAAGCAATTGGCTCTTGGAACGAGTTAGTAGAAGCGGTCCAAGATAACGCCGGAAATCCGTTGCCATTCAAAGTCGAACGGGACGGACAGCCTTTGGATTTCACTATTACACCTGAAGTGTCGGAGCAATCTCCAGAAAAAGTAGGGGTTATTGGGGTTCTATACCGAAGCCCTCTTGAAAAAGATGTTTTAGGTTCGTTTGCATACGGTGCCGAACAAACAGTCTTTTGGTTCAAGGAAATTTTCCGCTTGCTTGGCATGCTGGTGACTGGCCAATTTACGATTGATGCTTTGTCAGGACCGGTCGGAATTTACAAAACCACTGAAGAAGTCGCGAAATACGGCATCTTCACTTTGATGAGCTGGGCGGGTATGTTGAGCATCAACTTAGGGATTATGAATTTACTGCCGCTTCCGGCACTTGACGGTGGCCGGCTGATGTTCTTTATCCTTGAAGGAATCCGCGGCAAACCAGTCGATCGGCAAAAAGAAGGAATGGTCCATTTTGTCGGCATCATGCTGCTCATGCTGTTAATGATTGTCGTCACATGGAACGATATACAGAAATTCTTCTTTTAATTAAACTTAGTTAATAAGCTTGATTTTCGTTATAGGCGGACGCTTTCCGCGGGCATGGCTTCAGTCTCCTCGTCGCTATGCTCCTGCGGGGCCTTCAGCTCATGTCGCTTCGCTGCTCCCGCTGGAGTCGCCGCCTTTCACTACAATCCATCAATCTATTACAGAGTATGCAAATAAATTACACTTTTATATTGTTTTAATTAATTAAAAGATATGGAGCAAAACAGCGGAGACGCCTGCGGGAAAGCGAGACAGCCGAGACCCCGCAAGGAGCGAAGCGACTGAGGAGGCTTGGCGCTCGCCCGCGGCAAGCGTAGCTGTTTTGCGGAATATCAAAAAAAGTTTAAAAGAAAAAATTAAATAGTCAGTTGAGGTGCATTTTGGAATGAGACAATCAGCAACTTTTATCCCTACATTAAGAGAAACACCGGCTGATGCGGATGTTAAGTCGCATCAGCTTTTGCTGCGGGCTGGATTTATCCGCCAAAACACAAGCGGCATTTATTCATTTTTGCCACTCGGAAAACGGGTTCTGCAAAAAGTGGAAACGGTTATCCGCGAGGAAATGGAAGCGGCGAACAGCGTTGAAGTTTTCCTTCCGGCATTGCAGCAAGCGGAATTGTGGCAGGAAACGGGCCGGTGGTATTCATACGGCGACGAATTGATGAGACTGACAGACCGCAATGACCGTGAATTCGCTCTTGGTGCAACGCACGAAGAAGTCATTACAAGCTTGCTTCGCGATGAAATCAAATCATATAAAAAGTTGCCGTTGAATTTGTTCCAGATCCAATCAAAGTTCCGGGATGAGAAGCGTCCGCGTTTCGGTTTGCTCCGCGGCCGAGAATTTTTGATGAAAGATGCCTATTCATTCCATGCAACAAAAGAAAGTTTGGATGACACATATAATGAGATGATGCAGGCCTATACAAATATCTTCACGCGCCTTGGCTTAAATTTCCGCGCAGTTATTGCGGATTCAGGAGCAATTGGCGGAAAAGATAACCATGAATTCATGGTGCTGTCTGAGATCGGGGAAGACACCATTGCCTATTCAGATACGTCTTCCTATGCTGCCAATATTGAAATGGCTGCAGTGAAGGCAGAATATCCGAAGTCTGATGAAGCATTGAAAGATATGGAGAAAGTATCAACTCCGGACCAGAAGACCATTGCGGAAGTAGCAGCATTCCTTGATACTACTCCGGAACAATGCATTAAGACATTGGTGTTTAAAGCAGATGACGATTTAGTGATTGTCTTATCACGCGGAGACCATGAAATTAATGATGTCAAAGTGAAGCATGCAACTGGTGCCACCATTGTCGACCTTGCAGAGCCTGGAGAAGTCCAGGAATTATTGGGCTGTGAAATCGGCTCTTTAGGACCAGTGAATCTGCCTTCATCAATTAAAGTATATGCAGACAACGCGGTAAAATCGATTGTCAATGGAGTGACAGGCGCGAACGAAGATGGATACCACTTCATCAATGTCAACCCTGAAAAAGATTTTTCAGTCGAAGCATATGCGGATTTGCGCTTTGTCCAAGAAGGCGACCCATCACCCGATGGCGAAGGCATTATCCAATTTGCTAAAGGAATCGAAGTTGGCCATATCTTCAAACTTGGCACAACTTACAGCGAACCGATGAAAGCGACGTTCCTGAACGACCAGGGCAGAGCGATGCCTTATATCATGGGCTGCTACGGCATCGGAGTTTCGCGCGTCATGGCTGCTGTTGCTGAACAGTTCCAAGATGACAACGGCTTTACTTGGCCGGATATCATTGCCCCTTACGATGTACACATTTTGCCTGTCAACATGAAGGACGAAACACAACGTGAATTGGGTGAGGATTTGTATGAATTATTGAAATCGTACCGATATGAAGTTCTTTTGGATAATCGCATTGAACGGGCAGGAGTAAAATTTGCAGATGCTGATTTGATTGGCATACCTGTTCGCATTACGGTTGGTAAAAAAGCTTCTGAAGGAATTTTGGAAGTGAAATATCGCCGCACAGGAGAAACTTTTGAGTGGAAACGAGAAGAATTACTGGACCGATTACAGCAATTCTTTAATAAATAATCGACAAATCTGATATGATGAAAGGAAAGTACAACTGTACTTTCCTTTCTTTATTCTTATCAATAAATCTGTTACGAAGGGGATAGTTATGACAAACCAGCAGGATTCAAAGATGCGATTCAAGCTTCTTCTTCAGCATCTGGACTTAACGGACGATGTGCATATGCCTTTTTTTGAAGAGGCGGAACTGACACGGATGACAGTCCATAAAAAAGAGCGGACTTGGCGTTTTCTGATCAAAGTAAAACAAATTCTGCCTCTGCAACTATATCTTCAATTAAAAGAACGTCTAAATATAACCTTCTCATCTATCGCCTCGGTGCAAATTGCTATAGAAAGCGAGTCTTCAAAAGCTGAAGGACAGTTAGTCATGGACTACTGGCGTTATGTAGTGGAAGAATTCTCGGATATGGCTCCGCCTTTGCGTCAGCAATTGCAATCGCAAGTGCCGGATTGGAATGGCCAAAAATTAATGCTGTGCTGCAGCCATGAACATGAAATGATGGCATTAAAGTCGAAGTACAGCGATAAGATTGCAGAAGTCTACCAGCAGTTTGGATTTCCGCGCATCGCCATCGATTTCCAATTGACTGAAGGGGACCAAGAAGCGGCCCACCAAGAATTTTTGGAACAGCGTCAGATCGAAGAAGAGGAAATGGCGAAAAAAGCATTAGCGGATATGAAGAAAAGAGAAACAGACCGCAAAGAAAATGGCGTGCCGTCCGGTCCTTTCCAAATGGGGATTGCAATTAAACCGGATGAAAAAATTTCGGAAATCAAATCGATTGTCGATGAAGAGCGCAGGGTGACGATCGAAGGATTCGTATTTGATGTGGAAGTTCGTGAATTGCGCAGCGGACGTTCATTGTTGACCGTTAAAATGACCGATTACACGGATTCGATACTAGTGAAGATGTTCTCACGAGACAAAGAAGATGCGGAACATATGGGCAATGTCAAAAAAGGGATGTGGCTAAAAGCCCGCGGTTCCATTCAGACAGATACCTTTGTCCGTGATTTAGTGATGATGGCCCAGGATATGGTAGAAATCAATCCGCAGCTTCGGCAAGATACTGCCGATCAAAAAAGGTCAGAACTCCATTTGCACACACCGATGAGTGCGATGGACGCAGTCTCTTCGGTCGATTCACTGGTCGCTCAAGCAGCAAAATGGGGTCATCCTGCAATTGCTATTACGGACCATGCCGGTGTGCAATCTTTTCCGGATGCCTATGCTGCCAGTAAAAAATATGGCATTAAAGCGATATTCGGCTTAGAAGCGAATTTAGTGGACGATGGAGTGCCGATTGCTTATGAAGAGCGGCATGCCTTATTGGAAGAAGAGACATTTGTGGTATTCGACTTGGAGACGACTGGTCTCTCTGCTGTCTACGATACCATCATCGAACTTGCCGCTGTGAAAATTAAAGGCGGCCAGATCATTGATAAGTTTGAGAGTTTTGCTAATCCCCATCATGCGCTGTCGGCAACGACGATTGACTTGACTGGGATTACGGACGACATGGTAAAAAATGCGCCTGAAGTGGAAGAGGTCATCCGCAACTACCATGAATGGGCCGGCGACCATATTATGGTTGCCCATAATGCATCATTTGATATGGGCTTTTTATATGTGGCATATAAAAAATTCGGCATTGAAAAGAAACACGCGACCATCGATACGCTCGAACTTGCCCGGATGCTTCATCCGGAATTGAAAAACCACCGGTTGAATACATTGGCGAAAAAATTCGGCATTGAATTGACCCAGCATCACCGGGCCATCTATGACACGGAAGCAACTTCATATTTAATGACACATTTATTAAAAGAAGCTCATCAAAAAGGAATTTTGTATCATGACCAGTTGAATGACTATGTCGGTGCAGGTGACGCGTATAAACGCTCGCGTCCGACCCATTGCACGCTGCTGGCTCAAAACGATGAAGGCTTGAAAAACCTGTTCAAGCTTGTGTCTGCCTCACATATTGATTATTTCTACCGTGTCCCGCGAATTCCGCGTTCTTTGTTACAGCGTCACCGGAAAGGCTTGCTGGTCGGTTCCGGATGCGATAAAGGTGAAGTATTTGAAGCGGTGATGCAAAAATCAATGGAGGAAGTCGAACAGACAGCGAGATTTTATGATTATCTGGAAGTCCATCCAAAAGAAGTTTATTCTCATTTGATTGAACGGGAACTGATTCGCGATGAGTGGAACTTGGAAGATGTGATCCGCAAACTGGTGAAAGTCAGCCGGAAGCTTGAAATTCCATTGGTAGCGACAGGGAATGTCCATTATTTGGACGAAAATGATGCGATTTTCCGCCAGGTTCTCATTGGCTCTCAAGGCGGCGCTAACCCATTGAATCGCCACAAACTGCCTAAAGTGCATTTTAGAACGACCAATGAAATGCTCAATGCCTTTGAATTTTTAGGAGAAGATACTGCCCGTGAAATAGTGGTTGAAAACTCCAATAAAATCGCCGATATGATTGAAACGGTAAAACCGATCAAAGACGATCTCTATACACCGAAAATTGAAGGTGCGGATGAAGAAGTACGGGAGCTCAGCTATAATATGGCCCACGAAATCTATGGGTCTCCGCTGCCTGAAATTGTGGAGGCGCGCATTGAAAAAGAACTGAAATCGATTATTGGACACGGCTTCGCAGTTATTTATTTGATATCGCATAAGCTGGTTAAAAAATCGTTGGATGACGGTTATCTGGTAGGCTCCCGAGGTTCTGTCGGTTCTTCATTGGTTGCGACATTGACGGAGATTACAGAAGTCAATCCGCTGCCGCCGCATTATATTTGTTCGAAATGCAAAAAATCCGAGTTTTTTGATGACGGGTCTGTCGGTTCAGGATTTGACTTGCCGGATAAAAATTGCCCGGATTGCGATATCCCTTTCCAAAAAGAAGGCCAAGATATTCCCTTTGAGACATTCCTTGGATTTAAAGGAGATAAAGTTCCCGATATCGACTTGAACTTCAGTGGGGATTACCAGGCAAGAGCCCACAACTATACAAAAGAATTATTCGGGGAAGACAATGTCTTCCGTGCTGGGACGATCGGAACGGTAGCGGAAAAAACGGCCTATGGCTACGTCCGCGGCTATGCCAATGACAGAGACATGACGCTCCGCGGTGCTGAAATAGACCGCTTGGTGCAAGGCTGTTCCGGAGTTAAACGGAGCACCGGCCAGCACCCGGGCGGAATTATCGTTGTGCCGGATTATATGGACATTTATGATTTCTCACCTATCCAATTCCCAGCAGATGCCCAGGATTCCGAATGGAAAACGACTCATTTCGATTTCCATTCGATTCATGATAACCTCTTGAAACTGGATATTCTTGGACATGATGATCCAACCGTTATCCGGATGCTGCAGGATTTATCAGGCATCGATCCAAAAACGATTCCGACAGACGACCCTGAAGTGATGAAGATTTTCTCAGGGGTGGAATCTTTGGGTGTTACCGAGAAGCAAATCGGTTGTAAAACCGGAACATACGGCATCCCGGAATTCGGAACGCGCTTTGTCCGCCAGATGCTTGAAGAAACAAAACCGACAACATTTTCCGAGCTTGTCCAGATTTCAGGACTTTCCCATGGGACAGACGTATGGCTCAGCAATGCCCAGGAACTGATTCAAAATGGCACATGCCAGCTGTCAGACGTAATCGGCTGTCGGGATGATATCATGGTTTATTTGATTTATCAGGGATTGGAGTCTTCACTGGCATTTAAAATTATGGAGTCGGTACGGAAAGGTAAAGGGCTGACGCCGGAAATGGAAGAAGCGATGAAAAAAGAAGGCGTGCCGAATTGGTATATCGAATCATGTAAAAAGATCAAGTACATGTTCCCGAAAGCCCACGCTGCCGCTTATGTATTAATGGCAGTACGCATTGCTTATTTCAAAGTGCATTTCCCGATTCTTTATTACGCAGCGTACTTTACCGTCCGTGCAGAAGATTTCGATGTCAACGCAATGGCCAAAGGATCTCATTCGATCCGTGCCAAAATCGATGAAATCAACGCAAAAGGGCTTGAAGCATCAACCAAGGAAAAGAACTTATTGACAGTCATGGAATTGGCGCTTGAAATGGTTGAACGAGGCTATTCGTTCCAGAAAGTCGACTTGTACAAATCGTCCGCTGACCAATTTATCATTGAAGGCAAGACGTTGATTCCTCCATTTAATGCAATTCCGGGATTGGGCACAAACGCAGCGAAATCAATCGTTGCAGCCCGTGAGCATGGAACATTCTTATCGAAAGAAGACTTGCAGCAGCGCGGACGTGTTTCCAAGACCATTATTGAATACATGGATGACCACGGATGCTTAGAGGGCATGCCGGATGCCAATCAACTGTCGTTGTTCTAGTAAGTTGCACAGCAATAGGAAATATGGTATTATTGTAATAACATTTACTGATAGCTCTGTCGCAGAAGAGTGGGTTCTCCCGCTCTTTTCTGTTGTTATGGAATAAATCGGCGGGAGGCATATATGAGCAAAATTACAGAACAGATTGAACAAATCGCATTGCCCATCACAGAAGAACTGCATTTGGAACTTGTGGATGTAGAATTTTTAAAAGAAGGACGCAGCTGGTTTTTACGTGTTTATGTAGATAATCCGACAGCGCCGATAGACATTGATCAATGTGCGCTTGTCAGTGAAAAGTTAAGCGAAATCCTGGATAAACTTGATCCGATTGAGCAGAACTATTTCCTTGAAGTTTCTTCACCTGGTGCAGAACGCCCATTGAAAAAAGAAAAAGATTTCGAAAATGCGCGCGGAAAGTACATCTATATTAAGACTTATGAACCTGTTGAAAATGCAAAAGAATTCGAAGGTTATTTGATGTCTTACAATGATGAAGAAGTAGAAATTGAAGTTAAAATCAAAACACGCAGAAAAACAATCGTTATTGCCCGGGACAAAATTGCAGTTATCCGGCTCGCCATTGATTTTTCTGTAAAACCTGATTGAAGAACATGGGAGTGAATAAATAATGGGCAATGAGTTTTTGGATGCATTAGATGCTTTAGAAAAGCAAAAAGGAATTTCGAGAGATGTACTGATAGAAGCCATTGAAGCTGCGCTGGTTACAGCCTATAAGCGCAATTTCAACCAAGCGCAGAATGTTCGGGTGGATTTAAACTTGAACACGGGAACAATGCTTGTGTATTCCCGTAAAGACGTTGTGGAAGAAGTGGAAGATGACCGCCTGCATATTTCATTGGAAGATGCAAAAGTGATCAATCCCGCTTATGAACTTGGCGATATCGTTGAAGAAGAAGTGACTCCACGGAATTTCGGGCGTATTGCTGCTCAGACAGCTAAACAAGTGGTAACTCAGCGTGTACGCGAAGCTGAACGCGGATTGATCTTTGAGGAATTCGTGGACCGTGCTGACGATATTGTCAATGGCATTGTTGAACGCATGGATGCCCGCAATCTATACGTCGGCCTTGGAAAAGTGGAAGCGGTTCTTCCACAGACCGAACAAATGCCAAATGAATCTTACCAGCCGCACGACCGCATCAAGGTATACATCACTAAAGTAGAACGCACGACTCGCGGGCCGCAGGTTTTTGTATCGCGTACCCACCCAGGGTTGCTGCGTCGTCTGTTTGAAAACGAAGTTCCGGAAATTTATGAAGGAATCGTCGAAATCAAGTCGATTGCACGTGAAGCGGGAGACCGCTCTAAAATCTCTGTAGTCGCTCATCGTGATGATATTGATCCAGTTGGATCATGTGTAGGCGCGAAAGGTGCCCGTGTCCAAACAATTGTAAATGAATTGAGCGGAGAAAAAATCGATATTGTTGAATGGTCAGAAGAACCAGTGGTGTTTGTCGCAAACGCACTTTCCCCATCTAAAGTTCTGGATGTTCAAGTAAATGAAGCAGACAAATCAACAACTGTCGTTGTTCCGGATTATCAATTGTCACTTGCGATTGGGAAACGCGGACAGAATGCACGTCTGGCTGCTAAATTAACCGGCTGGAAAATCGATATCAAGAGTGAGACCGATGCCCGGGAACTTGGCATTTATCCGAATGAAAATGCATCAATTGAACTGGTTGAATCCGGTGAAGAACTTGACGATTTTGATTTTTATGAGGAAAAAGAATAACGTAGAAAAGGTGATGTCGGTTGGCTCTGCAAAAGAAAATCCCATTGCGGAAGTGTGTAGCTACAGGCGAGATGCATCCTAAAAAAGAAATGATCCGAGTGGTCCGGACAAAAGAAGGCGAAGTATTTGTCGACTTGACGGGCAAAAAATCAGGACGCGGTGCATATGTCTCTAAATCGGAAGATGCGATAGCATTAGCGCGCAAAAAGAAAGTTTTGGACAATCAGCTGGAAGTTAAAGTTCCAGATGAAATTTACAGCGAATTAATTCGCGTAGTCCTAAGAGAGCAGTTGAAGAAATAATGGACACTGAGCAATTACAGACCAAAGAGAAATTCCTGCAAATTTTAGGATTGGCTACCCGAGCCCGGATGACGACCTCCGGAGAAGGAATGGCAGTGGCAGAAGTGCGCAATGGCAATGCAAAATTGGTCATATTGTCAGAAGACGCATCAGCAAACACTAGCAAGAAAGTGCATGACAAATGCAATTCGTATAATGTTGATCTCCAAGTATTCGGAACGCGTTTTGAACTTGGACATGCAATAGGCAAAGCAGAGCGTGTAGTAGTAGCAATCACCGATCAGGGGTTTGCAAAAAAACTAGCGAGTTTGCTTGAAGAAATTAACCGGGGGTGAGCAGATGACCAAAATTCGAGTACATGAATACGCTAAAAAAGTAGACAAGCCAAGTAAAGAGATTATTGACCAGTTATCAAAGCTGAATATTGAAGTGGCTAACCATATGGCAACTTTGGAGGACAATGCTGTTTCAAAATTGGATGGCATTTATAAGAAATCTGCATCAGGTCAGCGTGTGCAAACACAAGCGCGCCAACAGCATCAAGCACAGAACCGTCCTTCTGGACAAGGGCAGTCCCGCCCGCAAAGCAGCGGACAGGGGCAAGCTCGTCCACAAAGCAGCCAAGGGCAATCCCGTCCACAAAGCAGTGGCCAAGGGCAGAACCGTCCAGCAGCAGCTAAAGGATCGAACTTCACACCGAAAGCTGCAAAACCGACTGCAGGTCCAGGACAGCGCAACAACCGTCCAGGCGGCGCTGGAGGCCGCGGAGGCCAAAACCGCAACCGCAAAGGCAGACAGCAGCAACCGGTAAATCCATTGCCGCCAATGCCTAGAAAAGAAAAAGAGCTGCCGGCTAAAATCACGTTCACTGAGTCGTTGACGGTAGCGGAATTAGCAAAAAAATTAGGCCGCGAGCCATCTGAAATCATCAAAAAATTATTCATGCTTGGGGTAATGGCTACCATTAACCAAGAATTGGATAAAGACGCTATTGAATTGATTTGTGCTGAATACGAGGTAGAAGTAGAAGAAGAAGTTCTGGTTGATAAATCGGATCTTGAAGTTTACTTCGAACCGGAAGATGAAGCTCTTCTAGAAGAACGTCCACCGGTTGTTACAATCATGGGACACGTTGACCATGGTAAAACAACATTGCTGGATTCTATCCGAAACACAAAAGTGACTGCAGGCGAAGCTGGCGGTATCACTCAGCATATCGGCGCTTATCAAGTTGATGAGGGCGGCAAAAAAATTACGTTCCTTGATACTCCAGGACACGCCGCATTTACAACAATGCGTGCACGAGGAGCGAAAGTAACAGATTTGGCCATTATTGTTGTAGCAGCTGATGACGGCGTTATGCCTCAGACTGTGGAAGCGATCAATCATGCAAAAGCTGCTGAAGTGCCAATCATTATTGCAGTCAATAAAATGGATAAGCCAAGTGCTAATCCTGACCGGGTGATGCAAGAACTGACAGAACATGGACTTGTACCGGAAGCATGGGGCGGCGAAACTATTTTTGTTCCAATCTCAGCTTTAAAAGGAGAAGGCATCGATTCGTTGTTAGAAATGATCTTGCTTGTATCTGAAGTTGGAGAATTGAAAGCAAATCCAGCACGCCGTGCAATCGGAACTGTTATCGAAGCTGAGCTTGATAAAGGCCGCGGTTCGGTAGCCACTCTATTAGTGCAAGATGGCACTTTGAATGTCGGTGATCCAATTGTTGTCGGTAATACATTCGGCCGAGTCCGGGCAATGGTTAACGACCTTGGACGACGGGTGAAAGATGCAGGCCCATCTACTCCAGTGGAAATCACAGGGTTAAATGATGTGCCGCAAGCCGGGGACCGTTTTGTAGTATTTGAAGACGAGAAAACAGCCCGTCAAGTCGGTGAAACTCGGGCAACATCTGCACTTCAAGTACAGCGCTCTGAAAAAACACGTGTCACTCTTGATAACTTGTTTGACCAGTTGAAACAAGGGGAAATGAAAGAACTAAACCTGATTGTTAAAGCTGACGTTCAAGGTGCAGTTGAAGCAATGGCTGCCTCATTGATGAAAATCGATGTTGAAGGTGTGAATGTGAAAATCATTCATACGGGTGCTGGCGCTATTACAGAATCAGATATTTCACTTGCTGCTGCATCTAATGCGATTGTCATCGGATTCAACGTGCGTCCGGATGTTAATGCGAAACGTGCTGCTGAAGCAGAAGGTGTTGATATCCGTTTGCACCGCATCATTTACAAAGTAATTGAAGAAATTGAATTCGCAATGAAAGGATTACTGGATCCTGAATTCGAAGAAAAAATTATTGGACAAGCTGAAGTCCGCAGTACGTTTAAAGTATCTAAAGTTGGAACAATTGCGGGAAGCTATGTAATCGACGGTAAAATTACCCGAGATAGCGGTGTCCGAGTAATTCGTGAAGGCATAGTTGTTTTCGAAGGCGAAATTGATACGCTGAAACGTTTTAAAGACGATGCAAAAGAAGTAGCAAAAGGATACGAATGCGGAATCACCATCAAAAACTTCAACGATGTTAAAGAAATGGACATCATTGAAGCATTCGTAATGGAAGAAATCGAACGCAAATGATTTTGTACATGGAATGTGAATTCTTCATACCAGTTTCGCATTCATTAAAAGAAAAGCGGGCAGTATTAAAAAGCATGCTGACCCGCACAAAACAGAAGTTCAACGTTTCAGCCGCGGAAATTGATCACCAAAATGTATGGCAACGCACCCGCATCGCCTTTGTTACTGTTTCTTCCTCAAAAGAGATGGTGGATAAAGAAATGGCGCAAGTATTGCAGTATTTGGAAAGCAACCCCGCCTGGGAATGCCTTGAAGTTCAGCAAGAATATTTGTAAGAACGAGGTGAATAAACAATGACGATGCGCTCAAATCGTGTAGGCGAGCAGATGAAAAAAGAACTTAGCGAAATTATCAGCCGCAAGCTGAAAGATCCTAGAATCGGATTCGTGACAGTGACGGATGTAGAGGTAACTGGAGATCTTCAACAGGCAACTGTTTATATTAGCGTGCTGGGTGATGATAAAGCGAAGGAACAAACTTTGCTCGGCTTATCGAAGTCAAAAGGATTTATCCGTTCTGAAATCGGACAGCGGATCCGCTTGCGTAAAACGCCGGAGTTGTCATTTGAATTTGATTCATCCATAGCATATGGAAATCGAATTGATTCATTGCTCCGTGACATAAAAGAACCGAAAGAAGACCAGTAAGGAAAACTTCGCCCCGCATCTTTTTTGGGAGGCAAAAGTGGACCAATCAGCGTTTAAAGTATGATAAAACTGGAGCCTGCTAATTATTAGCAGGCTATTTTTTTCATACTTTAACGGTCGTTAAGGTTTCCGTTTCTTTAAGAGGCGGCCTTATATGGCTGTAAAATCTTGATAAGACCAACTTACAAACAGCGAGGGAAGAACTCTGTCGGTTGGAGTTTTTCTTTACATACATAATAAGCAAGGAGCTGAACCAAGTGGCAATGAATGGCGTTCTGCCTTTATGGAAAGAGAGAGGCATGACTTCTCATGATTGTGTGTTTAAATTGAGGAAAATCCTGAAAACCAAAAAAGTTGGACACACGGGCACCTTAGATCCGGATGTTGATGGTGTACTGCCGATTTGCATCGGGACAGCGACAAAAGTGGCTGAATATATTACAGATCAAGGGAAAACCTACGAGGCTGAAGTAACGCTCGGTTATTCAACGGAAACAGAAGATGCCAGCGGCGCAACTGTCGATGTGGATGACACGGAAAAATACTTGGGAAGAAGTGACTTATTAAAAGCGCTTGAAGATTTAACGGGTGAAATTATGCAGACTCCACCGATGTATTCAGCTGTAAAAGTTAATGGCAAGAAGCTGTACGAATATGCTCGACAAGGCATCCAAGTGGAACGCCCGCAACGAGTCGTCCGGATTGACTCCATAGAATTGCTTGACGGCCAATCGGAATGGATCGGAAAAGAATTGAAATTCTCTATCCGCATTAAATGTGGAAAAGGCACATATATCCGGACTTTAGCCGTTCAAATTGGAGAAGCTCTTGGATACCCTGCCCATATGTCCAAATTGACGCGCACCGAATCCGGAAAATTTGCAACAAAAGACTGCGTAACACTTGCTGAAGTGGCGGAACTTGCTCAAAATGAAGATATCGGCTCTATTTTAAAACCGCTAAGCTACGGATTGAGCAATTTCCCATTTGTCGAGGTTGATAAAAAAGATATTTTTGCCATCAAAAACGGCCAGGTCCTAGACCGGCACCCTCTGATGGAAACACAGGAATTCCTAGTATTTGCTGTAAACGGGCAGCCGTTGGCATTATATAAAAGACATCCGGAGCGTGTGGATAAAATGAAGCCTGAAAAAATGTTCGGAATTCCGAGCATCAACGAGGTGTGACATGAAAATTATTCATTTAAGTTATCCAAACAATATTAAACCTGAAGAAAAGCTTGGCCCTATTTCGCTGGCGCTCGGTTTTTTCGACGGTGTACATAAAGGGCACCAGCAGGTTATTGGAGAAGCGATCAGCCATGCGAAAAAACATAGTATCCAATCGGCGGTCATGACGTTTGATCCTCATCCTTCTGTAGTTTTAGGGGGAAGAAAAGAAGAAGTATTTTACATTACGCCCATGCAAAAGAAATTAGAGATTTTGAATAGCATGGGCGTTGATATTTGTTTTGTCGTACGATTTACTTCCGACTTTGCGAAGTTGACCCCTGAACAATTCATCCATATTTTTATTAAAGAATTGAATGTAGTGCATGTCACAGCAGGATTCGATTTTTCGTTCGGCTGTAAAGGTGAAGGGAATATGAAAACAATGGAAGAGGCTGGGAAAGAATTTTTCTCTGTTTCAACTATTCAAAAACAAGTCGACGGCGAAGAGAAAATTAGTTCAACGCGAATCCGGAATCTGCTGAAGAGCGGTGAAGTCGATGAAGTTTGCCGTTTATTAGGGCGGCCATACAGAATTTCAGGCACCGTGGTAAATGGCGATAAGAGGGGCAGGACAATAGGTTTCCCGACTGCCAATGTCGAGCCGGAAATTGGCACGTTTGTTCCTGGCCGGGGAGTTTATGCTGTAAGTATTTGGGTTCAGGAGCGGAAATACAATGGCGTCTGCAATGTTGGATTTAAACCGACTTTCAACAATCCCGACGTGAAGAAGCAGACGGTTGAAGTCTATATTTTAGAATTTGATAAAACGATCTACGGAGAAATGGTGGATGTAGATTGGTACTTGAGAATTCGGGATGAAAAGAAATTTTCAGGAATAGATGAACTGAAGGTTCAGATTCAAAAGGATAAGGAAACGGCAATTGATTTTTTCAAAAGTCTAACATAAGGTGACCGGTTGATTTTGAAAAGCGCTTATGCTATGATTTATAAGTACTAAAAGTACAAACCATTGCTTGGCAAATCGATTCACCAACGGTTGCTCGGTAATTGGGGATATCAGAAATTAGGAGGTGGAACAGTATGGCAATCACTCAAGAACGTAAAAATGAATTGATCAATGAATTCAAAGTGCACGACACAGATACTGGGTCTGCAGATATTCAAATCGCCATTCTTACAGAAGACATCAACAACTTGAACGAGCACTTGCGTACTCACAAGAAAGATCATCACTCACGTCGTGGTCTATTCAAAATGGTTGGACGCCGTCGTAACTTGTTGAAATACTTGCGCGAGAACGATGTAGCACGCTACCGCGAGTTAATCTCAAAATTAGGCTTACGCCGATAATAGCAATTAGCAAAAGCGGGATTCGTCCCGCTTTTTCTTTATGGATAAAAATTTAAACATTCAATCGCACAGTGAATACTTTTTTGATACACTACTAGTGGATACATAAAGAGAAACTTCAATCAGTGGGGAGTTTCTTCATCCCCGCTGATTGATAGTTGATCCAATCGGACTTTTACGGACAGTGGACCTCCCAGCGAAAGCGGAAGTCCTACTGACCGGTAGTTGATTTTACTGACCGTTAAAGCGGGGTAAAGAGAATGATGAAACAGTGTAAGAGAGAGGAGCTCGATTATGGAGCAAACGAAAAAAGTTTATACATTAGATTGGGCAGGCCGCGAGTTACAGGTTGAAGTTGGCCAATTAGCAAAACAAGCTAACGGAGCTGCGTTGATTCGTTACGGCGATACAGCAGTATTGTCAACGGCAACAGCATCTAAAACTCCAAAGAATACGGATTTCTTCCCCCTCACAGTAAATTATGAAGAGCGTTTATATGCAGTCGGCAAAATCCCAGGTGGATTTATCAAACGTGAAGGCCGTCCGTCTGAAAAAGCGACGCTTACGAGCCGTTTGATTGACCGTCCTATCCGCCCGTTATTCCCGGATGGTTTCCGCAATGAAGTACAGGTTATTTCTATGGTAATGTCTGTAGATCAGGACTGCCCGTCAGAAATGGCGGCAATGTTCGGTTCATCTCTATCATTGATGATTTCAGATATTCCATTCGGCGGTCCTATCGCCGGCGTTATCGTTGGAAGAATTAATGGAGAATATATCATTAATCCGACGAATGACCAACTGGAGCAGAGTTCTATGAACTTGACAGTTGCTGGAACTAAAGATGCTATTAATATGGTAGAAGCAGGAGCAAAGGAAGTTTCGGAGCAAGAGATTCTGGAAGCTATTATGTTTGGCCATGAAGAAATCAAGCGATTAATCGCTTTCCAAGAACAGATTGCCGCAGAAGTGGGCAAAGAAAAAACAGACATTCAGCTTTATGAGCTGGATGCCACTCTTACAGAAGCCATCAAGGCGCTTGCAGAAGATGAGTTGAATGCAGCTGTGCAAACAGCTGAAAAGCAGGCTCGCAACGAAGCGATTGATGCTGTTAAAGACCGTGTCATGCAGTCCTATGAAGAAGCCGATGAAGATGTGAAAAAACAGGTTAGCCAGATTCTGGACAAAATGGTAAAAGATGAAGTGCGCCGCTTAATTACAGACGAAAAGATCCGTCCAGATGGCCGTACGCCATCTGAAATCCGTCCATTATCTTCTGAAGTCGGCATTTTGAACCGCACACACGGTTCAGGTTTGTTTACTCGTGGCCAGACTCAGGCAATGAGCATCTGTACCTTAGGTGCGCTTGGCGATGTTCAAATCATCGACGGCTTGGGCATTGAAGATACGAAACGCTTTATGCACCATTACAATTTCCCGTTATTCTCAGTAGGGGAAACTGGATTCCTTCGTGGTCCTGGACGTCGGGAAATTGGGCACGGTGCACTCGGAGAACGTGCGCTTGAAGCCGTTATTCCGTCTGAAAAAGACTTCCCGTATACAATCCGCTTAGTAGCAGAAGTATTGGAATCGAATGGCTCGACTTCACAGGCAAGTATTTGTGCATCAACGCTTGCGATGATGGATGCCGGAGTGCCAATCAAAGCGCCGGTTGCAGGAATTGCAATGGGATTAGTTAAAAAAGGCGAAAACTATACTGTGCTGTCGGATATTCAAGGCATGGAAGACCATCTTGGCGATATGGACTTTAAAGTAGCGGGTACTGCTAAAGGCATTACAGCTCTTCAAATGGACATTAAAATTGATGGCCTGTCGCGTGAAATTTTGGATGAGGCATTAACACAAGCTCAAATCGGAAGAATCCATATTTTGGAATCGATGCTTGCAACGATTTCAGAGCCTAAAGAACAGTTATCACAATTTGCTCCTAAGATTATCATGGTAAAGATCAACCCAGATAAGATCCGTGATGTAATTGGGCCTGGCGGTAAAGTGATCAATAAAATCATTGATGAAACTGGTGTTAAAATTGATACTGAACAAGACGGCACAATCTTCATTTCTTCCGTTGACCAGGAAATGAACGCAAAAGCGAAAGCGATGATAGAAAATATCGTCCGCGAAGCGAAAGTCGGCGAGTACTACGAAGGCAAAGTGAAACGCATCGAGAAATTTGGTGCTTTTGTTGAACTATTCCCTGGAAAAGATGGTCTTCTTCATATTTCTGAAATTCAGGAAGAACGGACGAAAGAAGTGGAAGATGTCTTAAAACTTGACGATGTCGTTAAAGTTAAGGTGATTGAAATCGATCGCCAAGGCCGTGTTAACCTTTCACGTAAAATCGTTTTGAAAGAAGAAAAAGAAACTGCTGAAAAAGCCAATCAATAACAGATACTTTGATCAGTAAAAGTTTTGCTGTCGATAGAAGCAAAATAATTTAAAGCAAACGAAATTGCCAGCTTATGTTGGCAATTTTTTCGTATTAGGAGGAATGAATATTGGTTACTACACATATTTGCGGAAATGGGCTCCGGATTGTTTCTGAATCCATTCCCCATTTCCGGTCTGTAGCCGTTGGTGTTTTCGTAAAAGCCGGATCTCGCGATGAACTGCCGGATGAAAACGGCATGACGCATTTTATCGAGCATATGCTGTTTAAAGGAACAGAAAATAGAAGCGCTAAACAGATTGCTCGGGAATTCGATCGTATTGGCGGAGATATGAATGCTTATACTTCCAAAGAATATACGTGTTATTACGCTAAAGTGCTGGACCATCATGCTGAACATGCGGTGACAGTGCTAGCCGATATGTTTTTCAATTCAAAGATGGAAGCGTCAGAAATTGAAAAAGAACGCCAAGTGGTAATTGAGGAAATCAGCATGACCGAAGATATGCCGGATGACGATGTCCATGAGCAGCTGTGGAAAGTGATGTACCCGCATCATTCCATGGGTGCTCCGATTCTCGGCACTGTAAATACTTTGCAGGGATTCACAAAAGACAAGATTGAACACTTCATGGATCGGCATTATACGCCAAATAATACGGTGATTTCAGTGGCAGGCAATATCACACCGCAGCTTATCGCATTGATTGAACAACTTTTCGGTTCATTTCAGCGGAAAAACCAGGATAAGCATTATCTATTTCCAGGATTTAGTTCCGGCTATTCATTAAAGCATAAAGAGACGGAACAAGGCCATTTATGTCTAGGATATCCCGGACTGTCGGTGAAAGATGAAGACATCTATAACTTCATCGTCTTGAATAATATCGTGGGCGGTTCCATGTCATCACGCCTGTTCCAGGAAGTTCGGGAAGAACGGGGGTTGGCGTATTCAATTTATTCTTATCATTCGGCATACTCCGACCATGGCGCTTTAGCCATATACGGCGGAACTTCGAATGAGCAAATGCCTGAATTGCAGGAAGTCATCCTTTCTGAACTGCAGAAAGTCCGGCAAAATGGCGCAACGCTTGAAGAAGTGGCTGATTCAAAAGAGCAACTTAAAGGCAATATCATGCTAGGGCTTGAAAGCACGAGTGCCCGGATGAACCGCAACGGAAAAAATGAATTGCTGCTGGAAAAACATCAGCCATACGACGAAGTCATCCATTTGGTTGACCAAGTTTCACTCGAAAAAGTAAATTCATTGATGGATTTGTTTGCAGGAGAACCCGCTATTTCGATCATTCGCTCAAAGTAAGCTCCCTTAAAAATGAGGGGGCTTTTTTTATGGGCGGAAATTTGAAAGCCAATCGCACTCAAAAGCCATTTTCGCCTTGAAGGGAAAATAAATTAAATGAAGTTCGAGAATTGACAATTAGTTGAATTTTATATAAAAATCTAAAATAACTTACTATTTAAACACAAGTCATTCCTCTAGTGCAGTAAATTATGGTACAATAACGCCAATCATTACTGAAGGAGAGAGTCATTTGAAAACATTTAATGTAGCAATTATGGGAGCAACAGGAGCAGTTGGACAACAAATGATAGAACAGCTGGAAAAAAGAAACTTTCCTATTAAAGAGATTGTTTTCTTGGCATCGAGCCGTTCAGCTGGACAGGAAATTGAATTTAAAGGAAAAACATATACAGTACAAGAAGCGGTTCCCGAATCTTTTGAAGGCATTGATATAGCCTTATTCAGTGCTGGAGGAAGTATTTCGGAAAAATTCGCTCCGGAAGCAGTTAAGCGCGGAGCTGTAGTCATCGACAATACGAGCGCTTTCCGCATGGATAAAGAAGTGCCGCTCGTCGTGCCGGAAGTCAATAAAACCGATATCGCTGAGCATAAAGGAATCATTGCCAACCCTAACTGCTCCACGATTCAAATGGTTTGTGCCTTGCAGCCGTTGAAAGAACAATTCGGTTTAAATAAGATTGTGGTTTCAACGTACCAGGCTGTTTCAGGTGCTGGGATTAACGCCATCAATGAATTGAAGAACCAGGCGGCGGATTTTGACAATGCCCCGAATGCAGAAGCGAAAGTGCTGCCAGTGAAATCAGCAGAGCGCCACTACCCAATCGCATTCAATGCTATTCCGCAAATTGATCAGTTTACTGACAATGGCTATACGTATGAAGAAATGAAGATGATAAATGAAACAAAGAAGATTATGCATGATGATACCTTATCGGTTGCCGCTACATGCGTCCGGCTGCCTGTAGTGACTGGGCATTCGGAATCGGTGTATGTTGAGCTAGAAGCTGCGCCAACAGTGGAAGAAGTGAAACAGGCAATCGCTGCAGCACCAGGAGTGGAATTAATGGACGATCCGGCCAATCAGGTATATCCGATGCCGTTGATGGCTACTGGCCTTGATGAAGTCTTTGTTGGACGAATCCGCCAAGATCTGGATAATCCAAAAGGATTCCACTTATGGGTAGTAGCCGATAATTTGGTGAAAGGCGCAGCACTGAACTCCGTTCAAATCGCTGAGTCAATGATTGAACAAGGAATTGTTTAAAATAGATTTGAATATGAAAAGACGCCTAAAATAAACCGGACGCCGCTCCGGTTTATTTTTTTCTTTGGACTGTTTACAAAGATTCCCGTATAATAAAGTCTATGGATGTGTACGGGTAAATTATAGGAGGAAATAAATTGAGTAAAATAAAAAATGAATTAATTAGAGTGATTCCGCTTGGCGGAGTTGGAGAAATCGGTAAAGCGATGTATGTCGTCGAAATCGATGAAGATTTATTTGTCGTCGACAGCGGCTTGATGTTCCCGGAAAATGAAATGCTTGGCATCGATATTGTTATCCCAGACATATCATTTCTAGAGGAAAACAAAGACCGTGTGAAAGGGATTTTCCTGACTCATGGCCATGAAGATGCAATTGGATCAATTGCATATTTGCTGAAAAAAATCCAGGCGCCAGTTTATGGATCTAAATTGACCATAGCTTTAGCGAAAGAGCATATTAAAGAACAAGGTTCACTGAAGCATGTGAAATTTTTCGAAGTGACGAACAAAAGCCGCATGAATTTTGATAAAACTCATGTGACGTTTTTCCACACAACACATAGTATTCCGGATGCGCTTGGAATTGTCTTCCACACATCGGAAGGCGCTATTGTCCATACGGGAGAATTCAAGTTCGACCAATCTGCAAAAGGAAGCTATAAGCCCGATATTGCTAAAATGGCAAAATTGGGAGAAGACGGCGTCTTGATTTTGCTGTCAGACTCTACAGAAGCGGAACGCCCAGGGCATACAACTCCTGAAACAGTTGTGGCAGACCATTTATTGTCTGCATTCCTGGCAGCTGAAGGCCGTATTTTAGTATCGCTGTATTCATCCAACTTCATCCGGATCCAGCAAGTATTCGATATTGCCAAAGCTACAGGGAAAAAAGTGGCAGTGGTTGGGAAAAGCCTTGAAAGCAGCTATGAAGTCGGATTGCGGCTCGGCTATTTGGAAGTCGATGAAGAGACTGTCATTTCGGTAAAAGAGCTTGAGCAGTACCGAGATGAAGAAGTCGTGATTATCGTAACAGGCAACCAAGGTGAACCGCTTGAAGCTTTGGACAAAATGGTGCGTAAACAGCATAAAGATGTAAAAATCAAAGACACCGACACAGTGATGATCACCTTTACACCGTCTCCAGGCATGGAAGTCCAGATGTTCCAGACAATGAACAAATTGGCGAAAGCCGGAGCGAATGTACTGACATCGAGCAAGAAAGTTCACGTATCCGGACACGGAAGCCAGGAAGACCTGAAGATGATGCTGAACATGATGAAGCCGAAATACTTCATCCCAATCCAAGGGGAATACAAAATGCTGATTGCCCATTCGAAATTGGCACAGCAAATCGGTATGCATAAGTCGGATATCTTTATTGCAGATAAAGGGGATATCGTCGAATACAAAGGCGGAAAAGTTCGTATGAGCGGCCGTGTTACTGCCGGCAATGTGCTGATTGACGGAATCGGAATCGGAGATGTTGGCAACATTGTTCTTCGGGACCGCAAACTTCTTTCGCAAGACGGCATCTTTATTGTAGTGGTAACATTAAACCGCAAAGAAAAGAAAATTGCATCCGGACCTGAAATGATTTCCCGCGGCTTTGTTTATGTCCGCGAATCAGAGCAGCTTATGGAAGAATCCACTCAATTGGTCCGTAAAATTGTCGAGAAATATGTGGTGAAAGACGCTTTTGAATGGAATAACATCAAACAGGAAATTCGTGACACACTGAATTCTTATTTATTCCAACAAACAAAACGCCGTCCGATGATCATTCCGATTATTATGGAATATTAAGAAAGAAAAAAGTGAAAGGATTTCCATACCGAACTACTCGGTGGAAATCCTTTTTCAATTTTTAGGAAACGAGGGATCAATATGCCACGGGCACAGGCAAGAAAAAAGGCACCAGTTAAGAAAAAGCCGGCAGCCAAAAAAAAGAAGCAGCCGATGTCCATGATTGGATATGAAGTCATCGGGCTGCTGATGATCGGCGTTGCGGTCTTGATGGCTTTTCAGTTAGGAATCATAGGAAAAACATTATTAAATATAACCGAATTATTGACAGGATATTTGGCGATTTTTGTCCCAATCCTGTTATTGCTGTTAGCAGCACATATAATGGTTAAACGGCGTTGGCCAAAACCCCGCCTGAAAATCGCTGCAAGTTCATTGTTTTTAATAACAGGAACTCTGTTAATTTGCCACTTGATTTGGGCATCGGGTTCTATTTTACCTATTACATCCGGCAATGTGATAGCAGAGACCATCCGGTCAACTAAAGTCACCGGGTCAGTTTGGGAGACTTATACAGCTAGCGGCGGCGGTATGATGGGGGCAGTGTTATATGCCATGTTCCATTTATTGTTCGATACGGCCGGGACATGGATTATTGCTTTGATTCTACTGTCAATCGGAGCGATTATTCTTACAGGAAAAACGGCCGCTCCTTATTTGGCAGAGAAAGTGCCTAGTTTGCGTCCGGTCTTGAAATCGACATTAACTCGTTTGAAGCAAAGCAAGCCGAAACCGAATAGGTTGTCGGCGCCGCGCAAAAAAGTGCAGCCCGAACAAGTGATTGAAGTGGATGAAGCCCTCGACCCTGAAGAAGAAGAAACGGTCGATGTGATGCAGCATGAAGAACCAATCATATCGGCGTTTACTGAAAATGTCCGTCCTAAAAAAGCGGAAGTGCCGGCTGAAGATATCAAAGCGGACGAAGCTGGAGCAGTTACTTTGTCTGCAGGAGAAGAAATGGAAAACGAGGAATATCAATTGCCGCCGCTTGATTTGCTGACATTGCCTCCACACAGTGACCAAAGCGGAGAATACGCTGGCATTCAGAAAAACGCTAAAAAGCTGGAAAAAACATTCCAAAGTTTCGGCGTGCGGGCAAAAGTCACTCAAGTGCATATGGGTCCAGCAGTTACGAAATATGAAGTGCTGCCGGATACAGGAGTGAAAGTCAGTAAAATTGTTGCGCTTCACGATGATCTGGCGTTGGCTCTTGCGGCTCGTGACATCCGGATTGAAGCACCGATTCCTGGCAAGTCGGCGATCGGCATTGAAGTGCCGAACTCTGAAGTGGCCATCGTTTCGCTGCGTGAAGTATTGGAATCCGAAGAGAACAATAAACCTGAATCGAAGCTGCTGTTCGGCCTTGGGCGGGATGTTACCGGACAAGCCGTCATGACGGAACTCAACAAAATGCCTCACCTGCTGGTTGCCGGTTCGACAGGAAGCGGGAAGTCGGTATGCATCAACGGTATTATTACGAGCATCATCATGCGGGCGAAACCGCATGAAGTGAAAATGATGATGATCGATCCGAAGATGGTTGAACTGAATGTCTATAACGGCATTCCGCATTTATTGGCGCCGGTCGTGACAGATCCTAGAAAAGCGGCCCAGGCATTGAAGAAAATTGTTTCGGAAATGGAACGGAGATATGAATTGTTCTCCCATACTGGAACCCGCAATATCGAAGGCTATAACGATTACGTACGGATATTCAATGAAGAAAACGAAGAAAAGCATCCAAAACTGCCATTTATCGTTGTCATCGTCGATGAATTGGCGGACTTGATGATGGTTGCTTCAAACGATGTGGAAGATGCCATCACACGCTTGGCGCAAATGGCACGGGCCGCTGGAATCCATTTGATCATCGCTACACAGCGCCCGAGTGTAAATGTCATTACAGGGGTCATCAAAGCGAATATTCCTTCGCGGATCGCGTTTGCTGTTTCATCTGCCATCGACTCACGCACCATCCTGGATATGGGTGGAGCGGAAAAATTGCTGGGCCGTGGAGACATGCTGTTCCTAGGGGCAGGAAAATCGAAACCGGTCCGGGTCCAAGGCGCGTTCCTATCGGATTCCGAAGTGGAAAAAATCGTCGACTTTGCTATTGAACAGCAAAAAGCGCAATACCAGGAAGACATGATTCCTTCGGAAATTGAAGAAACCGCTATAGAAGACGAGACAGATGAAATATATGACGAAGCGGTCCAACTGGTTTCTGAAATGCAGACGGCATCGGTATCGATGCTGCAAAGACGCTTCCGGGTTGGCTATTCGCGGGCAGCCCGCATTATAGACCAAATGGAACAGCGAGGTGTTGTAGGTCCTTATGAAGGAAGCAAACCACGCACAGTATTAGTTCCAAAGCAGGAGGATTATTAAAAAACTTCGCATTTTTTGTGACGTATTGATTACATCAATTACTTTTTTTGAAAATAAAATTCGCGAAATTCGACAAAAGACTATTTATTTCATCTTGAATAAGTGTTATAGTAATTCTGATTAGTAGGAATGTTTTACATCAGATGTCTGATCTCTGTCATTGGTGGTGAATCGTATGACAATAAAATCGGATCATCGTGCTTTGTATCTCCAAGTGATTGATCGAATGAAGCAGGATATTGCTGCCGGTTTGTACAAAGAGAAAGAGAAGTTGCCATCCGAATTCGAACTAGCTAAAACACTGGGAGTCAGCCGCGCTACTTTAAGAGAGGCGCTGCGGCTGTTGGAAGAAGATAATATTATCGTCAGACGGCATGGAGTCGGCACTTTTGTCAATGCGAAACCGGTGTTTACATCGGGCATTGAACAATTGACAAGTGTCTCGGATATGATCCGCCAAGCAGGAATGGAGCCAGGTGCTATTTACTTAAGTACTTCCGAGGCTCCATCTTCTGAAGATGATATAAAACGCTTTCATTGCGAAAACGATGAGACTGTCATAACTATTGAACGCGTCCGGACGGCAAATGGAGAACCTGTCGTTTATTGCATTGACAAAGTTCCTTCCGCATATTTGCCAGTCGATTTTCTCGGACGCAAAGAAAGTTCCATCTTCTCTGCATTAGAGGAGTCTGGGAATATACACATTTCCTATGCGGTCACATATATTGATCCAATTGGCTATCATGAACAAGCTTCGCCGATTTTGGAATGTGATCCCGAAACAGCATTACTCGAATTAAAGCAGCTCCATTACGATGAGGACGATCGAGTGGTGCTTTACTCAAAGAACTACTTCAGGGCTGATAAATTCAGTTTCCATGTAGTTCGAAAACGTGTGTAAAACGGCAAATTCCTGCTAATATGATAAAATTTCTTGGGGGTTATTACATTGATTAAACGTAAATTTGGTCTTGGTCTATCTGTAATGCTTGCTGCAGGCACTATGCTTGCTGCATGTGGCAGCGAAGAAGGCGCTTCTACTGGTGATACTGGAAGCGGCGGAGAAGCGAGCGATTTCTCAGTAGCAATGGTAACAGACGTCGGTGGCGTGGATGACAAATCATTCAACCAATCAGCTTGGGAAGGACTACAAGCTTTTGGTGAAGAAAACGGCCTTAAAAAAGGGGACGGCGGAATTGATTATCTGCAATCAGCTTCTGATGCTGATTACAACACGAACCTCAACAACTTGATCCGCCGTGATTTTGACGTGGTCTTCGGCATCGGGTTCTTGATGGAAGGCGCTGTAAAAGAAATTGCTGAGCAACAGCCAGATGCACAACTTGCAATCATTGATGCAGTTGTAGATGCACCGAACGTTGCGAGCGTATTGTTCAAAGAGCAAGAAGGAGCATACCTTGCAGGAGTAGCTGCAGCTTTGATGACTGAAACAAAAAAAATCGGCTTTGTAGGCGGTATGGAAATTCCAGTTATCGAACGCTTTGAAGCAGGGTTCAAAGAAGGCGTTAAAGCAGTAGACCCGGCAGTTGAAGTCGATGTTCAATATACAGGAGCTTTTGATAAAGCGGAATTGGGTAAAACAACAGCTAACCGCATGTACTCTGCAGGAGCGGATATTGTATTCCACGCTGCTGGCGGTACTGGCAACGGTGTATTCACCGAAGCAAAAGAACGCAAAGAAGCTGATCCGAATGCAAATATCTGGGTTATCGGTGTTGATGCTGACCAATACGACGAAGGCCAAGTTGGCGATGCAAATGTAACTTTGACTTCAGTTCTTAAAGGCGTTGACCAGGCAGTAATCGATATTTCAAACAAAGCCAAAGATGGCAAATTCCCTGGCGGCGAAACTGTAACTTACGGTTTAGCTGAAGACGGTGTAGGCCTTGCTGATTCACGTGGCGCAATCCCTGAAGACGTGATGGCTAAAATCGAAGAATACAAAGAGAAAATTGCCAGCGGCGAAATCAAAGTGCCAGAAACTTTGTCTGAATAAGAAAAACTTGATCAGTGGGGCATTCTCGTTGATTGTCAGTTGAATCAATCGTGATAAAACATATGTTGATACGGTCATCATAAAGACCGGGCTATCCGGTCTTTATGATTTTTTTTACGTCTATTTTTAGAAAATTAGTAATAGATGAAAGGTTTTTAGTAATAAAAACCTTTCCTGTATTACTTAAAAAAAAGAAGTCAGCAGTTTTCGAAGGAGTGAAAACAGTGGAATATGTAATCGAAATGCTCAATATCCGTAAAGTATTCGGGAATTTTGTCGCCAATGACAATATCACTCTGCAGTTGAAAAAGGGTGAAATTCACGCATTGCTTGGGGAAAACGGAGCAGGCAAGTCAACATTGATGAACGTTCTTTTCGGTTTGTACCAGCCGGATGGCGGGGAAATTCGTGTGCGCGGAAAAAAAGTCGATATCACAGATCCTAACGTCGCCAATGACTTGGGAATCGGAATGGTGCACCAGCACTTTATGCTTGTCGAGAATTTCTCGGTAACCGAAAACATTATTCTGGGAAGTGAGCCTACAAAATTCGGCATCACAAATAAAAAAGATGCGGCCAGACGGGTTCAGGAAGTATCGGAACAGTATGGATTAAACGTTGATCCACATGCCATTATTGAAGATATTTCAGTTGGGATGCAGCAGCGCGTGGAAATCCTGAAAACATTGTACAGAGGCGCTGAAATCCTGATTTTCGACGAACCGACAGCTTCATTGACGCCGCAGGAAATCGTCGAGTTGATCCAGATCATGAAACGCTTGATTGCAGAAGGCAAATCGATTATTTTAATCACCCATAAATTAAAAGAAATCATGGATGTTTCTGACCGGGTAACGGTTATCCGTAAAGGGAAGGGTGTCGGAACGGTCATTACTTCTGAAACGAATCCAGCTGAGCTGGCTTCACTGATGGTTGGCCGCCAAGTAGAATTTAAAACTGTGAAAAAAGCGGCAACTCCAAAAGATGTGATTTTGGATATTAAAGATTTGGTGGTAGAAGATTACCGCGGAGTAGATAAAGTGAAAAACTTGAGTTTATCCGTCCGCCAAGGTGAAATTGTCGGAATTGCAGGAATCGATGGAAATGGCCAAACAGAACTAATTGAAGCAATTACGGGACTTCGCAAAGTCAAAAATGGAATCATCTCAATACACGGGAAAAATATTACAAATTTAAAACCCCGAAAAGTTACCGAAGCGGGAGTTGGGCATATACCGCAAGACCGCCATAAACATGGCTTGGTGCTGGATTTCCCAATTGGCCATAATATCTCGTTGCAGACTTATTACGGATCTCCAATTTCGAAATCCGGAATCATTGATTACGACAAAATTGATCAAAAAGCGAAGGATATTATCGAGGCTTATGACGTCCGCACACAAGGGCCGCATGAACCGGCACGCGCTTTATCTGGAGGAAATCAGCAAAAAGCCATAATCGGTCGTGAAGTGGACCGTAATCCAGAGTTATTGATTGCCGCCTTGCCTACACGCGGCTTGGACGTTGGAGCCATTGAATTTATCCATAGCCGTTTGATTGAGCAGCGGGATAACGGAAAAGCGGTTCTGTTGATTTCATTTGAATTGGATGAAGTCATGAATGTGTCAGACCGAATTGCTGTTATTCATGACGGCGAAATAGTCGATATCGTCACTCCGGAAGAAACAACAGAACAAGAACTTGGCTTATTGATGGCCGGCCATCATGTTCGTTCAAAGGATAATCTAAAAGAAAATAGCGTAAAGGAGGATCAGCATGTCGATTAGAGCAACAAATATTCTGGTCCCCGTCATTTCAGTAATTCTCGGATTGCTTGTTGGGGCAATTATCATGCTCATTAGTGGATACAATCCGGTAATTGGTTATGCAGCCCTTTGGAATGGGATTTTTGGTGACATGTATACAATTGGGGAAACCTTGCGTCAAATTACGCCTTACCTATTAGCCGGTTTAGCAGTGGCATTTGCTTTTCGTTCCGGATTGTTCAATATCGGTGTAGAAGGGCAATTGATTGTAGGCTGGTTTGCAGCTGCCTATGTTGGAGTAGCTGTTGAATTGCCAAAAATCATTCATTTGCCTTTGGCAATTTTAGCTGCAGCTGCAGCTGGTGCGTTGTGGGGATTCGTACCTGGTTTATTGAAAGCGAAATTTCATGTGCACGAAGTTATCGTCACCATCATGATGAACTATATCGCCCTTCACGTGACAAATGCGCTGATTAAAACTGTTTCTGGCGGTGGAGACCGTACAGAATCGATCTTTGCCAGTGCATCGTTGCGCTCTGAATTTTTTCAGAACTTGACTGAATTTTCCCGCCTTCATTACGGTATCATTATTGCTTTATTAATGGTGGGAGTCATGTGGTTTATATTAGAGAAAACAACATTGGGCTTTGAATTGAAAGCGGTAGGATTTAACCAAAACGCTTCAAAGTATGCCGGCATGAATGTGAATAAAAACATCATTTTGGCTATGGTTATTTCGGGCGCTTTTGCCGGTCTTGGCGGAGCGATGGAAGCTCTTGGAACGTTTGAGTATGTGTCATCAAAAGCCGGGTTTACGGGAATCGGATTTGATGGTATTGCGGTTGCCTTGCTTGGGATGAATACGCCGCTTGGTGTTATTTTCGGTGCAACGCTATTTGGTTCTTTAAAATACGGTGCTTTGAATATGCCGAATGCTGCGGGCATCCCGCTTGAAATCGTTGAAATCGTTATTGCCGTTATTATTTTCTTTGTAGCATCAGGTTATGTAATCCGCTTATTCCTGCTGCGCGCAGCTAAGAAGAAGGAGGCGAAGTAATATGAGTTTCTTGGAAGTTTTGTATTTCATCGTTCCTTCAGCGATATTTTATGCAGCCCCGCTTATCCTAACAGCAATCGGTGGCGTGTTTTCCGAAAGATCGGGTGTAATCAATATCGGCCTCGAAGGGTTGATGGTTATCGGTGCATTTGTGGGGATTTTGTTTAACTTGTTTTATGCAGATACGTTCGGCAATGCGACTCCGTGGCTTGCATTGGTAGCAGCTATGATTGCTGCATTATTGTTGTCGCTGGTCCATGCGGTCGCTTCTATTTCTTTCCGTGCGGATCAAACTGTCTCTGGGGTAGCCATAAACTTATTGGCGATTGCTTTAGCTATATACTTGGTTAAAAAAATATTTGGCAAAGGCCAGACCGATTTTATTACAGAACGTTTTGGGCGCTATGATATTCCGGTATTGTCGGATATTCCGGTCATCGGGCCAATGTTCTTCAGTTCGGTTTACAATACGTCCATCCTGGCAATTGCCATAGCAATTCTTGCTTGGTTTGTCATTTATAAGACGCCATTCGGCTTACGTTTGCGTTCTGTTGGAGAACACCCGATGGCTGCAGACACAATGGGCATCAATGTTGCGAGAATGCGTTATGTCGCAGTTATGATATCCGGTGCTTTAGCCGGTATTGGCGGAGCCATTTATGCACAGACGATTTCTGGAGACTTTGGACATGCGACGATCAATGGACAAGGATTTATGGCTCTTGCAGCCATGATCTTTGGGAAATGGCATCCGCTGGGCGCCATGGGGGCAGCTTTGTTCTTCGGCTTCGCCCAATCATTGAGTATTGTTGGACCATCCATCCCTTATATCCAAGACATTCCGAATGTTTTCCTGCTGATTCTTCCATACGTACTGACAATCCTGGCTTTAGCAGGCTTCATTGGCCGTGCCAATGCGCCTAAAGCGAACGGAATTCCGTACATCAAAGGACAGCGATAAGAAAACAAAAAAGAGCCGTTTCGACGGCTCTTTTTTGTTTTGCCTGGAAAGCTGAACGGCCGTTTCCGCTTTTCGTGTCTAGCTCCGGCGGCCAGCCCCTCGAGGTCGCTTCGGTCTTGTCCTGAATGGCCAAGTACGCCATTCATGCCAAACCCTCCAGCGCTTGTCGGGGCTAGATGGCCACCTGCGCTTTTCGTGTCTAGCTCCGGCGGCCAGCCCCTCGAGGTCGCTTCGGTCTTGTCCTGAATGGCCAAGTACGCCATTCCTGCCAAACCCTCCAGCGCTTGTCGGGCTAGATGGCCACCTGCGCTTTTCGTGTCTAGCTACAGTGCCCAGTTCCTCGAGTCGCTTCAGCCTCGCCAGCAATGGCAAAAGACGCCATTACCGACGAGGCCTCCAGCGCTTGTCGGAACTAGACGGGCACTTCCGCTTTTCTTATTGTCCAGCTGCACCGGCCAACTCCTCGGGTCATAAGCCGTCTTGGCTGTGCGGCAAAAATCGCCGCTTCGCCAATCCGTCTTATGCCTTTCGGAGCTGAACGGCCGTTTCCGCTTTTCATTATTTGCATTTAGCCGAAAAGGTTCGGTATAGTTAGACTATGAACGAAGAGAGGGGATTTCCATATGTTTCAAACAACTAGTATTGCAAAAGGCGTCAATGTGCATGTTAACGAAACGACGCAATTCAAAACGATAAATTTTTCGTTGAAATTTAAAGATAAATTAACAAAAGAAAAGGCGTCTGCCCGGTCGATTCTGGCGAATGTCCTGCAGCACAGCAATGAAGTGTACCCTTCTCATACTGCGCTTCGCATGGTGCTTGATGATTTATACGGCACGTCTCTGTACATAGATTCTTCTAAACGGGGCAATGAGCATATTGTGACATTGAATGTGGAAACGGTGAACGACCAGTATTTGTCTGAAGAAGGTGTACTCGAAAAAGTTCTGAACTTAATGTACATCGTATTGTTTAAACCGAATTTTGAAAATGGGCTGTTTAAAGAAACCATTTTTAACCGTGAAAAAGAAGCGGTCAAACAGCGCATCGAATCCATTTTTGATGAGAAGACGCGTTATGCCCAGCAGCGGATGATGGAACTGACGCTTCCTGAACATCCGGCTTCCATTCAAGCGAATGGAACTCTTGAAGAAGTAGAGCGGGTGACAAACGAAAAGCTGCTCGAGGAATATCAAGCAATGATCGATGACAACGAAATTGAGATTTATGCAGTTGGAGATATTCAGTCGGAGACGATTGCAGCGTATATAAAAGAATTTTTCCATTTCAAAGACCGGGAAAAGTCCATTGATGCACCATCAGTAGAGTTGGTGCAGCCGGCTCAATCACGGGTTGTTGAATATGAAGATATGAAACAAGGAAAGCTTCATATGGCTTTCTTTACCCCGATTACATTCTATGATGAGAAGTTTCCAGTTATGCAGTTGATGAACGGGATTCTCGGCGGTTATGCGCATTCCAAACTGTTCGTCAATATACGCGAAAAAGAGAGCATGGCTTATTATGTATCCAGCTCGTACGCTTCCCAGTTTGGCTTGATGTTCGTACTTGCAGGCATTGATTCCAAATTGGAAGAAAAGGCAGTTAAACTTGTTCTTGAGCAATTGGAAGAAGTGAAAAAAGGCAATATTTCCGATACGGAACTGGAACAGACAAAAGCATTGCTGATCAATCAATTGAGAGAAGCACTGGATTCAGCAAGGGGCCAGATTGATATCTATGACCAGTACATGGAATTGACGGATTCATTTGAACCGGATTATTTAATCAGCAAATGGAAGAGCATCACCAAAGAGGATATTGCACAGGCTGCACAGCAATTATCATTGGAAATGACTTACTTCCTATCAGGCAAGGAGGATGATTCAGTTGAATAAAGTACATTTTGATCAATTGGATGAAACACTTTATCAGGAGCAATTGCCTAACGGGCTGGAAGTTTATATCTTACCGAAAAAAGGATTCTCGAAAACTTTTGCGACATTCACCACTAAATACGGTTCAATCGACAATCATTTTGTTCCATTTGGCGGGCAGGAACCAGTCAAAGTACCGGATGGCATTGCTCATTTCCTTGAGCATAAAATGTTTGAAAAAGAAGACGGCGATGTATTCCAGCAGTTTAGCAAACAAGGCGCTTCTGCGAATGCGTTCACTTCTTTTACACGGACGGCTTATTTATTCTCGGCAACCGATCAAATTACTGAAAATGTCGGAACTTTGTTGGATTTCGTTCAAAGTCCATATTTTACTGAAAAGACAGTCGAAAAAGAAAAAGGGATCATCGCACAGGAAATTACGATGTACGACGATCAGCCGGACTGGCGCCTGTACTTTGGCATGATCGAGAACCTGTATAAAAACCATCCGGTGAAAATCGATATTGCCGGAACAGTCGATTCAATCCAGGAAATCACGGCAGAGCATTTATATACTTGCTATAACACGTTCTATCATCCTTCGAATATGGTCTTGTTCGTCGTTGGAGCGGTTGAGCCGGAAAGCATGATGGATTTTATCAGAACAAACCAAAGCCAAAAAACGTTTGAAGAGCCGAAAGAAATCAAACGGATTTATCCGGAAGAGCCAATTGAAGCGGCAATCAAAGAACGGACATTGGAAATGAGTGTTCAAAAACCGAAAGTATTTGTAGGCATCAAACCCGAGGTTTTGAATTTATCCGGCACTCCGATGCTCAAACATGAATTGGCATCACAATTGGCTTTCGAATTATTATTCGGGCGTACTTCCGATTTTTATCACCGTGCTTATGAAAATGGCTGGATTGATGAATCGTATTCGTTTGATTACTCGCTGGAAAATGGCTTTGGTTATGCATTGATTGGATCCGATACGTCTGAACCTGAAGTTCTGGCCAAAGAAATCCAGCATACATTGGATGCAGCGATAGAAAAATGGCCATTTGGCCAGGCAGACCTGGACCGCGTGCGCCGGAAAAAGATCGGCTTTTTCTTAAGAGCCTTGAATTCGCCTGAGTATATTGCCAATCAGTTTACACGCTACACGTTCAACCAAATGAATCTTTTCGATGTGGTGCCTTTCCTTGAAGCTTTAGAAGTTCCTGATTTGCAAGCCGCTTTTGCTACGGCCAGTCTGGACAGCCAGCGTTCTGTCTTTACCATCGTGCCTCCTAAGAAGGAAACTGTGTGAAACGATTTGCAGTAATTTTGGGCGCTTCAGGAGAAATCGGAGAAGCGATAGCCCAGCAGCTGGCCGAAACCGGCTGGTCGCTTTATCTTCACTGGAATACCAATCCGGTTGCGGAGCTTACTGGAAAATTAGAAGCAAAATATCCATACCAGGAATTCATTGGCATCCAGGCTGATTTTAGCCAGCCGGACGGAGCCCGAAAAGTCGCCGAAAATGTCTATGATGCCTCCTGCATCGTAGTAGCAAGCGGCCATGCACTTTTGAAAATGCTGATAGATACATCTGAAGAGGAGATGGATGCGTTATGGCGTGTCCATGTCCGAAATCCTGTCGCCGCTATCAAATTGATTTCTCCATACTTCCACCGCCACCAGAAGACGTATGTTGTCTTTATCACATCAATCTGGGGGCAAACCGGAGCGGCGCTTGAGACGATGTATTCGTCAGTCAAAGGGGCACAAACAGCATTTGTGAAAGCTTATGCCAAGGAAATGGCGGCGTCAGGAACACGTGTTAATGCAATTGCTCCAGGCTTTATCCAAACGAAAATGAATAACGCTTTTGACAATGAAGAGCTTTTGGCTATTGCAGAAGAAATACCGCTGGGGCTGGGCACTTGCCAAGACATAGCAAATGCAGTCGAATTTCTGGTAGGCGGCAAAGCGGATTATATGACAGGTCAAACTCTTCATATCAATGGAGGATGGCATATGTAGGGAAGCTATCAAAAATTAATGAAAAAAGGTCTATTGTCTAAGTTGGCTGGTTTTTAATGTGAACAAATAGTACTAAAGGAGTTGGCCAGCTTAAGTTTTCAAGCCAACTCCTTTTTATTGCCCCTTTTCTTGTAGTTGTAAATCAGCTATCATAAGAGGTAGGGACTTCGAACGCCATATACTGATATGAAAGGTCGGATGATGAATGATCGAATGGTATTTTGAATACGAAATTCAAGTGAATCGTCCGGGTTTATTAGGGGATATAGCTTCACTTCTTGGGATGTTGCGAGTTAATATTGTGACGATTAATGGGGTTGACCAAGGCAGGCGAGGAATGCTCTTACGTGCTGAACATTATGTTCAGCTGGAACGTTTTGAACAAATCGTTTCAACTATTGAAACGATTGCAGTGAAGAAGTTCCGCGAACCCAAATTGCGTGATATTTTAGCTGTCCGGCACGGACGGTATATCCAGCGCGATGCAGATGACCGCAAGACATTTCGTTTCGTCCGCGATGAACTTGGCTTGCTGGTTGATTTCATGGCTGAAATTTTCAAGCAAGAAGGCCATAAATTGGTGGGAATCCGGGGGATGCCAAGGGTTGGCAAGACAGAATCGGTTGTCGCTGCCAGTGTTAGCGCCAATAGAAAGTGGATTTTCCTTTCTTCCACGATGATCAAACAAACAGTGCGGAACAGTCTGATGGGCGATGAGCACAATTCCAATAATATTTTTATATTGGATGGCATTGTAACACGCCGTTCCGCAGATGAGCGCCATCAGCAACTGGTACGGGAAATGATGCGCATGCCTACTATTAAAGTGGTGGAACATCCCGATTTGTTTGTCCAGCAGTCTGAGTACAACATCGAAGATTTCGATTATATTATCGAATTGCGCCATCATCCAGACGAGAAGATTACATATGAAGTTTTAGAGAAAAACAACTTCATGGACGACCGGAACCAAGCGGATATGTTCGGCGGTTTTAACTTTTAAGCAGGCAGGTGATCGTATTGAGTGAATTAGGTACTCGTTTGAAAGAAGCGAGAATCGCAAAAGGTTATAGTATAGAGGATTTACAAGAGGTAACAAAAATTCAAAAACGGTACTTAGCCGGTATTGAAGAAGGCAATTACAGTATGATGCCAGGGCCGTTTTACGCGCGTGCTTTTATCAAGCAATACGCGGAAGCAGTAGGACTCCAGTCGGATGAATTGTTTGAACAATATAAATCAGAATTGCCGGTGCCAGCCAGAGACGAGTCGGGAGCATTGATTGCGCCGCCAACACCGTCACGCCGGGAAACTTTCGCTAAACATTCCTCTAATCGGACAGGTGAAATAATGCCGAAAGTGATTGTGGCTTTGTTTATCGTAGTCATTTTGGCTGTAGTGGTCTTCTTTTATTCAAACCTTGATACCAATGATCCGATTGAAGAAGGAACAGAAAATGAAGGCGGAGTACAGTATGAAGAAGCTGCTGAGGAACAAACTCCAGCTGAGCCGGCCAAAGAGCCCGCCAAAGAGCCCGCTAAAGAAGAACCAGCCAAAGAGCCTGTAGAAAAAGAGCCGGCAAAACCTAAGGCAAGCTTAGATGTTAAAGGAAGCAAAGGCGAAACAACAACCTATGCATGGACAGGTCCGGCTAAAAGAGAGCTTGTCATCAAAGCGAGCGGGGGACCGTCATGGGTTCAGGCAATGGGGCCCAACCAAAAAGATTTAATACCCGCACGCACAATGGCTAAAAATGATGCCGAAAACATCGATGTAACTGGCCTTTCAAAAATTTCTATACGGCTTGGGGCGACCCCGAATGTGGTATTGACACTTAACGGCGAACCGGTTAAATATACGCAAGATCTTCTTACTCAAAATATTGTTATTCAATTTAAAGACGTGGAATAGCCATCTTTTGATGGCTATTTTTCTTGATAGGACGAAAGGAGAAACACTATGAACATTCCAAACCGCATCACCATTTCCAGAATTTTATTGATTCCAATTTTTATGGTGATCATGCTAGTCGATTTTGGATGGGGAGACATGACGCTTTTCGGAGCGGAAATGCCGGTTAGACACTTTGTCGGAGGACTGATTTTTATTATTGCCTCACTGACAGACTGGGTCGACGGTTACTATGCCCGTAAATATAATCTAGTTACTACTTTTGGGAAATTTTTAGATCCACTTGCTGATAAATTGCTTGTTTCAGCAGCCTTGATTATTTTAGTGGAGCTTGAATTTGCCGCTTCATGGATTGTTATTATCATTATCAGCCGGGAATTCGCGGTTACAGGACTTCGTCTGGTATTGGCAGGAGAAGGGGAAGTGGTGGCAGCCGGTAATTTAGGCAAGATTAAAACAACTGCGCAGATTCTGGCCATTGCCGCGCTATTGCTCCATAATACGATTTTTGCTTTAGTTAATATTCCATTCGGGGAAATTATGCTTTATATAGCGCTTATTTTCACGGTTTGGTCTGGATGGGATTATTTCTATGCCAACCGCCGGGGATTACTCGCATCTAAATAATGATTGCAGTTTGAGAAGGGGTGGAGTCAGATGAATGCGGAAATTATTGCAGTGGGATCGGAACTTTTGCTTGGTCAAATCACAAACACGAATGCGCGTTTTTTATCCAGCCATTTGGCGGAACTTGGCATTAATGTGTACTACCACACTGTTGTCGGCGACAATGCCGGCCGCTTGGAGGATGTCATTAAAATTGCTGAAGAGCGCGCTGATTTAATCATCTTTACCGGTGGCCTTGGCCCGACAAAAGATGATTTGACAAAAGAAACCATAGCCCGCCATTTAGGGACAACACTTGAAATGGATGCATATGCCCTGGAATCCATTGAGGCATTTTTTGAGCGGGCTAGACGGGTAATGACGGAAAACAATAAGAAACAGGCGCTTGTTTTAAAAGACAGTGAAGTGCTGGTCAATAACCATGGGATGGCTCCGGGAATGCTGTATAAAAATGATGGCCGGGTGTATATTTTGCTGCCGGGACCGCCAAAAGAAATGGAACCGATGTTCCAGTTTGAAGGTAAACCGAAATTGGCTCGTTTATTGAATCAAGCGGATGTCATTTTATCTCATGTCTTGCGTTTTTACGGCATTGGGGAAGCGGAACTGGAAGACCGCCTGCAGGATTTGCTGGACCGGCAAACCAATCCGACTATTGCCCCGCTAGCATCTGACGGAGAAGTGACGCTTCGCATTACCGCGAAAACGGCCACAGAAGAGCAGGCTTGGGAATTGATCAACAAAGCGAAAAAAGAGATTTTAGATGATGTAGGGGAATATCTCTATGGTTATGATGACGATTCACTTGCTTCCAAAACGATTGAATTATTGAATGAGCAATCGAAAACAATTTCAGCTGCTGAAAGTTTAACAGCTGGACTTTTCCAATCAGAGCTGGCAGCAGTAGCTGGAGCGAGTGCGGTTCTTTCAGGCGGAGTGATTGCCTATAACGAAGAAATGAAAATTACTCAGCTTGGGTTGTCTCCTGAGCTGCTTAAAGAATACGGCGTAGTCAGTGAAGAAACTGCCATTGCGATGGCTGAAGCAGTCCGTGAGAAGTTCAGCACGGATATCAGTGTCGGCTTGACAGGGGCTGCAGGGCCGGATGCTCATGGCAATCAGCCGGCTGGAACCGTCTGGATCGGCATCGCGACAGCCGAGGAAACCAAAGCTTACCGGCTTCAATTATCGGGAATGCGCAATACGAACCGTCTGAGAGCGGTAAAATTGGCGCTTTCTTATATCATACGAACACTGACAGAAGGAAATGCACGCAAAATTTAATTTTGCGTGTTTTTTTGTTCTCAAAAAGGGAATTTGCTATTTATAGGGTGAACAAATCACAAATTTAAAAATACGAACACGAATAAACGTTCGCTTTTTTGTTGTGTATTTCTCAATAACCTAGTATAATAGAGACAGGTAGAAAAAATGGTTTTAATTAGAGGAGGATTTCTTTTGAGCGATCGTAAAGCGGCATTAGACATGGCGTTAAAGAGTATAGAAAAGCAATTCGGTAAAGGTTCGGTCATGAAATTAGGAGAAAAAAGCGACCGGAATGTATCATCAGTTTCCAGCGGTTCATTGGCGCTAGATACTGCTCTAGGAATAGGCGGATACCCGCGCGGACGGGTTATTGAAATATATGGACCTGAAAGTTCGGGTAAAACGACTGTTTCGCTTCACGCCATTGCGGAAGTGCAGGCTATAGGCGGAACAGCAGCATTTATCGATGCTGAGCACGCATTAGATCCGATGTACGCTAAAGCACTAGGTGTTAATATTGATGAGTTGCTCCTGTCTCAGCCGGATACAGGCGAGCAGGCACTTGAAATTACAGAAGCTTTAGTTCGAAGCGGCGCTGTTGATATTGTTGTAGTTGACTCAGTAGCAGCATTAGTGCCAAAAGCGGAAATTGAAGGCGAAATGGGCGACTCGCATATGGGTCTGCAAGCACGCTTAATGTCTCAGGCGCTTCGTAAACTATCAGGCGTCATCAATAAATCGAACACAATTGTGATTTTTATTAACCAAATCCGTGAAAAAATCGGCGTTATGTTCGGTAACCCGGAAACGACTCCAGGCGGCCGTGCATTGAAATTCTATTCGTCTGTCCGTTTGGAAGTAAGACGCGCTGAAGCATTGAAATCCGGCACGGATATCATCGGGAACAGAACGAAGATCAAAGTCGTCAAAAACAAAGTGGCTCCGCCGTTCCGTACAGCTGAAGTGGATATTATGTACGGAAAAGGGATTTCCCGTGAAGGTGAAATCGTTGATATCGGTTCAGAGATGGAGATTATCCAGAAAAGCGGTTCTTGGTATTCGTATAATGAGGAACGTATTGGACAAGGCCGTGAAAACGCCAAACAATTCCTGATTAGCAATCCAGAAATACGCCATGAAATTTCAAACAAAATCCGGGAATCATTTGGCATGGAAGCAGCAAACTATACGATTGCTGCACGTGAAGAAGAACCGGAAGAGTTTAATTTACTGATTGATGAGGAATAATATGCTTCGTATGAAAAACCGCCCAGCTTTTGCTGAGCGGTTTTTTCTTATAGCTCTATTTTTTCAAAATACTGGAAAATAAAGGGTGGATAGAAGCCGTAAATCTATCGCCAATGCTTGATTGTACAGGTTTTCCCGCTTGTCAATGGGTTGACACGACATAAGTCCATCTATACAATTAAAATTGTATAATTTACTATTTTTACAACGATTGATGTAGAACAATGGTTTTATTATTTCGTTCTTGAAAAATGTTAAAAGAATAGCAAGAGGAGGTGTCCGAATGTATATTAACGAGATCATCTTCGCTTTGCTTGGTATCATCGTCGGTGTAGTTGTTGGGTATTATGCGTTAAAAAAAGCTAACGATTCCAATATAGCAGGCGCTAAAAATTCTGCGGAGCAAATAGTTGAAGATGCGAAAAGAGAAGCTGAAGCCCTGAAAAAAGAAGCATTATTGGAAGCGAAAGACGAAAATCATAAATTGCGTACTGAAACAGAATCTGAAATTCGGGAACGCCGATTAGAACTTCAAAGACAAGAAAATCGGTTGTTGCAGAGAGAAGAAAATTTGGATCGCAAGGATGATGCATTAAACAAAAGAGAAGCTGGTCTAGAACGCAAAGACGAAGCGCTCGCAGAAAAACAACAGCATATTGTACAGATGGAGAGCAAAGCTGAGGAATTAGTCCGGCAGCAACAATCCGAAATGGAACGCATTTCATCTTTGACACGCGAAGAAGCAAGATCGATTATTTTGCAGCAAGTTGAAAATGAACTTTCTACAGATATTGCTGCAATGATCAAAGAAACTGAAGCGCGTGCGAAAGAAGAATCAGACAAAAAAGCGAAAAACATTTTATCATTGGCTATGCAGCGTTTTGCAGCAGACCACGTGGCAGAAACGACTGTTTCCGTAGTCAACTTGCCGAATGATGAGATGAAAGGCCGCATTATTGGCCGCGAAGGACGCAACATCCGTACGTTGGAAACCTTGACCGGAATCGATTTAATCATTGATGATACACCGGAAGCGGTTATTTTATCCGGATTCGATCCGATCAGACGTGAAACAGCCAGATTAGCTCTTGAGAAATTGGTGTCTGATGGGCGTATCCATCCAGCACGCATTGAAGAAATGGTTGAGAAGTCAAGACGGGAAGTGGATGAACAAATTCGTGAGATTGGTGAGCAAACCACATTTGACGTTGGCGTCCATAACCTGCATCCAGACTTGATCAAGATTCTAGGCCGCCTTCGTTACCGTACAAGCTATGGGCAAAATGTCTTAAAACATTCCGTGGAAGTTGCATTCCTTTCGGGCTTAATGGCTGCGGAACTGGGCGAAGACGTAACCTTGGCAAGACGTGCCGGTCTACTGCATGATATCGGGAAAGCCATTGACCATGAAGTTGAAGGCAGCCATGTTGAAATCGGCGTAGAACTTGGCATGAAATATAAAGAACATCCTGTTGTTATCAACAGTATTGCTTCCCACCACGGGGATACAGAAGCGACATCGATCATTTCAGTGATTGTCGCAGCAGCAGATGCTTTGTCTGCAGCACGTCCTGGCGCAAGAAGCGAGACTCTCGAAAATTATATTCGCAGACTCGAAAAACTCGAAGAAATTTCCGAATCGTATGAAGGTGTTGAGAAATCATTCGCCATTCAAGCAGGCCGTGAAATTCGGATTATGGTCCGGCCGGAACAAATTGATGATATGACAGCGCATCGTCTGGCACGCGATATCCGGAAACGGATTGAAGAAGAGCTTGATTATCCTGGCCATATCAAAGTGACGGTTATTAGAGAAACACGAGCAGTTGAATATGCAAAATAATAAGAGTAAGGCTTCGATGAATGTCTATTCAAAGAAGCCTTTTTCTTATGGGAAAAGGTGAACAAAATTGAAAATTTTATTTATTGGAGATATTGTCGGTTCTATCGGCAGGGAAGCGTTAGAGTCATATTTGCCAAGGCTGAAGCGGAAGTATGCCCCCGATGTTGTCATCGCTAACGGCGAAAACGCAGCGGCAGGGCGCGGCATCACCCAATCAATTTATCAGGATCTGTTATTCATGGGTGTCGACGTCATTACGATGGGCAACCATACCTGGGACCAAAAAGAGATTTTCGACTTTATCGATGATGTCGATTACTTGATCCGTCCCGCTAACTTTTCTCCGGAAGCTCCTGGACGCGGAATGGCTACAATCACGAAAAATGGCAAGACCTTATCCGTAATCAACTTGCATGGCCGGGTCTTTTTGCCGCCGCATGACGATCCTTTCCAAAAAGCGGATGAGCTTTTAGCAGAAGCGAAAGCCATTTCCCCGCTGGTCTTTGTCGATTTCCATGCTGAAGCGACAAGCGAAAAAATTGCAATGGGCTGGCATTTGGATGGCCGGGCTTCCGTCGTCGTAGGGACCCATACCCATGTCCAAACCGCCGATGCGCGCATCTTGCCGAATGGCACCGCTTATATATCGGATGTCGGGATGACCGGCCCTTACGATGAAATATTGGGCATGACGAAAGAATCGGTGCTTTACCGGTTCAAAACAAATATGCCGACTCGTTTTGAAGTGCCGAAACGCGGGCGTTCTGTCGTAAGCGGCTTTTTCACGGAAGTCGATGATGAAACCGGAAAAGCTGTTTCATTCGAACGAGTCTACATTAATGACGATTACCCGTTCCAGAACTGATTTTACTTCCCGTTCTTGTCGATTCTCCGACAATTGATACACCTGCCTTGTAGTAAGGCTGCTGTATTCAGTATAATAAAGTGATGATTGAAAGGGGTTTTTTCATGAATGAGGAACAGCGAATGCAAACAACTCAAGTAACGGCTGCGCCATCAGAAAAGGACTATAGCCAATACTTTCAGAGTGTTTATACACCGCCTTCATTGAAGGAAGCAAAAAAGCGAGGGAAAGAACAAGTCTCCTATTTCGATAATTTCAAAATTGATCCCCGTTTTGAAAAGATGGGAGAAGGCCGCAAGTTCTATATCCGCACTTATGGATGTCAGATGAACGAACATGACACCGAAGTGATGGCCGGCATATTTATGCAATTGGGCTATGATATTACTGAATCGGTCAACGATGCAGATGTTATCCTGTTAAATACCTGTGCCATTCGTGAAAATGCTGAAAACAAAGTGTTCGGGGAACTGGGACATTTGAAGCCTTTGAAATTGGAAAAACCGGATTTGCTGATTGGGGTTTGCGGCTGTATGTCGCAAGAAGAATCCGTGGTCAATAAAATCCTGAAAACCTACGATCAAGTAGATATGATTTTTGGCACGCATAATATCCACCGGCTGCCTGAAATTTTGAATGAAGCGTACTTATCGAAAGAAATGGTCATCGACGTCTGGTCAAAAGAAGGCGATGTCATTGAAAACTTGCCAAAAGTCCGCAAAGGCAAAATCAAGGCTTGGGTGAATATCATGTATGGCTGCGATAAATTCTGTACGTATTGCATTGTTCCGTATACACGCGGTAAAGAGCGTTCCCGCCGTCCCGAAGACATTATCCAGGAAGTGCGCCACTTGGCAGCACAAGGGTATAAGGAAGTCACGCTGCTGGGCCAGAATGTCAACGCCTACGGCAAAGACTTTGCCGATTTAAAATATGGGCTTGGTGACTTGATGGATGAGCTGCGCGCGATCGATTTGCCGCGCATCCGTTTTACGACCAGCCATCCGCGCGATTTCGATGATTATTTGATCCAAGTACTCGCAAAAGGCGGAAATCTTGTCGACCATATCCATTTACCTGTACAATCAGGTTCGACAAGCATGTTAAAAATCATGGCCCGCAAATATTCACGAGAACATTATTTGGAACTGGTCCGGAAAATCCGGGAAGCCATTCCCACTGTATCGCTGACAACGGACATCATCGTCGGATTCCCGAACGAAACAGATGAGCAGTTTGAAGAAACCTTGTCTTTATTCAAAGAAGTCGGTTTTGAAATGGCGTTTACGTATATCTATTCTCCACGCGAAGGCACGCCAGCAGCGAAGATGATAGACAATGTCCCGATGGAAGTGAAAAAAGAGCGGCTTCAGCGTCTAAATGCAGTTGTGAACGAATACGCTTTAAATGCAATGACTGCATATAAAGGGCAGATTGTCGAAGTGCTTGTTGAAGGTGAAAGCAAGAAAAACCCCGATGTATTATCGGGATATACAGCGAAAAACAAACTCGTCAATTTTGTCGGCTCCAAGTCGATTATCGGCCAATTGGTAAAAGTAAAGATTACAACAACAAAAACATGGTCTTTGAACGGTGAGCTAGTAGAAACCGGAGCAGGCCAAGAAATGGGTGTCTAATTACATGACGTATTCAAAAGAAGAAATTATTGCAAAAGCACGCGAAGTGGCGGACATGATCGCCGAAACAGAAGAAGTGGAATTCTTCAAACGTGCGGAAGCTCAAATAAATGAAAACCAAAAAATCCGTGAGAAAATTGCCAGCATGAAGAGCCTTCAAAAACAAGCGGTCAACTTCCAGGCATACGGAAAAGAGCGCGCTTTAGGATTGATCGAAGGAAAAATCCGAAAAATCGAAGAAGAAATCGACGCTGTGCCGATTGTCCAGGAATTCAAACAATCACAAAGCGATGTCAATGCACTTTTGCAAATGGTTTCAACAGCTATCGCGAACCAAGTGACAAACAACATCATCACTTCAACTGGCGGAGACCTGCTTCGCGGTGAAACCGGCTCAAAAGTGGAAGCCAGCAAACCGACTAAACTATCTTAAGAAAAGCGGAAGCGCCTGATTAGTCCCGACAGGCAAGTTATGGACCAAAGGAAATTTGGGACATGACTTTGCGACGAAGCACGAAGTGCTGCAGGAGCATATGTTTTAAGGCAGAACACCGAAACGGCGATTTTTGCCGTACAGGTGGGCTGTCTTAAGACCCCGAGGGACTAGGCGCTGCAGCTAGACAATAAGAAAAGCGCAGGTGGCCATCTAGCCCCGACAAGCGCTGGAGGGTTTGGCATGAATGGCGTACTTGGCCATTCGGGACAAGACCGAAGCGACCTCGAGGGGCTGGCCACCGGAGCTAGCCAATAAGAAAAGCGGAAGCGGCCGCTCAGCTCCGAAAGGCATAAGACGGATTGGCGAAGCGGCGATTTTTGCCGCACAGCCAAGACGGCTTATGACCCGAGGAGTTGGCCGTTGCAGCTGGACAATAAGAAAAGCGGAAGCGGCCGTTCAGCTTTGACCGCTAAGAAATTAAGAAATAATGAAATTAAACTGAAAGGGCTCCGGCTCTTTCAGTTTTTTCTTTTCTCCCTTTGTTTTTGTTATAATGGAATGACAACGAAAAGTTTGTGAAAGAGGTAAAAAAATGGCACCTACACCAATGATGCAACAATATATGCAAGTAAAATCCGATTACCAGGACGCCTTCTTATTTTTCCGTCTGGGCGATTTTTATGAAATGTTTTATGACGATGCGTTACAAGCATCCCAAATCCTTGAAATTACATTAACAAGCCGAGGAGGCACCGGTGATGACCGCATTCCAATGTGTGGGGTCCCTCATCATGCGGCGCAGAACTATATCGATCAGTTGATCTCCAAAGGCCATAAAGTGGCGCTTTGCGAGCAAGTGGAAGATCCTAAAACCACAAAAGGGATGGTCAAACGCGAAGTGGTTCGGCTGATCACTCCAGGCACCCATACCGAAGGCAAAAGCATCGATTCTAAATCGAATATGTTTTTGGCAGCCGCTGAACAGCTTGCGGATGGCTTTGCTTTGTCATACGTCGACATCAGCACAGGGGAAGCTAGCGCCATGTACATAGCAGGAACAGAAAAAGCGCTGCTTCAGGAACTGCAGTCATTAAATATCAAAGAGCTGGTGGTTTCCGAGCAATTATTTTTATTGCTGAACGAAGATTCCCAGGACTTGGTACTGTCAATTGAACCGATGGACTTCATATACAATGCAGATGAGCGGCTGTTGTCCACTTGTCCGGAAGATTTGAAGCTAAGCATTCAGCGACTGTTAACTTATATTTCACGGACTCAAAAGCAATCACTCGAACATATACAGCCGTTCGTTTTTAATGAAAATGGTCAATTGCTGTCGATTGATTTCCATTCAAAGCGCAATTTGGAATTGCTGCAGTCGATTCGAGGAGGCGAAACCAAAGGCACGCTTCTTTGGCTGCTCGATGAAACGGTGACCGCAATGGGCAGCCGCAAACTGAAGCAGTGGCTGCATCAGCCGCTGGCGAATCGCCATCTGATTGAAAAGCGGCAGCAACTGGTTGAAGTGCTGATCGAGCAGTATTTTGTCCGGGTAGAGTTGCAGGAATTATTAAAAGAAGTTTATGATTTGGAACGCTTGAGCGGCCGCATCGCTTTTGGCAGCGCCAGTGGACGTGATTTAGCACAGCTCAGAAGTTCACTTGAAAAAGTGCCGACCATCATTGCGGAGCTGGCAAATTCCGGACACGGAACCCTCGCTAATTTCAGCGATAAGCTCGACCGCTGCGGGGAAGTATGCGAGCTTCTGGAAGCAATCAGTGAAAATCCGCCGCTGTCTTCGAAAGAAGGCGGAGTCATCCGTGATGGCTTCCACGAAAAGTTGGATGAATACCGTTATGCTTCCCGCAACGGCAAAGACTGGATTGCTCAGCTGGAACAGGAAGAACGTGTGAAGACTGGCATTAAGTCATTGAAAATCGGCTATAACCGCATTTTCGGCTACTTCATTGAAATATCCAAAGCCAACATGCACTTGGCCGATCTTGACCGCTATGAGCGAAAACAGACGCTTGCCAATGCTGAACGCTACATTACACCGGAACTGAAAGAAAAAGAAACACTGATTTTGACTGCGGAAGAAGAAAGCCTGCATCTGGAATATGAATTATTCGTTAAGATCCGTGAAGAAGTGAAACAGTATATCGGCCGAATCCAACAGCTTGCGTCCACACTCAGTGAACTGGATGTATTTATGAGTTTTGCCAATGTCGCCGAGAAATACCGTTTTGTTAAGCCGGCATTCAACGATTCCCGTGAAATATCAATTATCGAAGGCCGCCATCCGGTAGTTGAAAAAATGCTCAATAAGCAGCTCTACGTACCGAATGATTGTGTGTTAACGAACAGCCAAAATATGCTGTTGATCACCGGGCCCAATATGTCTGGTAAAAGTACATATATGAGGCAAGTCGCTTTGACAATCGTGCTGGCGCAAATCGGGAGCTATGTACCGGCAGAATCGGCAAACTTGCCTATAGTTGACCAGATATTCACGCGCATTGGCGCCGCTGATGATCTTGTGTCGGGCCAGAGTACATTTATGGTGGAAATGCTTGAGTCGCAGTACGCCATCACGCATGCGACTGAGCGCAGTCTGCTGCTATTCGATGAAATCGGGAGAGGCACATCAACTTACGACGGTATGGCACTCGCTCAGTCGATGATTGAGTACATTCATGAACATATCGGCGCCAATACCTTGTTTTCCACGCATTACCATGAATTGACGGCACTCGACCAATCATTGGATAAATTGAGCAACGTCCATGTTGCGGCAATGGAGCAATCCGGAAAAGTGGTATTTTTGCATAAAGTGAAGAAAGGGCCGGCTGATAAAAGCTATGGCATTCATGTCGCTGAACTTGCGGAGCTGCCGCAGCCGATTTTAGAACGGGCGCGTGAATTGCTTGCCAGTTTTGAAGCTGAAAATAAAAAACACGTCAGCCAAGTGGAACAACTGTCATTTTTTGATGAGCGGGACACTGAAGGCGAAGAAGTATTGCAAGCAATCGCGGATATTAATATTGCAGCGATGACGCCGCTGCAATCACTGCAATTATTGAACGACCTGCAAGTCAAGTTAAGCAAAAAGGAGTGAAGTTATGGGAGTCATTCGATTGATGGATGAACCGTTATCCAATAAAATAGCTGCGGGTGAAGTGGTCGAACGTCCCACTTCCGTCGTCAAAGAATTAGTGGAAAACGCCATTGATGCGGGAAGCACTGCCATTGAAGTTTTGCTGATTGAAGCTGGTCTTACCTCTATCCAAATTGTCGATAATGGAGCCGGCATGGATACGGAGGATGCGTTATTGTCATTTTCGCGCCATGCGACAAGCAAGATTTCCAACGAGCACGATTTGTTCCGGATCCGGACACTCGGTTTCCGCGGAGAAGCCCTTGCCAGTATCGCTTCGGTTTCCAAAGTAACGCTCCACACCTCAAACGGGGAAAGCGGCACTTTTGTCCAACTGGAAGGGGGGCGCTTGATTGAGCACCGGGCGGGTTCGCTGCGAAAAGGCACTGATATCAAAATCGATCAATTGTTCTTCAATACCCCGGCACGGCTGAAGTATTTGAAAACATTGCAGACTGAGCTCGGCCATTCGATAGATTTAATGAACCGGCTTGCGCTGAGTTATCCGTCCATATCTTTCAAACTGGTCCATGACGGCAAAACGATTTTGCAGACATCCGGCAGCGGAGAAATCAAGCGTGTCATTTCGGACATCTACGGTGTCTCCATTGCCAAGAAAATGATTCCTTTTGAAGCGGAGTCGCATGACTATAAAGTATCGGGTTTCACTTCTCTTCCTGAAGTGACCCGTGCCAATAAAAACTATATATCATTATTTGTCAATGGGCGCTGGGTAAAGCATTATGCCATAGCTAACACCGTGCATAGGGCCTACCACACATTCCTGCCTCTTGAGCGGCAACCCATTACGATTCTGAATATTGAAGGCGATCCTTATTTAACGGATGTAAACGTCCATCCGGCCAAGCAGCAAATCCGGTTGAGCAAAGAAAAAGAATTGATGGAATTGATTCATGATACGATCCGACAGACCATCAGCTCAGCTGTGCGGGCGCCGATTATTGAAAAATCGAAAGCCCCAAAACAAGTGCCAAGCAGGCAGCTCGATATATGGAAAACTTCCTATACCGTGAAAGAACCTGTGGAACAGCAAACCGCTGGTTCTTTTGCGGAATCTTTACATGCACTTGAAAATCATCCAAGTATAGCCGGTGGCAATATTCATCCGGTTTTAAAAGAAGAACCGCAGTCCGTCGGCCAGTTCGAGGAGACAATAAAAGAAGAAATAATGCAAGAAACCGTGAATTTTTCAATTAATGAACCGCTGGAAGATGATAGTCCGCAATTTCCGGAGCTGGAAGTAGTAGGCCAGATTCACGGCACTTATATCGTGGCACAAAGCACCGACGGTTTTTATTTGATTGATCAGCATGCGGCACAGGAACGTATCAAATACGAATTCTTCCGGGAGAAAGTTGGGGAAATCGATGTCAGCGAACGTCAGGCGCTCTTATTGCCTCTGACTTTCCATTACAGCCGTGACGAAGCCATGCGCTTAAAAGACGCTCTCGGTGTATTGGCGGAAAGCGGTGTTTTCTTGGAAGAGTTTGGAGACACGTCGTTCATCGTACGTGAGCACCCCACTTGGTTCCCGGCAGGATTTGAACAGGAAATAGTCGAAGACTTGATTGAACAAGTGCTGAACGATCGCAAGATAGATGTGAAAAAGCTGCGAGAAGACGCAGCAATCATGATGAGTTGCAAACGTTCCATTAAGGCAAACCATTATTTGCAGAAACATGAAATGGAACGTTTATTGGCAGATTTAAAACAAGCGGAACAGCCGTTTACCTGTCCTCATGGACGCCCGGTCATCATTCATTTTAAAACTTATGATGTAGAGAAAATGTTTAAGCGCGTGATGTAACAAGGGAAAAAGATAAGCGTGAGGGAGCAAAAGTGGATTTTTTATCTGCAAAAAGGGGGAAGCGCAATGTTTTCAGCAAAACAGCGGGCGATGCAAACGAGCTTATTATCAGCCTGGAGTTTCGATTTGGTTGTGATAGGAGGCGGCATTACGGGAGCAGGGATCGCACTTGATGCGGTTTCACGCGGCATGTCTGTGGCATTGATCGAAATGCAGGATTTCGCTGCTGGCACTTCGAGCCGATCGACGAAACTCGTCCACGGCGGTTTACGTTATTTGAAGCAGTTTGAAGTGAAAATGGTTGCCGAAGTTGGCAAGGAACGCGAAATCGTTTATGAAAATGCTGTACATGTAACTGAACCTCAGCACATGTTGCTGCCGTTTCATAAAGGAGGCACGTTCGGTCCGTTGACGACTTCCCTCGGACTGCGGTTTTACGATTTTTTGGCAGGCGTTAAAAAAAACGAACGCCGCGTCATGCTTTCAGCAGCAGAAGTTCTCCAAAGAGAGCCTTTGGTTAAAAAGGAAGGCTTAAGAGGAGGCGGCTCTTATGTTGAGTACCGCACCGATGATGCGCGGCTGACGCTTGAGGTGTTGAAAAAAGCGGCGGAGCTGGGAGCAGTGTGCATCAACTACGTCCAGGCTTCAGGCTTTCTTTATCACGAAGGAAAAGTTTCAGGCGTTCAGGCCGTCGATATGGTGTCAGGCAAAACAATCCGGATCCAAGGAAAAAAAGTGGTCAATGCCACGGGCCCTTGGGTAGATGAAGTAAGAAGCTTCGATTCTGACGACAAGGAAAAGCAGCTGCGCTTGACCAAAGGCGTTCACATTGTGGTGGATCAAAGCAAATTCCCTCTTCGTCAAGCTGTTTATTTTGATGCGCGGGATCAGCGGATGATATTTGCGATTCCTCGGGATACCAAAACCTATATCGGCACAACCGATACCTTTTATGAAGAAGATCCAAGTGAGCCTTCAGCGACAAAAGAAGATGTAAATTATTTGATTCATGCAGTGGAATCGATGTTTCCAAGTGTTAACTTGTCTCCCGAAGATATTGAGTCGACATGGGCAGGGCTTCGGCCTCTTATTTTGGAAGAAGGAAAAGACCCTTCAGAAATATCGCGCAAAGATGAAATTTGGGAATCGGAAAATGGTTTGGTGTCGATTGCGGGAGGCAAACTTACCGGCTACCGGATCATGGCTGAGACGATTGTCGACCTAGTAGCGAAGCGCTTGAAAAAAGAAACAGGCAAGAAATATGGCAAAAGCGTTACGAAAAGTCTGCCTTTGTCTGGCGGTGATTTCGGAGGCTCCGAAAATTTCGCGAAATTTGTTCAGCAAGCGGCGAAGGCGTCTGAGCAATACGGCTTGACGCTCGAGCAAGGAAGAATGTTCGCCCAGTTTTTTGGCACCAACGCTTACCGGGTATTTAGCCATTTTCAGAAGCTTCCGGATGAGATCCAGGAAGGCATCCCTAAAACATTGGCTGCCGTGATTGACTATGCGGTTGAAGAAGAGATGGCTTTGACGCCGGCCGATTTCTTTATCAGAAGAACCGGGGATTTGTATTTCCATATCGATGACGTAGTGCGGTACCAGGAAGCGGTGCTTCACTATATGAGCCGCATATTGGTTTATAGCGAATCACAGCAAAATGAGTATCGCAGCGAGTTGCTGAAGGAATTAGATAAAGCTTCTAGATTCGGAAAGAGGGTGCTCTATTGAACAGAGTGAAGGATTTCATCCGGGCTTCGGACGGACATGAAGTATATTGCGAACTCTATGAACCGAAAGCGCCAATTGCCCATGTGCATATCATCCATGGCATGGCGGAGCATATTGCCCGGTACGAAGAATTTTCACGCTTTTTGGCTTCTAACGGTTTTGCGGTATCCGGGCATGACCAGCGAGGCCATGGCAAAACAGCGGAGCGCAATGGCACGCAAGGTTTTTTTGGAGAAGATAAGGGCTTTGATCGGGTAGTTGATGATGTTCATGAAGTTATTGGAGTGGTACAAAGTAAGATCGGCAAATTGCCGTTGATTTTATTCGGCCATAGCATGGGATCATTTGTTGCGAGGCGCTATATGCAATTATACGGTGACAGCATCAGCCGCGTCGTATTGTCCGGAAGCGGCGGCAACCCAGGGGCTGCCGGCAAGGCGGGTCTTGTGATGGCGTTGATGGCTTCAAAGAAAAAAGGCAAAAGCGAGCCAAGTGCGTTGCTGGGTAAATTGACATTCGGCAGTTTTATGAAACAGTTTAAAGGTGAGAAATCTGCCTTTGCCTGGCTAAGCCGGGATGTTTCTGAAGTGGCGAAGTATGAAGCGGATCCCATGTGCGGCTTTCCGACCACTAACCAGTTTTACGTAGACTTGTTCACCGGACTGGACTTGATCCATAAAAAAGGGGAAGTGGCAAAAATTCGCAAGGATTTGCCTGTGCTATTGATCAGCGGTTCAAATGATCCGGTAGGAGGCAATGGCCAAGGGATTTTTAAAGCTGCCAAGCAGTATGAAGATGCGGGAATGACTGATATAAAAGTCTATCTGGCAGAAGGTGCACGCCACGAGCTGCTCCATGAAATTGATAAGGATCAGCATTTTGAAACAATTTTAGAATGGATGTTAGCATATGATTGACGTATTAGCCATCGTTGGCCCGACTGCTTCAGGAAAAACGGCTTTAAGCCTGGAGCTCGCTTCGCGGTTGGACGGTGAAATCATCAACGGGGATTCGATGCAGGTTTACAAGGAAATGTCGATTGGTACGGCAAAAATCGAGCCGGCGGAAATGCGGGGTATTCCTCATCATCTTTTAGATATTAAAGAACCGGAAGAGCCGTTCTCGGTTGCGGAGTACCAGACACTGGTGCGGGAAAAAATCGCAGAAATCAGCTCCCGCGGCAAATTGCCGATCATTGTAGGAGGTTCCGGATTGTATGTGCAGGCTGTTTTATTCGACTACCGCTTTACAGAAGAGCAAGTAGATGAACAGTTGCGTGCGGAGTTGCATGCAGAACTGGAAGAATGCGGTCCGCTCCATATGCATGAAAAGCTGATGGCACTCGATCCGGAAGCGGATATTCATCCGAACAATACGCGCCGGGTCATCCGGGCGATTGAAATCATCAAAAGCGGCCATGAAAAAACCGACCGGAAGTTAGCGCTGTCGCCAATGTACAATGAAGTGATCATCGGACTTGATATGCAGCGGGAAATCCTTTATGACCGCATCAACCGGCGTGTCGACGATATGGTGGCACGGGGCTTGCTGGACGAAGTCCAACAGCTTCGGAAGCGGGGAATCCGGGATGTACAGTCGATTCAGGCGATCGGCTATAGAGAAATTTACGCTTATCTGGACGGGGAATTGGAATGGGCAGAAGCAATCAGTCTGCTCAAGCAAAATTCCCGGAAGTATGCCAAACGCCAATTTACTTATTTCAGAAATAAGCTGCCAATTTTCTGGATTGATGCATTAGCTGATCTGGAAAAAAACATTCAGAAAATAGAAGCGTTTATGCAGGAAAAAAACCGGCAGCGTCGAATTGGGATTATAGAAGAACAAATTTAGACTAGAGGTAATGAGGGGGATATTCATGAAGCCAGTAAATATTCAAGACGTTTATTTGAATCAGCTGCGTAAAAATAATATTTTTGTTACGGTCTTTTTACTGAATGGTTTCCAATTGAAAGGGACCATTAAATCTTATGATAACTTTACGGTGCTGGTTGAAACAGACGGCAAACAGCAATTGATCTACAAGCATGCAATCTCCACTTTCTCGCCTGCCAAGTCGGTACCAATTGAACACCAGGAATAATTGCATTGCCAGCAGGAGCTTGCTCCTGTTGGTTTTTTTATTTGACATCACGTCTTTTGCCGTATAATATTTTCAATTGAAAGCCATTTAAAGCAGGAGGCAATTAACCATGAAGTCCATTACAACCGACGATTTGCTTGAAATAGTAGAAACCGGACAAGAGATTCAGTTGATCGATGTCCGTGAATATGAAGAAGTGGCATATGGCATGGTGCCAGGCGCCAAACATATTCCGCTTGGCCAATTGCCGGAGCGCATCGCGGAATTGGAAAGCGCAGAACCCGTCCATGTGATTTGCAAAGCAGGAGGGCGCAGTGCGATGGCTTGCGACTTTTTGGAAGCGAACGGCATGGCAACAGTCAATGTCGAAGGCGGAATGATGAATTGGAACGGCGAAACCATCGCCTAATTGAAAAGGCTGGTCAACTTTCAAAGTTGACCGGCCTTTTTTAAGTTATGAAGCTGAATGAATATGGCGTGTCGGCAATTTCCATTTATATAGATAGGAGAGAATGCGCAATACGGTAATGCAAACGAAGAGTATATACAAGAGGAGATCTGAGCGAACCAGATCGAAACTGATAAGAATGCCGGCAATCGCTGCCCAAATCGCATATATTTCGGACCGTAAGACGAGCGGTTTCCGGCCGGCAAGCAAGTCACGGATTATGCCGCCACCGGAACCGGTCAATACGGCTGCCACAACTACTGCGTAAACCGGCAAGGCAAGATCCACGGCGTAAAGCGCACCTTGAATAGCAAAGGCAGACAAGCCGACCGCATCGAAAAAGTGGCCCCAACGGTTCCAAGGGCCTAACAGCTTATTGGGAAATAAAAATGCTAGTGTGATTGAAGCAAGTGCTAATTGAAAAAACAATTCCTGTTCCCACAGAGCCGATACGGGCACCCCGATTAATATATTACGGACAGCTCCTCCCCCGAAAGCTGTCACGATTCCGAGCAAATAAACTCCGAAAATATCATATTCTTCTTCCATTGCTATAATTGCGCCAGATACCGCAAAAGCGATGGTTCCGATAGAACTTAAAACCTCCCACGCCATTTTTCAGCACTCTCCTAATTTCTTCAACTGTATGAATTTTAGCAGAATTTGACGCAATTTCAAGTTTAATTGCATAATAAGTAAGTGAGTAAATTAGAATGGAGAATACCATGCAAACTATGATTAGACAAATTGAAGACATTATACAAAACGAATTGCGGAATGCCGATGACATCGCATTTTTCAACCAGCAGAAAGTGCTGAACGCCTTTCATAGCCAAAAAGTCAGTGACCACCATTTCAATCCGTCGACGGGCTATGGCTATGACGATGAAGGGCGAGATACACTGGAGCGGGTTTATGCAGAAGTTTTTAAAGCGGAAGCGGCTCTTGTACGGCCGCAGATCATTTCCGGAACACATGCCATCACGATTTCCTTATTTGGTGTTTTGCGGCCGGGGGATGAATTATTATATATTACCGGAAAGCCATATGACACTTTGGAATCCATTGTATCCGGTGGAGAAAAAGATACCGGTTCACTGAAAGACTTCGGCATCAGCTACCAGCATGTGCCTTTAACAGCGGCTCATCAAATCGATTGGCAGGCTATTGAGGAAACGGTTCATGCAAAAACGAAAGTCATTGCAATCCAGCGGTCCCGCGGGTACGATACACGGCCATCATTCACCGTAGATGAAATTGAAGAAATGGTTAGACGGATTCGTACGTTAAAGCCCGATGCCGTTATTTTTGTTGATAATTGCTACGGGGAATTTGTGGAAGAACGTGAACCGATTGAAGCTGGAGCCGATTTGATTGCCGGCTCGCTGATTAAAAATCCTGGCGGCGGCATGGCGAAAATCGGCGGGTATATCGCGGGGAAAAAAGATTTAGTGGAAAAATGCGGTTACCGCATGACTTCTCCGGGTATAGGAGGTGAGGCGGGGGCATCGTTGAACGCACTGCCGGATATGTACCAAGGATTTTTTATGGCTCCCCATATTGTATCTCAAGCATTGAAAGGAGCGATTTTCACTTCGGCCTTGCTTGAATCGGCCGGAATGGAAACGACGCCTCATTATGCAGATAAGCGGACCGATTTAATCCAGTCTGTGTCCTTTAAAACCGCTGAACAAATGATTGCGTTCTGTCAGACCATTCAAGCGAGCTCTCCAGTCAATGCGCAATTCAAACCGGAACCTGCTTATATGCCAGGATATGAAGATGATGTCATTATGGCTGCTGGAACATTTGTCCAAGGATCAAGTATTGAATTGACAGCGGATGGCCCGATCCGTCCACCCTATACGGCTTTTGTCCAAGGCGGATTAACCTATGAACATGTGAAAATCGCGGTCTTGAACTCAGTTGAAGCTTTAAAAAAAATGAATTTACTTTAAATCGATTCTCGCATCTTGAGATGCGGGGATTTTCTGTGTCAGGAAACCTAACGTGTTGTTGACAAATAAACTGACATGAGTTAAACTGAAAGAGTAGTAATAAGTGAAAAGGGTGAAAAAAATGACGAATCGGGTTCGCCGGACGATGCCGCTGCTTCCAATCAGCATTGTTATGCAGCTGACGGAACTAACAGCGCGCCAAATCCGTTACTATGAAGAGCATGAGTTAATCAGCCCTGCCCGTACAGAAGGCAACAAGCGGATGTTCTCATTGAATGACGTGGAGACCTTACTGGAGATCAAAGAATATTTAGACCAAGGACTCAATATGGCAGGCATCAAGAAAATCTTCGCGATGAAAGTGCAGCCTCAAACTGAGCAGGTCAAACCGCAAACCATCAGTGACGCTGAATTGCGTCGGATCATGCGGGAAGAATTCATGAGCCTAAAAGCGTATGACAGAGGCGGACATCGCCAAGCGGATTTATCCCGTTTCTTTCATTGAAACGGGTTACATAAACAATTCATAGGAGAGTGAAGAGAACATGGGGAAAATTACTAAAGAAGACATTAAACGATTAGTGAAAGAAGAAGAAGTAAACTTTATCCGTCTGCAATTCACCGATATCCTGGGAATCATTAAAAACGTTGAAATTCCAACATCTCAATTGGACAAAGCACTTGACAATAAAATGATGTTTGACGGTTCTTCCATAGATGGCTTTGTGCGCATCGAAGAATCGGATATGTACTTATTCCCGGATTTGGATACTTGGGTCGTATTCCCTTGGATCACCGGGAAAGGAAAAGTCGCCCGCTTGATCTGCGACATTTACCGTGCGGATGGCACTCCGTTTGAAGGAGACCCACGCAATAACTTAAAACGTGTCCTTAAAGAAATGGAAGAGTTAGGATTCACGCATTTCAACCTTGGGCCAGAACCGGAATTCTTCTTGTTCAAATTGGATGAGCGCGGTGAACCATCGCTTGAACTAAACGACAACGGCGGATATTTTGACTTGGCTCCAATGGACCTTGGGGAAAACTGCCGCCGCGACATCGTATTGGAATTGGAAGAAATGGGCTTTGAAATCGAAGCTTCCCACCACGAAGTGGCTCCAGGGCAGCATGAAATAGACTTTAAATATGCAGATGCGATCAAAGCTTGCGATGATATCCAAACATTCAAATTGGTCGTTAAGACCATTGCACGCAAACATGGACTTCATGCGACATTCATGCCGAAACCGTTATTCGGTGTCAGTGGTTCAGGTATGCACATGAACGTGTCCCTTTTCAAAGGCAATGAAAATGCATTCCTTGATGAAGACGGCGACATGAAATTGAGCGAAACGGCTTATCAATTCATGGCTGGAATTCTTGAACATGCAAAAGGTTTCACTGCTGTCACTAATCCGACAGTAAACTCATACAAACGATTGGTGCCTGGTTACGAAGCACCTTGCTACATCGCTTGGTCAGGCCAAAACCGCAGTCCTTTAGTGCGTATTCCGGCTTCGCGTGGATTGTCTACTCGCGTTGAAGTGCGTTCAGTCGATCCTTCGGCGAACCCTTACTTGGCAATGGCAGTATTGCTTGGTGCAGGCCTTGACGGCATCAAGAAAAAAATGACGCCGCCAAAAGCGGTAGACCGCAATATTTACGCAATGAACAGAAAAGAACGCGAAGCGGTGGGCATCGAGGATCTTCCGCCAACATTATATGCTGCACTTCAAGAACTTGAAAAAGACGAAGTCATGACCAAAGCACTTGGGGAACACATCCTTAACAACTTTGTAGAAGCGAAAGAAATTGAATGGGATATGTTCCGCATTGCTGTACACCCATGGGAACGCGAACAGTATCTGAAGATGTATTAATAAAAGGCAAAACCGCTGGAACCTTAGGGCTCCAGCGGTTTTTGTGTTGTGTTGAAAGAGGGCAATTGGTCAAGTTCAGAGATACGATCAATTATTGAACAAGGAAATTTAAAAACGCTCCATGTATTCATCCGCTTTTTCCATGGATTGTTCTTTCGTTTACTTAAAAAAGGGATAATAAATGTCAACGGTGATCTGGTAATGTGCATGACTCAAACGTTCACTGACATACTTCTTGTCGGTATGGAAATAATGAGTCGAATAGGAACCCGAATAGCTCTTTCAAACAAATTCCGGCATTACCGAAAAAAACCAGAGACCATCAAAAGAATGAAAGTGGTTTGATCAACAAACTGAAAATATGGAATCGAAAGCCCTCATCTTGGAAATAGGCCGAAGATTTATATTTTTCTTGTAATAAGAACTAATGTTCTGTATAATGTTATTCAACAAAGAGATATGACAGGAGGGCGAAGGTTATGGTACTACTAAATAGAGAGCTGAAGCAAGCAGGCAATCCAATAGGCAAAAGAAATATCAAATGGCAGGGATTAAAGATGTCCGAACATATGAAATTCTTAAGCGAATGGTATGCAGAAGATAAACAGGAAAAGAGACCGGAATTAGATAATGAGGCAAAACATTTAATCCAGGAGGAATTGACGAGTGCGCTAATACGCAAATGCCAAGTTCGGATGCAATTATGGAAAAACCATGACCTACATTACCATGTCGGGAGAATAGTGGAAATGGATCCCGAGACGAGAACAATCGTCTTCGACGAGCCTTTTGGAATGAAACGGTTGCCAATTGATGAAATTGTCAAGATCATGCCAGTTGACTAAATGATAAATCCCGCTGGAACCTTTAGGCTTCGGCGGTTTTTTAATTGCCTTGAAGAGCACAAAGCAAGGGGACCGATTTTTAGGAAGTTGTTTTCGTCCGTGCTATACTGATACCATCAATAAAGCATTACATGGAGGACAATCGATGAAGAAAACATATATGGTATTACTGATGATAAGCGGTATGTTGCTTAGCGGCTGTTCTGCTCTTGAAGGCGTCAGCAATACATTGAATTACGCAACTGAAGCATCGGAATATGCCAATGAGGCGAGTGCTTTTGCGAAAGAAGTGCCTGATTTGGCAAAACAGGCAGTCAACGACGAACAGGCGGCCCAAGAACTCGAAACACGGCTGGAAGAAATGAAAGCGACAATTGAGGAGTTCAATAAACTCGAGGCTCCTGAAATTGGTGCGGATCTCCATCAGCAAGTGGTCAATCAGAACAATCGGGCGATTGAAGGGATCGATTTATACTTAGAGAATATTGAAAATGGAAAACTGGATTCAGAGGTGCTGAAGAATACGGAAGCATTTAAATCTCTTCAGGAAATCACCAGCATTGTGGAGCAAATCAAACAGCTGGGGAACTAACGAAGAATTCCGGTCAAAGGCCGCCCGCATTCACCTGCTGGCGGTCTTTTCATAGGAAAAAGAAAGCAGTGGCTTTTTAACTGAATTCCTGTAAATGCTGTCTTTACATAAAATTTTAAAGGATTATGCATAGTTGCTGAAGAAATTTTAAAGGAGGAGGTGAGAGTGTGAAGAAATTCGTCATCCAGTACTTTTTGGAAAAAGGCCTTACTGTAGAAAGAACGGTAGAAGCAGAGTCGAGAGAAGATGTGGCCACTATGGCTCTTTCTGAAAGCATCGTCCAGTATGAAGACGTTTTTGGAGAACTGAATATTTTTAATAAAGCAGACGTTAAATTGGTGAAAGTTAAAGATTATACAGAACCGGTCACCACTTCTAGAAGAGGCGGTTAAGAAATATGCCAAAGAATTTTATGTTATTTGGGAAAGCTCTTGAATGGGAAAAGATTATTTTCCTGAAATAAGGGTATATATAAAATAGATAGCCTTTACCTCTATTTAATAATCCGTACTGAATTTTCTATGGCAATCGCTGCCAAGAGGATTTTGTGGGGGTGATTAAATGAAAAAGGTCCAAGGAGTAAAAAGTTTACTGAGGTACCTCGAAGCAGCGGATTATCCGATGACTGAAGAGCGGGTGCAAGAATACATGGCCCAACGGAAGATTCCGCATAACCAGTCTTATGGCGATACGATTTTTTTTGATTTAAGCCATATTGATTGGTGGATAGCAGAACAGCGGAAACTGGAGAACAAAAATAATTAAGTTTTAACAACACCCTGAAGCCGGGTCCTTTTCAAGAAAAGAATTCGGGTTCGGGGTATTGTCTTGCCTAAAAAATGTAACTTTTTTGAATAGCGGACGTCTTAATGACGAGGAAGAAAATTGGAGGAGCCCTGGATGAAGATACTTAAGGTTTTAATTGTACTGCTTATCGTATTATTCCTTGGAGCGATTGGTGTGTATTATTTCGGCACTAATATGGCTTCAGAAAAAATTGTAGACGAAGCAACTGAAAAACTGGACACTAGCGGGCAAATGGAAAATATACAGTCGCGTGTGGAAGATGATCCTGAATTGTCAGGTTATATCGAAGAAGCAAAGGCGGCTGACGAAAGTTCCCTGCCATTCAATTCAACCGGACAAGCAACACGGGTATTGATCCAAAAAGTCGGGCTGACGGAATTGAACAATATTAAAAGCGGTGTCGAAAACGGAACAATGTCTCATCAGGAAGCCATTCAAAAACTGGAACAGGACTTGACGGAAGAAGAGATGCTGGCATTGAAAGTCATCGCCTATAAAGAGATCTACGGAAAACAATAAACGCTATCTATGGTAAACTGAAGAAAGTATACAGAGGAGGTCAGTGAATGAAAACATTTCAAGTAGAATTCTATTTTGACCAAGGGAATACAATTGTCCTATCTGTACAGGCAACAGATAAAGAAGCTGCTTTAGGTAAAATTCCTTCAAACGGAACTTACGATGTAATAGATGAAGCAAGCGGAAAAATTTATCGTATCACCATTAATCTTGTCAAATATATCGTAGTCAACGCATCTTGATAAAACAAGCATCGCTCTCGCAGCGAATGCTTTTTTTATACCTGAAAATAAGGGATCTTTAAGACAAGGGGATGAAGAAAAGTGGAATTCAAAGGCGCTAGTGCGTATGATCAGAAAGATTTTCTAAATCAGTATCTACAAAGGAGAAGCCGGGAAGAAAGCCCGAATAATGCGATTGAAAAACCGGTGATCATGGAACTGCTGGGAGAGGTAGAAGGGAAAAGCATACTGGATCTGGGATGCGGAGACGGCAGCTTTGGGAAAGAGCTGCATACGGCTGGAGCAAAGAGTTATATGGGTGTAGAAGGTTCTGCGCAGATGGCAACAATGGCGAAAAATAACCTGAAAGGCACCAATAGCAGCATTCTCCAGGAAACGATGGAAACGTATGCGTTTTCTCCGAATGAATTTGATTTTGTGACTTCCCGCTTTGCCATTCATTATGTTGCCGATATAAAAGAGCTGTTTATAAAAGTGCATCAATCCTTGAAAGAAGATGGCAAGTTTGTCTTTAGCGTGCAGCACCCACTGACAACTTCTTCTTTTGTCAGCAAAAAAGAAGGCGAACGAAAAGGGAATTGGATTGTGGATGATTATTTTAACGCAGGCGAACGAAAAGAGCCGTGGATTGATAAAATCGTCGTAAAGCATCACCGGACCACTGAGCAATATTTTAGCTCTCTCATCGAGGCGGGCTTTAATGTGGTATCGCTGCGTGAAGGCGAACCGAAACGGGAAAATTTCAGGAATGAGGAAGAGTATCAGAGGCGCAAAAGAATTCCTATTATGCTTGCGTTTTCCTGTGAAAAATAAAAGTGGAAAGAGAGGTTCATTCATAGAAAAAACGCTGAGAAAAAATTCTCAGCGTTTTAATTAGAGGATTTGGCGGTAAACGCCAACCACTTTGCCTAAAATAGAGACTTGATCGACGATAATCGGATTCATCGAGGAATTCTCAGGCTGCAAGCGGAAATAATTATCTTCTTTGAAAAAACGTTTCACTGTTGCTTCGTCATCAGCGGTCATGGCAACCACAATATCTCCATTGTTAGCTGTCTGCTGCTGTCTGACTACCACGTAATCCCCGTTCAAAATACCGGCTTCAATCATACTTTCACCCATAATTTCAAGCATGAAAATATGGTCATCTTCGGTACCGTAGGATTGAGGAAGCGGAAAGTATTCTTCTACATTTTCAATGGCGGTAATCGGCAACCCTGCAGTAACTTTACCGATCAACGGAACATGCAACACCGGGTTTCTTTCAATTAACGCATCTTCGGTGCTTATAATTTCAATTGCTCTTGGTTTAGTTGGGTCACGGCGGATCAATCCTTTGCTTTCCAAACGGGCCAGATGGCCGTGGACAGTCGAACTGGAGGCCAGGCCAACTGCTTCTCCGATTTCACGAACAGAAGGCGGATAACCTTTAGCACGAACTTCATCTTTTATGAATGTCAAAATATCTTCTTGGCGTTTCGATACCTTTTTCAACAGTTTCACCTCTTTTTAGTTATTCAGTATGTTTTTCTACCCATAGTATACCAACTTGGGATATGAAATGCAAACATAGGTTCGAATTTCTTTGTTGACAAAAACACCTGTTCGCATTAATATAAGAACATATATTCCGAACACACATTCTTAGGAGGCGGTTCATATGACAATCATTCAAAAAAACTCTTATTTTACAGCATTATTTACCCTTATACTTGTATTTTCAATTTTTTCGGTAATCACCCATAACAATGAAAAAACACAAATGAGCCATGTCCAAATTGAAAAAGGCGATACTTTATGGACTTTAGCGGAAGCATTCAGTGGAGACACCCCTCATCAGCAATGGATCGATGAAATTATGAAGGAAAACGGATTAACCACTGCTAAAATCGTTGCAGGCCAATCACTTAAGATTCCCAGCGACCAACTCAAATACACCCCTGATGAAACCATCAAGCTGGCAGGTGACGCAGAATGAAAAAAACTGCGTTAATTTATTGCCGGGTCAGCACCACGAAAGATACACAGGAAACTTCGCTCGAAAGACAAGAAGAAGAGCTGCTGAAATTTGCATTTGAACAAGGATATATCGTCGATCAAATATTTTCCGATCAGCATAGCGGCTATGAAATGGACCGTGAAGGCTTACTGGAAATGCTGAACTGCATAAAGACCGAAAAAATAGCTGCTGTTTTTATCCAGGACGAAACCCGTCTTGGACGAGGGCATGCCCGCATCGCCCTTTTGCATGTCATGAAAAAATACGGCGTTGAAGTCTACACTTTATCTGACCAAGGACCGATTGCCTTGAATGATATGGATGATATGGTGCTGGAAATTTTAGCGATCGTCGAAGAATACCAGCGGAAAATACATAACGCCAAAATTAAACGAGGCATGAAACGTGCAGTTGAAAACGGCTATAAACCCGAAAAGAATTTGAAAGGGAAAGGCAATCCGGAAGGACGGGAGCGCCTTGATTTGCCAATCGACCAAATCGTCAGCCTGAAAGAAAACGGACTGACATTCCATGAGATTGCAGTTACATTGCAGGGATTCGGCTACCAGGCGAGCAAAGCGACTGTCCATCGCCGCTATAAAGAATTTGAACAGATGAAACAGGGCTAATATATTGCAGAAACCCATCTTCTTTTGTACGATATGTAAGTAGAAAGGTGGGATTTGATGTTATCACCCGATAAATTAAATCGAATTAATGAATTATCGCGTAAATCCAAAAGAGCAGGACTGTCGATAGAAGAAGCGAAAGAACAATCTTTATTGCGTCAAGAATACTTGCAGACATTCCGGAAAACGATGCGCGGAACCATTGAAAACGTAAAAGTGATCGATCCGAATGGCGACGATGTAACGCCAGAAAAAATTAAGAATATCCGGGAGAACAAGTATTTAAATTAATACTTGTTCTCTTTTTCGTTGTATTCTTTTCTATTGTTGACTACACTAGAAAGGGATGAAATTTTGTTCTAGAGAGGATGTTTTTTTATGTCAAACCATGCAGATCAACTTGCAGTGACTACGATTCGCACACTTTCCATTGATGCTATCGAGAAAGCTAATTCCGGGCATCCTGGATTGCCAATGGGAGCAGCTCCTATGGCTTACACATTATGGACGAAACATATGCACCATAACCCTAAAAATCCTAAATGGTTCAACCGTGACCGTTTCGTATTATCAGCTGGACACGGTTCAATGCTTTTATACAGCTTGCTTCATTTGAGCGGATATGGACTTACATTGGATGAAATCAAAAACTTCCGCCAATGGGATTCGAAAACTCCCGGACACCCTGAATACGGCCATACAGAAGGCGTTGAAGCGACTACAGGACCACTCGGCCAAGGAATTGGGATGGCAGTAGGAATGGCTATGGCAGAACGCCATTTAGCGGCTACATACAATAAAGAAAACTTGAATATTGTTGATCATCATACATTCGCTTTATGCGGAGACGGTGACTTGATGGAAGGCGTTGCCGGCGAAGCGATTTCACTGGCTGGCCATTTGAAATTAAATAAATTGGTCGTCCTTTATGACAGCAATGACATCTCATTAGATGGCGATCTTCACATGAGCTTCTCCGAAGACATTAAGAAACGCTTTGAGTCTTATGGCTGGAACTATCTGCGTGTTGAAGACGGTAACGAAATGGACGATTTGTCTGAGAAAATCGCGCAAGCGAAACAGTCATCTGACAAACCGACAATCATCGAAGTGAAAACCGTCATCGGATACGGAGCTCCAAACAAATCCGGTAAAGCGGATGCGCACGGTGCACCACTTGGCGAAGCCGAAATGAAACTGGTAAAAGAATACTACGAGTGGACCTTCGACCAGGATTTCCACGTGCCGGAAGAAGTATACGAAACGTTCAAACAAGCAACTGAAGAACTGGGCGGCAACGCTGAAGCGGCATGGAACGAGTTGTATGCTGAGTACGAAGCGCAGCATCCTGAACTGGCTGCACAGCTTCAAAAAGCAATCAAAGGAGAACTTCCAGAGAACTTCGATGCTGATTTCCCGACTTATGAAGTTGGCAAAAAGCAAGCTACCCGCGCTTCTTCAGGCGATATGGTCAATGCTATCGCGAAAGCTGTTCCTTCATTCTTTGGAGGCAGTGCGGACCTTGCCGGATCAAACAAAACAAACATCAAAGGCGGAGGCGACTTTGACGCTGAAAATCCAACCGGGCGCAATATCTGGTTTGGGGTACGCGAATTCGCAATGGGAACTGCCTTAAACGGTATGGCGCTTCACGGCGGCCTGCATGTGTTCGGCGGCACATTCTTCGTATTCAGTGACTATGTACGCCCGGCAATCCGTTTGGCAGCATTGATGGGCCTTCCTGTAACTTTTGTATTCACTCATGACAGTGTAGCGGTAGGAGAAGATGGACCAACTCACGAACCAGTTGAGCATTTGGCTTCGCTGCGCGCTATGCCGAATTTGAGCGTTGTCCGCCCTGCGGATGCAAATGAAACAAAAGCGGCTTGGAGATTGGCTTTGACTGCGAAAACGGCTCCAACTTTATTGGTTCTTTCGCGCCAAGACCTGCCTGTACTAGAGCACACGAATGACTTGGCAGCAAGCGGAGTTGAAAAAGGTGCTTATGTGGTTTCGCCTGCCGAAAACCCGCAAGCTTTGCTATTGGCAACCGGTTCTGAAGTGAGCCTTGCAGTAGCAGCTCAAAAACAATTGGCTGACGAAGGAATTTCCGTTTCTGTTGTATCGATGCCGTCTTGGGATCGTTTCGAAAAACAAGACAAAGAATACAAACAGTCGGTTATTCCGAAAACAGTCAAAAAACGGTTGGCAATTGAAATGGGCACTTCATTTGGCTGGGAACGCTACACAGGCGATGAAGGCGATATCCTTTCTATTGACCGCTTTGGCGCCAGTGCACCAGGCGAGCGCATCATGAAAGAATTCGGCTTCACACCGGAAAATGTTGTGGCTAAAGTCAAGAATTTAATTAACGAACAATAAAATGACATAAAAGCGGAAGCTGTAAGATGCTTCCGCTTTTATTATTTTGATCTTATGGTCATGTGCACGATTTTATAGTATAATCCATTGTGGTGCACTACTTATTTATGCAACACGAAGGAGGTAACATGAATGGCTACTTGGATCTGGATCGTAATCGTTATCGTGGCGTTGATCGCAGGTGTTGCGCTTGGCTTTTTCATCGCTCGTCAATATATGATGAAGTATTTGAAAGACAATCCACCGATTAATGAAGAAATGCTGCGCATTATGATGATGCAAATGGGACAAAAACCGTCTCAGAAAAAAATCAACCAAATGATGGCTCAAATGAATAAAGCTTCTAATAAACCGGCTAAAAAATAATTTATTAAACTAAGTAGTATCAAGGGTGACAGTTTAATTTTTGATTAATGTTAAAGTGAAGGAAGCTTTATTTATGGGAATATCTCTATTCAGAGCGTCTAGGGTGAATTTTCGTAAGTTTTTCATTCATCATTGGTTTATCCTTCATTTTGCCACTACAAGACCACTTTCTCTGTTGAAACTAAAGCAGAGAGGTGGTTTTTTCTATGGAATTAGAAGATGTATTGAAGTAATATATGTGTCACTGTGAATCAAAGAACTTTACTCATAGACTATGATTAACAAGTGACAGGAAATGAAGCAGTTAAATATATTTTAATTTGTATATTTAGATACATTTAGAATAAATACATTCATAAATAACCGAAGGCTCTTCAAAAGCAACTAGCTTACAATAAAATTATAGTGTTTTATTACCCACAATTTTTTTTATTAATTCAGTAATAAAACACTTTTAAGTGGCTTAGCTGTTGGTTCAAAGTAAAGCTAGTCTCATTTAATTCTATCACAAAAAATCTCTTCCTTTAGGTCCTGTTAATTTTCTGACTTTTCAATTAAAATGGTATTTAATACAGTAAAAAATTGCAAGGAGGAGAGTACATGACTAATTCTATTGAAAAAAATTTTGAATTGGCTGGTTTGTATGAATATATCCGAAGTCGATTGTCTGCTGTCGGTTTGTGGATTCATAATGAAAATGCCAAAGAAACGCTTCAATTTTTCAAAAACGAAAAATCTTTCTTGTTGAGAGAACGTTATCTTGGTGCCATTCAGTATGAAGGAAGTGCTGATTTTTCAAAAAAAGAGCCTCACACTGTTAGTTTTCGGTTTAAAAGAAGCAATCTAACAGACGCTTTAAAAAATGATTTAGAAAAAATCATAACATTTCGGTGTGATAAAAACAAAGGACCATCTATTAATCCTTTATCGGAATCTATTGCTTTTAAATTTAAGCAACTGGGAGAAAATGAGAAATCAACCATAGATGAAATTATTCGTACATTAAAAGAACATTTGAGATAACTTGAAAAGTGTTGTCTTATATCTAGATAGCGGTTTTCAAGTATGGCGCATTATAAAGTATTCAATAGAGATGCGCTTTTTCTCCCTGCGTTTCAAATAGCAGCAAAACAGGGATATGAAAAGAAAACAACTAAAAACGGGAGGGGAATAGTATGCCTGAACAAGAAGAGTTCGTTTTCTACATGCCAGTGATTGAAAAAGAAGAAACGAAGGAAAAAGAAAGTTTCACTACGCAAATGGAAGGCGTCGGCAAAGTTTTGCCCGTGTCGATGGAGCAGATCAATGAAATGGTGAAAGGGTTGTCGGACTATACTTTGGATACAATAGAGTTGCATGTTAGAGGTGTAGCGAGAACAGGCCCGATGGTTGAGTTTTTCATCGGAGCAGAAGGAGAAGCAGGGCTAAAGCTGGTTTTAAAAAAAAAGAAATAAGTCGAAGCAAAAAAGCACTCTCATGGAGTGCTTTTTACATTTCTGAAGTCATCAAGCCGTTTGCGTCTAAAAATTCTGCAACGGTTTTTTCGTATTCTTCCGGGTATTTATTATAAGACTGGGCATGCGCTCCTTCAGCAAAAAAATTGATCGCTTTTGGGTCGGGCTTTATATCAAACATTTCCTGTGACATTTCCGGCAGGACGAATTCATCCTCCAAACTGTGGATGAAAAGGACCGGGTTTTTGATGTGAGCCACCGCTTCTATCGGCGAAACAGTTGAAATGGAATAGCCATCGCGCAATTTCATAAAGACAGCTGCAAGCTTTAATGCCAGTGATGAACGAATTGGCTGGGTGGTCTTCATGACATGCAGGATTTGTTTGGAGATATCGGAATAAGCACAGTCAATGACGTAAAATGCTGCCGTGTCTTCCATGCCTGCGTATAAAAGCGTAGTAGCCCCGCCCATCGACTCGCCGTGGATGCCGAAAAATAAATCAGGTCCCACGTGCAGTCTTAATGCTTCTACTACAGCTTTTAAATCGAGTTTTTCGTAATGGCCGAAACTGGTGGTTTTCCCGCCGCTCTCTCCGTGCCTGCGATGATCGTAGACGACCGAATTAAATCCAAGCCGTTCGAACATGCGGGCGTATTTAAATGAGTTTACTTTGGTTTCTGTGACGCCATGGCAAATGACAACGTATCGTTTCGTGTCATGCGGTTCCAGGAAAATGGCTTTGATGGGATAACCGTTTTCAGACTGGATCCATCTTTCGCTTTTTTTCACTTGGGCGTACCACACTTCATCATAGCGCTTGGCAGAAGTTTCACGCTCTAAAATGAGATTTTCGTCTTTTTTCTTCATATACATCAAGCGATTGCTAATGACAAAGCCAATGACAGCGGCTGTTAAGGTTAAACCAGTTGAAACAATGGCCGAAACCTGCAGCAGTCGTTTCTTCATGGCAGACTACCTTTCCTATGCCTGGTTTTGATAAAGCCGGTACATCCCGGTTTGAACCGGATTTGTCACATGCGGTTCAATTGACTGGACAGCCTCGCATAATAAATCCAGATTGATGCCTGTCTCAATGCCCATGCGGTTCAGCATATTGACCACATCTTCTGTGGCTACGTTTCCTGTAGCACCGGGAGCAAACGGGCAGCCTCCAAGTCCGCCGGCAGATGAATCAAAGCGGTCGACACCGGCCTGCAAAGCAGCAAAAATATTCGCCAGCGCCATTTTTCGTGTATCGTGGAAATGGGCAGTCAGCAGCACATCCGGAAATGCTTCTTTTAATTGCTGGAACAATTCGTAGCTTTCAGCTGGCGTTGCCATGCCTATGGTATCGGCAACACTTAATTCATCCACGCCCCAGTCAACAAATTGATGGCATAAAGCCAATGTATCTTCCGGTTTAATGGCACCTTCGAATGGGCAATAGAAGGCTGTTGAAATGCAGGCACGGACAAAAACGCCATCCTGCTTTAATTTTAAAATAAGCGGTTTTAATGCTTCCATGCTTTCATCCGTCGTTTTATTGATATTTTTCTTGTTGAACGTATTCGACACCCCGACGAATACCGCGACAGCTTGAGCTCCGGATTCCAGTGCGGCATTGATGCCTTTTTCGTTCGGCGTCAAGACGAACTGCCGGCCGATTTTTTCTACATTGGCCATAATGTCTTTGGCATCAGCCATTTGGGGAACCCATTTCGGTGATACGAATGATGTCAATTCCATTTCCTGAATGCCTGCTTTTTGCAATCTCTCGATAAATTGCAGCTTATGCTCAGTTGAAACAACTTTTCCTTCATTTTGAAGTCCGTCCCGTGGCCCTACCTCGATAATCGTTGCATTATTTGGTAAAATGAACATAGTATCCCTCCTGATTCCATTTTAGCCAGTGCAGGGAGAAAAGAGCAAACGGTAAACAACCAAATAAGGGGGAAATCATTGTGTCACAAGAAGTCGTTATTGTCAGTGCAGTTCGTACAGCAATCGGTTCGTTTCAAGGTGCGTTAAAAGACGTGCCGGCTACCAAATTAGGGGCAATCGTTATCAAAGAAGCGGTTGAAAAAGCCGGAATCACACCTGACCAAGTATCAGAAGTGATCATGGGCAATGTTCTTCAGGCAGGGCTCGGCCAAAACCCGGCACGCCAAGCGTCAATGCAGGCTGGGCTTCCGGAAACCGTTCCAGCGATGTCGATCAATAAAGTCTGCGGTTCGGGATTAAAAGCCGTGCATTTGGCGTATCAGGCGATTTATGCCGGAGATGCAGAAATCGTGGTTGCCGGCGGTATGGAAAATATGAGCCAGGCTCCGTATTTGATGCAAAATGCACGCAGCGGATTCCGCATGGGCGACCAAAAAGTGGTCGACAGCATGCTGGTTGACGGTTTAATGTGTGCATTCAATGATTATCACATGGGCATTACTGCTGAAAATCTATGTGACCGCTACGAAATTACACGGGAAGAACAAGATGAATTTTCAGCCCGTTCACAAGCGCGTGCAGCAGCGGCAATTGATGGCGGGAAATTTGAAGATGAAATCGTGCCAGTGGAAATTCCACAGCGTAAAGGCGAGCCGGTTATTTTCAAGACAGATGAATACGTGAAACGCGATTCCACTGCTGAAAAGTTAAGCAAATTACGCCCAGCATTCAAAAAAGACGGCAGCGTAACAGCTGGCAATGCATCGGGCATCAATGACGGAGCAGCAGCAGTTGTGGTCATGTCAAAAGCGAAAGCGGATGAACTGGGGCTTACGCCGCTTGCGACAATCGCGGCGAACGGCAGCGCTGCAGTTGATCCGGCAGTGATGGGAATCGGTCCTGTCCAAGCGGTAAAAAATGCCTTGAAAAAGGCAGATTTATCTCTTGAAGATATTGAATTGATTGAAGCAAACGAAGCATTTGCTGCCCAATCTATTGCAGTCGACAAAGAACTCCATTTCAACCATGATATTTTGAATGTTAACGGCGGAGCAATTGCCCTCGGCCATCCGATTGGTGCCAGCGGTGCGCGCGTATTCGTTTCCCTTCTTCATGAAATGCAGAAACGTGACGCGAAGACAGGACTTGCCACATTGTGCATCGGCGGAGGCCAAGGTGTAGCGACAATTGTAAAACGCCCATAAGGAGAGACACGGTATGGCTAAGAAAAATACTTCAAAGAAAAACTCACCAAAGAAAAAAGAAGAAACAGCCAGCATATTGCCTGAAGATATTCTGGCAAAACTGCAGGCCACGAAAAAAGAGCTGCTGAAAGAAGAACAGCAGCGCGAAGAAGAAAAAGAAGCACAAAAAGTGTTTGAACGACAACAGAAGGAAAAGAACTTGTCGTTTGCGGAACTGCTGGAGCGGCACGGCGATAAAGGGAATAAGTTTTAAAAAGAAGCAATGTTACAAAATGATTTTATGAGTTTCAATAACCCTCTTCATCAAACCTGAAAAGGAAAGATGAAGAGGGTTATTTGTAGCTTATCAAGAATTTATTTCTAATCAAAGACGGTCTCTTTATTTGGATCGTTAAGGAACTCAAACAGCATTTCGATTTGGGACTTGGTATTTCTGCTTTCTGAAAGCTTGGGCAGATTAGTTTCTTTATAAAAATCCACGCCTTTCGTTTCCACCCCATTCTCAGCATTTCCGCCGATAATGTCACATTGTATAAAAATCTTATAATAATGATAAGGCTGAGGCGAGTGCGGATGCTTGTTCATGTCAAGCACCGCCAGAAGCTTAACCGGTACCGCATCAAATCCGGATTCCTCTTTGATTTCCTTGACAATGTTTTCGGCAGGGGAAAGGCCGATATCACAGAATCCGCCAGGCAAAGACCAGCGGTTGTCGATGTTTTCATGCACCATCAGAATTTTTCCGTCTTTGAATACGGCTCCGCGAATATCCAGTTTAGGGGTTTGGTAGCCGGCATCATTTGCAAACAAGTCCTTGATTTTCTGCATTTCCAAGTTGGTGTGCTCGTTGATAATTTCCACACTGATTTCCCGAAGTTCTTCAAAACGCTCCAAATCATAGACGTTTTTTGAAAATGCCAATCCTGCTTGGGACAGTGATTGGATTCTTTGTGCCCAATGGAGCCATTTCGTGCTCATTTAAATCCCCCTTCCATCGCTTCTCTAAAATCATGGACTGTCTTAAAAAGAAACGAAGGAGCCGCGGCGAATTCCAAGGTTTGATAGTCTGGGAGCCACTGGACACCTATCGTTACGACATTTGCTGCAGTTCCGGCTAATATATCCGCATCACTGTCCCCGATAAAGATGGCTTCATCAGCTCTGGCGCCTAATAATGGCAGAATTTTTAGCACCCCTTCCGGATCCGGCTTAGGGTTCACCACGTCATCTCCGGTGATCATGGCATCAAAAAGATGTTCCCATCCAAGGGCTTTCAACGAAATATCGAGACTTCTTTTTGCTTTTCCGGTGACAATCCCCAATTTCAGCCCTTTTTCTTTTAAATGCATCAACAAACTATGGATATCCCTATTCTGTTCAATCATGTCAGCATGATGTTCCAAGTATTGGTCATAATATTGTTCAATCGCTTCTTCTTTGTTGCGGTGCTTCAGGTTTTGGTAGATGATCCCGGTTTCTGAAGGACCGAACATCGCCCGGACTTCAGCCGAAGAAAGTTCCCGCTGGTCATACTTCCGGAAAACGTGCTGAAAAGCCATATCGCAAACCGGCAGTGTATTGGCTAATGTGCCATCAAAATCAAAAAGTATCGCTTTCATCATTTTCACCTCTCATTTCTCGGTTCAACCCGTTACTTAATACTATACTAATTCTTATTGACTAAATATTCTATTTCAATTAATCTGATTAAAATATAAAATAGCAGAATCAGAAATTTTAAGGACCAGTAGATAGAAGTTTCTTTTTCAGAGAAGGTGCCGATGGCTGAGAGGGACCCAAAGAAAATTATCGAACCTGCCTTTCATATCTGTATTGAAAAATGCAGCGGTGCACACCGTTATCATGTTCGAGAGTAAAGCTTTGCTTTAAATTAGGGTGGTACCGCCTTCTGGGTCCCTTATTTTTAGCGGGGCTTTTTTGTTTTATTTTCAATAAATCATTTGAAAAGGGGAATGGATATGGCGAAAAATAGGGTAGAGCAGATTACGAATATGGATGTGGATTTTGCACAATGGTATACGGATGTGGTATTAAAAGCGGAACTGGTCGATTATTCGAGTGTGCGGGGATCGATGATTATCCGTCCATATGGCTACGCAATTTGGGAGAACATCAAAAATGCGTTGGATGCGGAGATTAAAGAGACCGGGCACGATAATGTCTATATGCCATTATTGATTCCGGAAAGCCTGCTGCAAAAAGAAAAAGATCATATCGAAGGTTTTGCCCCGGAAGTGGCCTGGGTGACACACGGCGGCAATGAAGAACTGGCGGAACGATTATGTATCCGGCCGACTTCTGAAGTGCTGTTTGCCGAGCATTATAAGAACATCATCCATTCCTACCGGGACTTGCCAAAGCTTTACAACCAGTGGGCAAATGTCGTGCGCTGGGAAAAAACCACCCGGCCGTTTTTGCGGACTCTTGAGTTTTTATGGCAGGAAGGCCACACATGCCATGAAACGGAACAGGATGCCCATGAAGAAACAGTGAAAATGCTGGATGTCTATGCAGACATTTGTGAGCGAGTGCTGGCAATTCCAGTGATAAAAGGCCAGAAAACAGAAAAAGAAAAATTCGCCGGTGCAGAATATACCTATACGATTGAAAGTTTAATGCATGACGGCAAAGCGCTGCAGTCCGGGACTTCACATAATTTGGGCACGGGCTTCGCGAAAGCATTCGGCATTGAATTTTTGGACCGGGAAGGCAAACTTCAGACAGTCCACCAGACGTCCTGGGGCTTCACTACGCGCATCATTGGCGCGATGATCATGGTGCATGGCGATGACAAAGGGCTGGTCCTGCCGCCTGAAGTGGCGCCGACACAAGTGCTCATCGTGCCAATCGCCCAGCACAAAGAAGGTGTGCTCGATGCGGCATATGCCCTGCAGCATGCCTTGAAATCCAAAATGCGGGTCGGGATCGACGCCAGTGATAAAAAGCCGGGCTGGAAGTTCAACGAATCTGAAATGAAAGGCATCCCGATCCGCCTGGAAATCGGACCCAAAGATATCGAAGAAAACAAAGTGGTCCTTGTCAGAAGAGACACAGGAGAGAAGATAGCGGTTGAACAACAGAACCTAGAAACCGAAATCCCGCGTCTTCTTCAGGAGATACAAAAGAATTTATATGATAAAGCGCTGCAGCACCGTTTAACCAAAACCAATACAGCTGCAACTATGGAAGAGTTTAAAGATACGCTGTTAGCAGAAGGTGGCTTTGTCAAAGCGATGTGGTGCGGAAAAGAGTCCTGCGAAGACCAAATAAAAGAAGAAACCCAAGCGACATCACGCTGCATTCCATTCGACCAGGAACTCATAACAGATACCTGTGTTTGCTGCGGCGAAAAAGCAGAACAGCTGGTCATTTGGGCAAAGGCTTATTAAATGGCCGTCCACTCAAAGGAGAAAATCAAATGGAATTGAAAGAACTGGCAAAAGAAATAGCAGACGTATACATGCACAATCCTAAAATCGAGTCCGTCATGCTGGGGGGATCTGTCGCGCGAAATTTATCTGATGAATTTTCGGATATTGAATTGTTTATTTTTTGGAGGGAAAGCCCAACTGATGAAGACAGAAAAGAACCGATTGAAAAGCTAGGCGGCAACATACTTGATTTTCATCCTTTTGAAGACGAAGAATGGTCGGAAACTTATACGGTCCAGAACGTTAAACTGGAAATCAGCAATTTCCTGGTGAGTACTGCCTTTCAGTATGTTGAAAGCATAACTTTAAAATATGATACAGATCTTGAGAAACAAGTCTTACTAGCATCCATCGATGATGGCATTCCGCTTGGAGGCGAGAAGGCGCTATTCGAGCTGAAGGGAAAAATAAAGTTGTATCCTGTAAAGCTTGGCGAGGCGATGGTCAAAGAGAATAGAGAGCTCGGGACGCGCTGGCAGAACCGTGAAGCGCTCCTTGCCCGGGAAGACTGGCTGATGCTCTACCAAATTATCGTGGCCGTTGAAGTTAAACTGATGGGCATTCTATTTGCGCTCAATCAGCGATATGTTCATCACCCGGCATTTAAATGGCAGAAAGCTTCGCTGGACAACATGGAGATAAAGCCGGAAAACAGTTCGGAACGCTTTGCTTCAGTCTTGCTTGGAGAACCGAAGGAAAGCGTCAAAGAGTTGGAGCGGCTGATTATAGAAGTTTTTCAATTGGCACAAACTCTTTATCCTGAGCTAGATATGTCCGGTGCTATGGAAAAAGCCGGCTGGGCAAGACCTAAAAATAGTTGAACAACATTAATTTCAGAACAAAAATCAAATCCTTTCTTTAAAATTAAAATCTGAAATTTTCGTTAACAAACTATATCCTGGCCGGTAAATAAAAGGGTTATTTACTAAACAGTCGAATACACTAAACAACTAAAAGAATCAGTCACTCAAAGCTTTGGAGATTAAACAAAGGGATGTAGGCAATGCCAAAGAAATTAACGAATGGAGGAGCTATGGAAAATGAAAAGCCGTACAAAAATCAAATCAAAAGTGGCTGTGGCATTTTTGGAAAACTTCCCGAAAGCTTATAACAATTACACATTAAAGCATGTCAGTAAACAGCCAGGTGTTCCAGAAGCGAACTTGACTAAACCGCTGGCTGAATGCAAAGTCGCTTTGTTATCGACTGCCGGTGTCCATTTGAAAACAGACATTCCGTTTGATCTTGATATTCAAGATCACACCATCCGGATCGTCCCTGGAAAGGCCCAGGAAGAAGAGCTGACGGTAACCCATATGTATTACGATACGAAATTCGCTAAAAAAGATACAACGATCGTTTTTCCGATCCAACAGCTGAAAGAGCTGGAACAGTCCGGAGTTATCGGTTCTGTATCAGACATCCATATCGGATTGTATGGCGGCATCATGGAGACCGAGCAGGTCGAAAAGGAATCGATTCCGAAAGTAGTGGAGCTGTTCAAAAACAAAGACATTGATGTGGCTTTGCTGGTGCCTGGCTGAGGCACTTGCCATAATGTACTCGGGCTGTATGCCCGGGCTTTAGAAGCGTCAGGAGTGGCAACTGCAATGATTACGTTATTGCCTGAGGTCACTGAAAAAGTTGGAGTCCCGCGGACATTGCATGTTCCGTTCAAACTGGGCCGTCCATGCGGGGAACCGTTTGATTTCGAGACACGGAAAAAAGTGATCAATCAATTGCTGGAGCTTGCTGCGAAGCCGGCTGGAACGCGCATGGAATATATTGAGTAAAGTAAACCAAACTGATGAATACCAACTGCAGCAATAAGTAAGAAATAAGGCTGGATTAAGGAAGGATGCAGTTATCTAAATGAAATGCTCCTTTCTTTTTTACTTTGGACCCGAAAACACATGATTAAACTTCCAAATTATTTATAAAGAGAGGAAGAAGGGGATGTGCGTGAGAAAATTAGAAGATGGCTTTATGACATCGAAAAATTCATTGATCTACAGAAGTACATCTCTATTGATGCTGAGGGAATAGACGAAGAATTAAAAAACAGAATTGTCGAGATGGAAAACTTGGCAGAAAATTTGGCTAAGAAGATGCAACTTCAATATGCGGCTCAATTTGAAGAGCAGAAAAAGCGCAACTTTTCCGTCTGGCTTTCAAGGGATCTTAATGGAGACGTATTAGAAAGCCTGTCTGCAGACTGCTGCCTGGACAAAGAATATCGTTCTCGGATTGCGATAGACTATAATGACCCGGGCTATGATAACGATGCTTACGCAGCGGCCATTACAATTTGGCATCATCACGGAACTTTCTTTAAAAGGTTTGGGACTTTATTTGATGCGGCTAAAAATGATTTGGAAAAAGAAATCGAAGAAATGTTGAAGAACTTGCTTGATTAACTAAACTTTCCGATTTTCATAATTTGTTTAATACTATAAGAAGAGGTGGCATTCGTTGCATAACATACCAAAACGCTTGAATTTGGCAAATCTTCCTACTAAAATTGAAAAACTTCATCGGCTGTCTGAAAAGTTGGGAGGACCAAATATATATGTGAAACGCGATGACCAAACCGGTACTGAAGTGGCTGGCAATAAAATTAGGAAACTGGAATACACCCTCCACGAAGCAATCAGCCAAGGAGCGGATACGCTGATCACTTGCGGAGGCATCCAGTCAAACCATTGCCGGACGACGGCCGCGGCAGCAGCTAAACTGGGATTGAAAACAAAACTGGTGCTCAGAGGACAACAGCCTGCTGCTCCGAATGGCAATTTATTGCTTGATGTGCTTTTTGGAGCGGATATCCACTGGGTTACGCCGGAGGAATATAGAAATCGCCGGAATGATATTATGACGGGATTGAAAGAAGAACTGGCTCAGCAAGGGAGTCATGCTTACATTATTCCGGAAGGCGCCTCTAACGGGATCGGAGCGTTCGGATATTATTCTGCAATGGAAGAAATCATCCAGCAGGAAAAAGAAATGGGCGTCCAGTTTGATGCAGTAGTTATGGCAGTCGGTTCCGGGGGGACATATGCCGGTTTGCTTCTCGCCCAAAAAATTTTTAAGACTTCACATGAGATTATTGGTTTTAATGTCAGCAACGATGCCGAATATTTTCACCGAGCAATAATGAAGGTATTGGAAGACGCAGAAAAACACCTGGAAAGTTCTGTTGAAATCTGTTCTAAGGATATTCGCATTATCGATGGTTATGTAGGGCTGGGATACGCCATCGGACGGCCGGAAGAAAGAGCATTCATAAAAGAACTTGCGATGCTGGAAGGCCTTGTCTTGGATCCTGTTTATACCGGCAAAGGATTTTATGGACTTATTGAAGAAATAAAGAAAGGTCGTCTGGAACATTTGAATAATATTCTCTTTATCCATACGGGAGGCCTATACGGCATATTTCCTCAAGGAAAAGAATTCGCAAATCTACTTCAATAATTCTTTGAAAGGGGCTGTCCAATAAGTCTGTTATTAGACTTATTGGACAGCCCCTTGCTTCTAATAAAGCGGAGGTTAATACTATTGCTCCTGCATCGCTGCGCTAGCTTCGGTGCAGAAAAAACCGCCGCTACGTTAGCTTCGTCGCAAAGGAGTTGTCCCAAAAGTAATTTGGGACAACTCCTTTTTTATGGTTATTTTCAGAAATTCCTTATACAAGGCCGGAAGCGGACTTCGCAATAAAAGTTACAAAACCTATCTCTATACTGAGAAATCATTATATTGTAAATAATTTTAATATTCTCTTAATACCTATTGATTTATGGTGAAAGCGCTTTTATAATGTAGCTAATAACATGTGTTACAGCATGGAACATATGTAAACGGAACGGAGGGGTTCATTTGTGGGGGTGGTTTATAGTCGTGTTTGCTGGAGTTTGGCTGCTTCAAATAATGCTGACGAAAATCCAGTTGAAAAATTATCAAACGACTATTAAGAAAATGAGCAACAGGCCTTCTGGCTATTTGGGGGTCGGGGTCCAAAAGCAAAAAATGGGGATTGGCGTCATTGCTATTTTGGTTACGGATGATGCAGGCACAGTAGTAGAAAGCCAATTGATGAAAGGAGTGACAGTATTCAGCCGGTTTGAGGATTTCAGTAAATACAACGGCCTGACAATAGAGAAGCTGAAAAAAAGCCTGGATCACGAACCTGTTGACTTAGCTTTTAAAATGGCAATCGAAAAAATCGAAACGCAAATGGAAAAGAAGATAAATCCAGCAGTATAAGGAGGATGAAAGATGAATTTTTTAGATGCAATCATGAACTTTTTAGTTAGGCTCGCTGAAGGCTTTATTGGAATGTTCCAGGCAGGTGCCGATACGTTTACCGGACTGGTCACAGGAATAATTCCGTTGCTGGTTGTGTTAATCACCGCCATCAATGCGCTGATCCGGTTGATTGGTGAAGAACGCATAAATCGGCTAGCACGGAAAAGCACCAAAAATATGATTTTGCGCTATACGCTGTTTCCAGTACTGGCTGTTTTCTTTTTAACCAATCCGATGGCCTATACTTTTGGAAAGTTTCTTCCGGAAAAACAAAAACCGGCTTTTTACGATTCAGCGGTTTCTTTCGTTCACCCGATTACGGGATTGTTCCCGCATGCGAACCCTGCTGAATTATTCGTGTATCTCGGGATTTCCGCAGGGATTACAACATTAGGACTGTCGCTCGGGCCATTGGCGATCCGTTACTTTTTGGTAGGTGTGATTGTCATTTTGATCCGCGGTATTGTAACGGAACTCATTACAGTCCGCATGATGAAGGCAAAAGGAATGGAAGTTTAAATCTTAGAGTTGCGCTCAGTTGAAAAGGAGGCAAGCAAAATGACAGGTACTCAAACACCATTGAATTTTAAGGCAGTTTCCGTCACAAAAGGCCGCGGAGGCTGGGGCGGTCCGCTGACGATTCGGCCAAACGAAGAACAGCGGTATATCGTCTCAGTTACAGGCGGCGGAATTCATCCGATAGCAGAAGAAATTGCACGTCTGACAGGCGCCGAAGCTGTTGATGGCTTTAAAGGATCTTATGCAAAAGAAACGATGGCCTGTGTCATTATCGACTGCGGTGGCACAGCGCGGTGCGGTGTTTATCCAAAAATGAATATTTTGACGATCAACGTCAATGCGACATCACCATCCGGCCCATTAATGAAATTTATCAACGAAGAAAATTTTGTGTCAGGTGTGACCCTTTCAGACATCCGTGCAGTAGCTGCTCCTTATGAGGATCAGGACGAAGTGAAAAATGCGGTCGATGAAGTGGAAGCACCAGCGGTCCGAAAGACGCCGCAGGAAATAAAAGAAGAAGCAAGGCTGAAAGCGGCTGGAAATTACCAGCAGCCAAAGAAAATGAATCTTATTGAACGGGTGGGCCGCGGTGCCGGTAAAGTAGTGGGGGTCCTCTACCAAGCAGGACGTGAAACAATCGATCAAGTCCTAAAAAACATCCTGCCGTTCATGGCGTTTGTCAGTATGCTGATCGGGATTATCACTTATACAGGGATTGGTGATCTCATTGCGAATTTCGTGACACCGCTTGCCGGCAATATTTTCGGATTGCTGATTCTTTCGGTTATCTGTGCTTTGCCGATTTTATCGCCGCTGCTCGGGCCGGGTGCAGTTATTGCTCAAGTCGTCGGAGTGCTGGTCGGTGTGGAAATCGGGCGAGGCAATATTCCGCCGGCACTGGCATTACCAGCATTGTTTGCCATCAATCCTCAAGTAGGGGCTGATTTTGTGCCAGTCGGTTTGACGCTCGGGGAAGCGGATCCGGAAACGATTGAAGTCGGAGTCCCGGCTGTCTTGATTTCCCGGATGATTACAGGTCCGTTGGCAGTTGTAATCGCATACTTATTCAGCTTTGGCTTATACAGTTAATCAAAAGGGGGCAGTTAGGTGGAAGACGTTATGATAAAAAAATATGAAGCTAAAATAACAGAAATCGGTGAAGAAGTTGAAATCTTTGCAGAAGAGAATATGATGGTCATATTTAATAATACTGTACCTGAAGAACTCCGTTCCTTCGCAGTAATCCATGAAAAAGCGGATCTTCTTGGTAAAGTTGAAACTGGAGACATCCTGGAAATCAACGGCGAGCGTTACAGAATTTTGTTCGTCGGCAATAAAGTGAATGACACTTTACAAGACCTCGGCCACTGCACCATCTCGTTTACAGGTGATATTTCGGCCGATCTTCCGGGAACTATGTGCGTAGAAAGCAAGCCTTTGCCTGAATTGGCATTGGGTGCTGATATCCGGATTTTTAAAGCCTAACAAAGAGGAGACTGGATAATGCTTGGTATAAATAGAAAACTAGAAGAACTTGAAAAAAGCGGAACAATTATCAAGGTTGGCCTAGTCGGTGCAGGACAAATGGGAAGAGGCATGGTTTCCCAGATTGAAAATATGGCCGGTATGCGGGTTGTCGTAACGGCTGATATACAAATTGATAATGTAAAAAATGCCTATTCAAAATCCGGGGTGGCAAGTTCGGACATTGTTGAGACGAATAATGAAGAAGAGGCAGAAGAGGCTGTGAAGGCAGGGAAAGTTGTAGCGACTACTGACGCCCAGCTGGTCACTTCGCTTCCAGAAGTGGATGTTGTGGTTGATGCGACTGGCGTGCCGGATATTGGAGCGAAAATCGCTTGGGATGCCATCTTAAATAAGAAACACATAGTCATGCTCAATGTTGAAGCGGACGTAACGATCGGGCCGCTGCTGAAGAAAATGGCGGATGCCAGCGGTGTCGTATATACCGGGACAGCTGGAGACGAGCCGGGTGCAATCATGGAATTATATGATTTTGCAGATGCCCTTGGATTCGAAGTGGTAGCTGTTGGCAAAGGAAAAAACAATCCGCTGAATTTAGCGGCGAATCCGGACACTGCAGCAGAAGAAGCAGCAAGGAAAGGCGCCAGCCCGAAAATGCTTGCTTCGTTTCAGGATGGAACAAAGACAATGGTAGAAATGACTGCCGTAGCCAATGCCACAGGATTCCTGCCAGACAAACCGGGCATGAATGGATTTGTCAGCGATGTGAAAGGGCTTCCGGAAATTTTTAAACTGAAAGAAGATGGCGGCCAAGTCAGCAATAAGAAGATAGTAGAATATATCAACGGCATTGCACCAGGCGTTTTTGTAATAGTGGCTTCAGAAAAAGATGAAGTCAATCATGAAATGCAGTATTTGAGCATGGGGGAAGGACCTAACTACGTGCTTTACCGTCCATATCATCTAACAAGTCTGGAAACGCCGATTTCAATTGCCAGAGCCTATTTTTACAATGAAGCCACAATCGCCCCTTGGAAGGGCCTCCAGGCGGAAACAGTGACTGTAGCTAAAACCGATCTTGAAGAAGGGCAGTTCCTTGACAGCATCGGCGGTTTTACAGTTTACGGCAGTATCCTGTCTGCAGTTGAAGCGAAAGAAAAGAACGCTTTGCCAATGGGTCTGGTTGACCGGAATGTCCAATTGAAACGCTCCATTAAAAAAGGCGAAATTATCACATATGACGATGTCGTCCAAACGAAAGAATCCACAATTTGGCGATTGCGCCGCATGCAAGATGATACATTTGCAGCGAAAACAGAAAAAGTAGAACCGGTAAAAGCATGACTTTCACCAATTGCTTCGGTGATTGAAGGAACATTTTAATATCGGTTAGAACGTAAATTAACTAAACGAGAAGGTGTTCTATAATGAAAGTAAAGAAAATGGAAGCAGGATTGTACTGTGTTCACTGCAAAGAAGAAGTAAATCATGAAATAACCTATATCAACAGCGACATCAAAAGCATCCGGTGCCTGCAATGCAACCGGACGAAGGAATTGAAAGTGGATCTCAAAAAAGAGTTCTACAAAGAAATCTATGAACGCATTGCAACTAAGCCTACCCGGATGACTAAAGAGTACCGCGATGATTTGAGCCATTTGTTATTTTCTCTTCCTGTACGTGCCATGAAAAAGCCATACCGGATTTTAAAAGATGTGAATACGTCCAGAAAAGTGATCAAAACCTATAAAACTAAAAAAAGTATAAAATGATATTTTCCTGTACAAGGGCCAGTCTTCTCCACTTAGTAGAGGAGCCTGTCCCTTTTAATTTCTTGACGAATTGACAGAAAAGTCTTATGATATTTACATATGTTACGTATGTGAACAAATGTAAAATACAGAGGAGGATTTTCAATGACTCAAACACTTAATTTACCGCCGCATGTCCAAGAAACAGATTTGGCAGGCTTGTTGAAGCAAATGTGGCAAATCCGGTATTTTGAAGAGAAAGTTGATGAGTTTTTTGCTAAAGGGATGATTCATGGAACCACTCACTTAGCGGTTGGCCAGGAAGCCTCAGCAGTAGGATCGATTGCAGTATTGGAAGACCGGGACAAAATCACAAGCACTCACCGTGGCCATGGACACTGTATCGCTAAAGGAGCAGAAGTGAACCGGATGATGGCAGAATTGTTCGGCCGCACAACCGGCTATTGCAAAGGCAAAGGCGGTTCGATGCATATTGCCGATGTTGAACAAGGAAACCTTGGGGCCAACGGAATTGTTGGAGGCGGCTTTTCGATTGCTGCGGGTGCAGCTTTAACTTCCCAGATGAGAAAAGAAGGATATGTTGTACTGTGCTTTTTCGGGGACGGTGCTTCAAATGAAGGCAGTTTCCATGAAGCAGTCAACTTAGCGTCTATTTGGAAACTGCCAGTTGTCTTTATTTGTGAAAACAATCAGTACGGCATGTCTGGTCCTGCTAAAGAAATGATGAATGTTGAAGACGTGGCGCAGCGGGCTGAAGCCTACGGCATCCCAGGAAAAGTAGTGGATGGCAATGATGTTTTTGATGTGATGAATGGAGTAGGGCAAGCGGTTGAGCGGGCGCGAAATGGAGAAGGCCCTTCAATTGTGGAAGCGAAAACATATCGCTGGAAAGGCCATTCCAAGAGTGATGCGAAAAAATACCGGACACGCGAAGAAGAACAGGAATGGCGCGCGAAAGATCCGATTGCACGCTTGCGCGATGTGCTGATCCAAGAAGGATTGCTGACAGAAGAGGAAGCGGACCAGATCAAAGCCGATGCGAAAAAGGAAATTGAAGAATCTGTTGAATTTGCAAAAGATAGTCCAATGCCAACACTCGATGATTTAATGGAAGACATTTACGCTTAAGACGGAGCAAAGGGGAGTAAAGCAATGAGAGAGCTAACTTATCTAGAAGCGGTCAGAGAAGCATTGAGCCAGGAAATGCGCCAAAACGATGATGTTTTCATTTTGGGAGAAGATATCGGGGTTTATGGAGGAGCTTTTGGTGTGACGCGCGGCATGATCGAAGAATTCGGTCCGGAACGGATTCGCAACACGCCCATTTCAGAAGCGGCCATTTCCGGCACGGCAGTCGGTGCAGCTTTAACTGGCATGCGGCCGATACTGGAGCTGCAATTTTCGGATTTCATCACCATTGCGATGGATAATATGGTCAACCAGGCAGCGAAAATCCGTTATATGTACGGAGGAAAAGGGAAAGTGCCGATGGTGCTGCGCACTCCGGCCGGTTCTGGAACAGGAGCAGCGGCCCAGCATTCCCAAAGCCTGGAAGCCTGGATGGCACATGTCCCGGGTTTAAAAGTAGTCCAGCCTTCGACAGCGTATGATGCAAAAGGGCTGTTAAAAGCGGCAATCGATGATGATAATCCTGTCATTTTTTACGAACACAAATTGTGCTATAAAACGAAATCGGAAGTTCCTGAAGAACAATATTCCATTCCATTAGGCAAAGCGGACATTAAACGTGAAGGGACGGATGTGACGATTGTTGCCACTGCCATCATGGTGCATAAAGCGCTGGAAGCAGCTGCGGAGCTTGAAAAAGAAGGCATCAGCGTGGAAATAATTGATCCTCGGACTCTCGTTCCTTTGGATACTGAAACGATTATCCAGTCGGTTAAGAAAACAAGCCGTCTGATTGTTGTCCATGAAGCGGTTAAGCGTGGAGGCTTTGGCGGAGAAATTGCCAGCACAATTGCAGAAAGTGAAGCATTTGACTATTTGGATGCGCCGATAAAACGGCTGGGCGGCAAAGCTGTTCCGATTCCTTATAACCCAGAGCTCGAAAAAGCGGCAGTTCCGCAAGTCGGCGATATTGTCTCAGCAGCAAAAGAAATCTTAAACCGCCAGTAGGGAGGAGGAATAGACCGATGGCTAAAGAAATATTCATGCCGAAATTGAGCAGCACGATGGAAGTCGGGACAATGATTCAATGGTTTAAAAACGAAGGCGATTCCGTTGAAGTGGGAGACCCACTTTTTGAAATCATGACAGACAAAATCAACATTGAAGTAGAATCCTACGAAGAAGGCATTCTGTTAAAAAAGTATTTCGAAGAAGACGATGAAGTCCCAATCAATCACGTAGTCGGCTATATCGGGGAAGCGGGGGAAAGAGTTCCAGACGATCCTCCGGGTGAATCCGGTGCTGCGGCAGAGGAAGAAGACTTAAGCGATTCCCGCCAGCCGGAAGTCAGCGATTTAAAAGAACAAGGCATCAGTGAAACCAGTGTCCCTAATGAAACAAGCGGGGCAGGGGAGAACTCTCCGCTTGAAGAAAAGCCGCGGGCCACTCCTGCTGCACGACGAGTGGCAAGAGAAGAAAACATTGTGCTTGCAGAAGTTCCAGGGTCCGGACCAAACGGGCGAATCCAGCAAGGAGATGTGATGGCTTTTGCTTCATCCCATACGGCACCAAAAGCAACGCCGCTCGCTAAAAAAGTGGCAGAAGCGGAAGGCGTAGAGTTGCAGGGAATAAAAGGCACCGGTTCGCAAGGGAAAATATACCGCTCAGACGTTGAAGGGGCAAAACAGCCGGCACCGATTTTAGCTTCAGCCGGCGGCAAACGCGTGAAAATGGAAGGCATCCGAAAAGTTGTGGCTCAGCGCATGCATCAAAGCAAAACAACGGCACCTCACGTCACGTTGACTACGGAAGTTGACATGACGGAAGCAATCGGCATGCGCAAGCAATTGCTCGGATCGATTGAACAACAGACCGGATTCCGGCTGTCCTATACCGAAATCATTTTAAAAGCTTCAGCTTCAGCGCTGAAGCTGCACCCTAATATAAATGTTTCCTTAGAAGGCAATGAAATCGTCTTTCACGAAGAAATTAACCTTGGCTTAGCGGTAGCCGTCGACAACGGCCTAATGGTGCCGGTGGTTAAAAACGTGGATCAAAAAGGCCTTTCCGAATTGACTGCAGAATGCAAGCGCCTTGGTAAAGCGGCGCGCGACAGCAAACTGAAGCCGGACGAAATGTCGGGTGGCACGTTCACCATCAGCAATCTGGGCATGTATGCCATTGATGCTTTTACACCGGTCATCAATCAGCCGGAATCAGCCATTCTGGGAGTAGGGCGAATCAACGAAAAGCCGGTCGGTGTAAACGGCGCCATTGAGCTTCGGCCGATGATGGTCCTCAGCTTGTCATTTGATCACCGGGTTATTGACGGTGCTCCTGCGGCGGCCTTTTTGACCGAATTAAAAGAAGTGCTTGAACATCCTTATAAATTACTGGTTTAAGGAGTAGATTTCATTGAAGAATTATGAAGTTGTGGTACTTGGAGGCGGTCCGGGTGGCTATGTAGCAGCCATCTGGGCAGCCAAGCTCGGAAAAAAGGTGGCGCTGATTGAAGCCCGTGAACTGGGAGGCACTTGTTTGAACCGCGGATGCATCCCGTCAAAGACTTTGCTCCGGCATGCCGAAGTGATTGAAAACATTGAAAAAGCCAAAAGCTGGGGGATTGAAACAGGTCCCATAACTTTTTCCCTTTCTAAAATGCTCGCCCGAAAAGACGCTGTGATCCAGCAACTCAGAAACGGAATTTCGTACTTGCTCAAACAAGGGAATATTGAGGTTTTCAATGGTTTAGGTGAAGTGAGGGCAGACCAGTCAATTTCCATTCAGCTTGCTGATAAAGAAGAAATCATCCAGGGAAAAAACATTATTTTGGCAACAGGTTCACGGCCAATCGTTCCGCCGGTTGCCGGCATTGAAGACGCATCCTATTTCACAAGCGATACGATTTTTGATATCGAGAAGATACCGGATTCTATGGTCATCGTGGGTGGTGGCATCATTGGTGTAGAACTTGCCTGCATCTTCGCCAGTTTGAATGTGCCTGTCAGCATTGTGGAAATGAGCGGCAGAATCGTTCCGAGTGAAGAGCCGGAAGCCTCCAAAGCTCTTGCGAAAGCTTTAAAAAAGAAAGGGATTTCCGTTCTGACCAGCACAAAAGTGGCGAGCATTGAGCAGCAGGAAAACCGGCAGCTCGTGCATGTGGAAACTGACAACGGCAAAAAAGAAGTGCTGAAGACAGAAGCTATCTTAATGGCTGTCGGCAGAGCGCCGAATACTTCTGCGTTTGTTGATTTGAACCTGAAAATGAACGGCCGTTTTGTCATAGTGGATGACCGGATGGTGACAAGCAATCCAGCAATTTACGCAATCGGGGATGTAATCGGCGGTTGGCAGCTTGCCCATGCGGCGAGCGCAGAAGGATTGATTGCCGCTTCAAACGCTGCAGGCGAAAAGCAAACAATCAATTATGCGGTCGTTCCTCGCTGTGTCTACACCAGCCCGGAGATTGCCAGTGTCGGCATGACGGAAGAAGAAGCGAAGCAGCAAGGAATTGATTATAAAGTGGTGAGGGTGGACCATGCAGGCAATGGCAAAGCATTGGCGCAGGACGAAAAAGAAGGGTTTACTAAATTGATTGCCGGCACCAAATATGGAGAAATTCTCGGGGTTTTGATGGTCGGTCCGCATGTGACGGAAATGATTGCAGAGCCATCCGCTTTTATTCACCTGGAAGGAACCGTGGATGAACTGGCTTCCATGATTCATGCCCACCCGACTGTGTCCGAAAGCTTATACGAAGCGGCGGCTTCCTGGCTTGGCCAAGGTGTTCACCATTAATTGCCAGAAGTGGCCTTTGCGTCCTATAATAGAAATATGCGATAGGCGATAAAGGCCTCAATTGGCGGCCGCCTCAAATTGAATCTGCTGAAAAATGAAAGCGGTTCACTGGGGAAATCCATTCGCTTTTCAATTTTGATGAAAATGAGAAGGTGCAGTGATGATGAATTGGGAAGAGCGCAGGCAAATCGTAAAAGTATCGAGGCTGTATTATTTTGAAGGGCAGACACAGGCGGAAATCGCGAAGAAAATTGGCGTATCCCGGCCTGTGATTTCCAAACTATTAAACAAAGCCCGGGAAAATGGCATAGTTGAGATCTACATTAAAGATGAAAATGCGCATACAGTCGAATTGGAACATCGGCTTGAAAAAAAATATCAACTGAAAGAAGCAATTGTCGTACCAGCGATGGGCAGAGATTCAGAAATGGTCAAGCACTCCTTGGGGAAAGCGGCCTCTTTCTACATATCCAAAAACATCAACGGGAAAAAGTCATTGGGGATATCCTGGGGCAGCACGCTGGCAAAATTCGTTCAGGAATATCCTTATGAACAGCATCAAAATCTGAAAGTTATTCCGTTGGTCGGTGGAATGGGCAGAAAGCTGGTGGAAATCCATTCTAATTTGCTCGCTTATCAGCTGGCACAGAAGATGAACTCAAATTGTTCCTATTTATATGCTCCTGCGATGGTCGAGTCTGCTGAATTGAAAAAGCGTCTCGTCCAGTCTGAAGATATTGCGATGGTGCTTGAAGAAGGACGTAATGTTGATATGGCAGTCGTCGGAATCGGCAACCCTTTCAAAGGATCGACAATGACCACCATGGAATATTTGAAAGAAGATGATCTCGTTTCCTTAAAACAAGCAGGGGCTGTTGGGGATATCGGTTCACGCTTTTACGACCAAGCTGGCAACGAGATTAAGCATCCGTTGAATGATCTGGTCATCGGACTCGATATCAACGAGTATAAACAGATTCCGGAAGTGATTGGCATTGTGGAAGGCACTCACAAAGTCGAAAGCATCAAAGCGGCATTAAGAGGCGGTTATTTTGATGTTTTGGTGATTGACGATGTGACTGCTGATTTGATTACGTAATCGATTGAGTTTGATAAAAGCTATCCAAGCAGATGATGAATAATCCTGCTCGATAGCTTTTTGTTATTTTCAGGCTTATTATATGGTTGGAGTGAAGTTTATTTCTGTTTTATAAAGGTTCTCTTATTCTTTTTTAAATCTATTACCTGTGTTCACATAAACTAATGAGAAAATAATCAATGATATAAATAACAGCATACCAATCGCAAACAAATGCGGAATTTCCAGCAAATCGCTTAGAAACCACAAGAATATGCTAAAACAAATTCCATACATAATTTTTCCCATGAATTTACATACGGCCGTTTCATCGTATTGAGCTTTTTCACTGTCGGGCAGTGTATTATAGCCAGCAATGAGAAATGCCCCTTTGCCTTTCGATAATGCAATTGCAAAAGTCAAGAAAGGGATTAAAACAATTAAATTTATGAAAGCGCTTGCCATTTATGATTCATCCTCCTAACTAAATTTCCAAGAATCTTCTATTCTGGATACGTTTCGATAGTGATTTCGGTTTCATAAATGGCATAATTAAATCAGTATTGTCCATTTAGCGATTGAAGAGAAATGAGCCTTTGACATCCAGTTTAAAATAAAGTACATTATCATATGGGCGAACAATGTAAGAAGAAACAATGTAAAATATTCGTATTTAGGAGTGTTTTAAATGGATAATGTGTTTGATTACGAAGATATTCAATTAGTTCCTGCAAAAGCAGTGGTTAACAGCCGTTCAGAATGTGATACTTCTGTGCAGTTTGGCGGACGAACATTTAAATTGCCGGTAGTGCCTGCTAATATGCAGACAATTGTCGATGAAAAAATTGCGCTATTCCTAGCAGAAAATAATTACTTCTATATTATGCACCGGTTCGAACCGGAAAAACGCTTGGCTTTTGCAAAAGATATGCAGAGCCGTGGACTGTATGCTTCGATCAGCGTGGGAGTTAAAGAAGAAGAGTATACTTTTGTCCAGCAATTGGTGGACGAAGGAGTTACGCCGGAATACATCACAATCGATGTAGCACATGGCCATTCAAATGGCGTTATCAATATGATTCAGTTTATCAAAAAACACTTGCCGGAAAGCTTTGTCATTGCGGGCAACGTCGGCACGCCGGAAGCGGTAAGAGAATTGGAACATGCTGGTGCGGATGCGACAAAAGTGGGCATCGGACCTGGGAAAGTCTGCATCACGAAAATCAAAACCGGATTTGGGACAGGCGGCTGGCAATTAGCGGCACTTCGCTGGTGTGCAAAAGCGGCAAGCAAGCCGATTATTGCAGACGGTGGAATCCGCACTCATGGAGATATCGCGAAATCTGTGCGTTTTGGCGCTTCTATGGTCATGATCGGTTCTCTTTTCGCCGGACATGAGGAATCACCGGGACAAACAGTGGAACAAGACGGCAAGCTTTTTAAAGAATATTTTGGTTCTGCATCCGAGTTCCAAAAAGGTGAAAAGAAAAACGTTGAAGGCAAGAAAATGTACGTTGAATACAGAGGATCGTTGAAAGACACATTAATTGAAATGGAACAAGATCTTCAATCTTCGATTTCATACGCTGGAGGAGACAAACTGTCAGCAATCCGCAATGTGGATTATGTTATCGTGAAAAACTCGATTTTCAATGGCGACAAAGTTTATTGATTGTAATAAATGTTTCTTTTTAAATACAACAAAAAAACAGGAAAAGGCGCAAGTTGCTGCTTTTTCCTGTTTTTTTAATGTGTTTTAGAAAGCCTGCTGCGTTCGAGTGCATAGCCCGTACCAGTTATAGCCAATATGCCTGCAGATGCAAACATTTCATTGATCCATACGCCTTTCACACGAGGAACGAGATCCGGAAACTCTGATTCAAGTCCTTTTGCTCCTGGAAAAGTGAAACTGATTCCTTGTGTAATCCAGAATATAGCCGGCAGCATCGTGCCAATATGAAGATCTTCCTGGGGACGGCTGCTATTTCTCAATAAATAATAAAGGCCAGAGCAACCAAGAAGAGAACCGACTGATATTGTCCAGGCATCATGAAATTTGGCATGGGGCGGCCAGTTTGGATTGAACAGATGCGTTCTATTCCAATCGGCTAAAAACCCTCCGATTGCTGTTAGCCCAGCAACTGTGCTGAGCAAAACTTTTCCTATTGAAATTGATCGTTTCTGGTCGACATTGCTGGGAGTGAAATTTTGAACAGAATTTTGGATCATATAATACCTCCTGTTTTGAGTAATCTTTTTCCTGTTTCATACCCAATTAAAAAAAATCTAGGCATCTATATTTTTTAGGAGCATCAAAAAGGAGAAAAGAAAATATAAAAAGACCATTTTTCATGGCCTTTTCGTTTAATGGCGAATAATTCATTCTTCATGTTGTAAATAGTAACCCTCATACATCTTTCTCGTTTTCTCCCTGAACTCTTCCATGTGCACAAATCGGGCATCCCTCTGCATTTCCTTTCCATCTGCAAAAAGGATTAAAACCGGCGCAGTGAAAATAGATAAAAAACCGGCAAGTTCCGGTATCTGTGCTGCATCCGCCTCTTTCGCCCGAATCAGCGGAAAATCTTCTAAAACTTCCTCAACCTGAGGAAGCAAGGCGTGGCAGACACTTCATGAAGGCGTTAAGATGTAGAGGAAATTCAAGCCGGGTTGTGTGATAAATTTTTCAGTTTCTTGTAAAGAAGCCAGTTCTTCCAACTTCTGCACCTCCGTAAACGTAATATAATCTATTTTACCCTCTTGAGCTCGAACTAAGCCTGTCCTGTTTATCAGGTAAAGGAACGGGAATTTAGAAAGCAATAAGCTAAAAGCATGGCAGCAAAAGTTGTATTCAAAACAGATTTTCGAAAATTGGAGGTGCAGGAATGGAAAGAGTCGTCATTTTAGGTACGGGGCCAGCAGGTTTGACAGCAGCGATTTATTTGGCAAGAGCCAGTATGAAGCCACTGGTAATCGAAGGAGCTGAACCGGGCGGGCAATTGATTCTGACCACAGAAGTGGAAAATTATCCAGGATATTCTGATGGGATTTTAGGGCCGGAACTGATGGATAATATGCGGAAACAAGCGGAACGATTTGGCGCACGATTCAAAAGGGGATGGGTCACAGAGGTTAACTTAAAGAAGAAGCCATTCAAAATAACTTTGCAAAAAGGAGAGGAAATTACGGCAGAATCACTCATCATTTCTACAGGGGCAGCTGCAAAAATGCTGGATATTCCTGGAGAAACCGAAAACCTTGGAAAAGGTGTCAGTACTTGTGCTACATGCGACGGCTTTTTCTTCCGCGATAAGAAAATCATTGTCGTTGGCGGAGGTGATTCGGCAATGGAAGAAGCCAGCTTTCTAACCAGATTTGCATCAGAAGTTGTGATTGTCCATCGGCGGAACGAATTGAGGGCTTCTAAAATTATGCAGGACCGGGCGCGGCAAAACCCGAAAGTTTCCTGGGCTCTGGATCGTGTTCCACTTCGGATTGTAACTAAAGGCGATAAAGTGGGGGGCTTAAAGGTAAGAAATAACGAAACCGGCAATGAAGAGTTTATTGAGGCGGATGGAATATTTGTGGCGATCGGCCATTTGCCGAATTCCGCGTTCTTAAAAGGCCAGATTGAAACGGATCCGCTGGGCTATATTCAAGTTAGTCCAGGAACAACGGAAACCAGTATTCCAGGAGTGATGGCGTGCGGGGATGTCCAGGACAGCAAATACCGGCAAGCGGTAACCGCTGCCGGAACCGGCTGCATGGCCGCACTGGATGTTGAGCGTTTTCTTGAAGGGCAGGAAATTGTTGATTGGAGCCAGTCATTGCCTTGAACCAGCTGCATCTTTTTTCCGTTTCCTCATCCAAATGAGCCCTGCTGCGGCTAAGACAAATAACGCAGCAGCGTATTGATAGCCGCTAGGAACTATTTGTGTGAAGCCATAAACTGCAGCCACTTCAACTAAAACAGCGGGAATTTTCCCGAGGCTGCTCGCGATAAAAAACATGGAGCCCCTGATTGGGGTTAAAGATGCGCCGGCGGTTATCAGTCCAGAAGGGATAAATGGGACTAGGCGAAACAGCAATATACCAAAGAAAACGGTTCCCACAGACCGGCTGTGCATGAAGTGCCAAAACCGGGATTTTTTCCAAGAAGGCTGAACTTTTGAAAATCCATAGCGGTATAAATAAAAACCGAGAATCGCTCCGAATATTTCGCCTAAGAGTGAGATGGCTATGCCGCCAGTTAATCCAAGCAGATTGATGTTTAATCCGGTTACTAAAAAACTCGGAATAAAGCCGATAACGCCAATTGCCAAATTTAAAGCAAGCAATGCCAAAACTTCCAAAACACTGGACAGCATGTCCATAACTTTATTCCTCCCAGTATAGCATCTAAGACAATCGGAAAATGCCTTTAACTTTATAAGTTAAATTAATGAAATCATCACGGCGATGCATGTGCTTGACGGCTTTTTGCGGAAACAGAAATAACCTGTACAATTAATTATAAAATACAATCCGCCATAACAGAAGAAAAGCCTACTGATTTATCAGCAGACTTGAGCTTTTAGACAAAAGAATATGTGAGAATAACTATCAAAAACAAGGTTCTCTCCTCGGTTCCTGCGCTTCAACCGGACGCTTTCCGCGGGCTCGCGCCGAACTAACTCGGGACTGGCGCCCGAGTGGATTTCGGCACTTCGCTATTCCGCAGGAGACGCCGGTTTTCGCTACGGAACCTGGCGTGAAGTGAAAACCGGCATCCTGGATGGAAGGGAGTCCTTGAAGTAAAGCGACACCCCCAACCAATCCGGCCACGAGACTCCTGTGGGACCAGCACGAGCCGAAGACCCTGGACTGAGCGAAGCGAAGGAAGCGGCTGAGGCCGTGCCCACGGAAAGCGAAGTGGCCGGACCGGTTGGGGTTTATACATTCTTATTCATTTCAAGCACACTTTGTCTACAGTATGAAGCCTACTGATTTATCAGCAGGCTTTTTCAACTTAAACAGAAATCTGGCACTTCCGTATTAATCGAGAAGCTATTAAAAGGCAGAAACAACGGGTATAAAAAGAGAAAGTGAAGTAGGTGGAATTTGAAAAAAGGAGGCAATAAAGTGGAAAATTGGTTTCCGAAAGTTTACAACAGCGCAATGAAACCGCTGGAAAAAATCCGTGTCAGCCAGTTAAGGGAAGCAATTATTGGAAAGGCGCACGGCCGTGTGCTGGAAATTGGTTCAGGTACTGGAGCCAACTTTCCTTTTTACAGGAATGTAATGCGAGTGGATGCCATTGAACCGAATCCGCAGATGAGCAGGCAGTCAACTCCACAAATTTCAAAATCACATGTTCCGATTGAAATTCACACAGCAAAAGCTGAAGACTTGCCGTTTAAAGACAATTTTTTTGATTCCGTTGTGGCCACCCTCGTGTTCTGCACCATTCCGGATCCGGAAAAAGCGCTTCAGGAAATCCGGAGAGTCAGTAAACCAGGTGCAGTTGTCCTTTTTCTGGAACATGTCAGAATGCCTCAATCAACTTTAGGGAAAGCACAGGACATCATAACGCCGCTTTGGAGAAAAGCATTTGACGGCTGCCATTTAAACCGCGATACGCTCGGTTTGATCAGTCAATCCCCTTTGTCAATCACTAAAGTGGATTCTTATTATAAAGGGTTTTTGCTGTCCATTGAATGCGTAAATGACAAATAAGTGAATCGATCAGACGAAAACAGGCCGGCAAATTTTTAAATTGCCGGCCTGTTTTTATTATTCCCGATGCTCTTTGTACTGGTCCAATTTTGCCAGCTGTCTGGCCTGTTTGATTTGTTCAGGCGAAACAGCCGTTTCATACGCTGTCAGGGTGTCTTTGATTTGAGAAGCAGAACTCGCTCCGGCGACAACGGAAGCAACTGCCGGATTTTGCAGCACGCTGTGCAGAGATAAGGCATGGAGGTTTGGATGAACTTTTTGTAATTGCTGCAAAGTAGTTGTCAGTTCTTCTTCATCGTAGGTTAAGTAGCCTCCTGAATTGTAGGCACGCTTTGAGCCTTCGTTTGTGAGCAGTCCTTTAGCCAGGCTGCCGCGTGTCACGACAGAACGGCCAGCAGTACCGATTTCCTCCAAATACTCTTCTGGCCGTCGGTCAAGCAGGCTGTATTGCATCATGATAGATGCAATATCGCTGTTTTTCAAGAAACGGCGAATGACGTTCGGCCGGATCGATGAAATGCCGTAAGCTCGGATAAGCCCTTCTTTTTTCAGCGATTCGAATGCCTCGATGGTTTCTTCCGTATTGTCGGTAACCATGCCTCCGTGCAATTGATACAAATCGATGTAATCCGTCTGAAGGCGCTTTAAGCTATTGTGGACTTGTTCAGTGATATACGATTTTGTTGCATTCCACTTTACTTCATCGGAGTCTGCGCTCCACTGGTTGCCGACTTTAGTGGCGATGATGACGTCTTGTCGATGCTTCTTGAGAAGCACACCGATCAGCTCTTCGTTTTCGCCTTTATTGTAGAAATCCGCAGTGTCAAAATAATTGATGCCGTTTGCCACTGCTTCATCTATGATTGCGGCTGCAAGCTGTGTGTCCAGTGGCAAGGACATACAGCCTAAACCGATTTCGCTTACTTTCAGTTCGCTTTGCCCTAGAGTGTTTTTCTTCATCTTTCCACCTCATTTTAGAATGTCGTTTCTCTTATGGTATACTTTGCGGTAGGGAAATCACAAACGAAAAGAGGATTCCAATGAAAAAGTTTGAAGAAAAGACAATCAGTTCCAACCGGATTTACGAAGGCAAAATCATTAATTTGAAAGTTGACGAAGTAAGCCTTCCGAATGGCCATACGTCAAAACGCGAACTTGTGGAACATCCTGGAGCTGTCGCTTTAGTGGCAATTACAGAAGACAATAAAATCATTATGGTGGAACAATACAGAAAAGCACTGGAACGCACCATTATTGAAATACCAGCAGGCAAAATTGAAAAAGGTGAAGCCCCTGAATATACCGCTATGCGGGAGCTGGAAGAAGAAACCGGCTATACGGCTGATAAATTGGTATTGATCCAGTCGTTTTCCACTTCGCCTGGATTTGCGGATGAAGTGATCCATTTATATGCAGCAGAAGGATTGAAGAAATCTACATCCGGAGCGGTTCTGGATGAAGATGAATTTGTAGAGCTGATGGAAGTGACTGTAGAAGAAGCGGAACAATTGATGAAAGAGAACCGTATTTATGACGCAAAAACTGCATTTGCCGTATTATGGGCAAAGCAGCGTTTATCAATTGAGAATTGAGCGCCTTCTAGTTTATAATTATTCTAAATAAAGACTAGTTATATTCCTTGTAAATGAGAACAGTCTTTTGCTATAATAAAGGCAGTTTGGGGGAGGGCGTCGCATGGAAACCAGGATTGACCGTATAAAAAAGCAATTGCATGCTGCCAGTTATAAATTGACGCCACAGCGTGAAGCGACTGTCCGAATCTTGTTAGACCACGAAGAAGACCATTTAAGTGCTGAAGATGTTTACCTGTTGGTGAAAGACATTGCACCGGAAATCGGACTGGCCACAGTGTATCGGACATTAGAGCTATTAACTGAATTGAAAATTGTCGATAAAATTAATTTTGGTGATGGAGTATCACGCTATGATCTGCGCCAGGAAGGCGCGGCTCATTTCCATCATCACTTAGTATGCATAGAGTGCGGAGCAGTAGACGAAATACAGGAAGATTTGCTTGAAGATGTGGAATCGGTCGTTGAAAAACGATGGAATTTCCAAATAAAAGACCACCGTCTTACTTTTCATGGCATTTGCTGGCGTTGCCAGGACCGCAACTCACAAGATCCAACGGAATGATTGGTGAGAAAAGGAAGGATGGCCAACTTGAGGTCGCCCTTCCTTTTCTAATTCTCGAAAATTGGAGGTCAAACAATGAAATATGCAAAAGATGCTTTAGATGACTATTTACATTTTCTGCGGGTAGAGCGGCAGCTAGCTTCCAATACATTGGTATCATACGAACGCGATTTAAAAAGCTATTTGCAGTATTTAAAAGAAGTTGAGCAATTGGATTCTTTGAGAAAAGTAGAACGGGTACATATTTTAAATCATTTGCGCCATTTGAAAGAAACAACAAAGACGTCGCGGACTGTAGCACGTCATATCTCTTCAATCCGGTCGTTTCATCAATTCCTAATTCGGGAACGGGTAGTAGACAATGATCCGACAGTCCACTTGGAGATGCCGCAAATGGAGAAAAAGCTGCCGAATGTCCTTTCGATCGAGGAAGTGGATGCCTTAATGCAAGCCCCAGCGGCGAACAAAGCAAACGGGCTGCGCGACCGCGCTATGCTGGAACTGTTATATGCGAGCGGCATGCGAGTAAGTGAATGCATCAATTTGGATATCGAAGACGTCAATCTTACAATGGGCTTTGTCAGATGCTACGGCAAAGGCGGCAAAGAACGGATTATTCCACTTGGAAAATCGGCATTGTCCGCCTGCAAGGTTTACTTGGAAAACGCCAGAAACGAATTGGTGAAACCTGAATCGAAAACCGATTCCTTGTTCATCAATCAGCGCGGGAAGCGCTTGACCCGGCAAGGCTTTTGGAAACTCTTGAAGCAGCATGCCCAGAAAGCAGGCATCCAAAAAGAATTGACGCCGCATACCTTGCGCCATTCTTTTGCCACCCATTTGATTGAAAACGGGGCTGATCTCCGTGCGGTACAAGAAATGCTTGGACATGCCGATATTTCCACTACTCAAATCTATACGCATGTCAGCAAAACCCGCTTAAAAGACGTCTATTCTCAATTCCATCCGCGTGCATAAAAAAATATAGGTCAGACTTCTGACATTGAGGGATTTTATGTTAATATAGGAGGGTAAATAAGGAGGAAATCAAATGACCAATAAACCGTTTAACCGCGTTCATTTAATAGTATTAGATTCAGTCGGCATCGGAGAAGCACCGGATGCACAGGCTTTTGGAGATGTAGGGTCCGATACGCTCGGACATATTGCTGAAGCAGTCGGCGGACTCCATATGCCGAATATGGCAAAACTCGGACTTGCCAATATCGTTTCGGTGAAAGGGCTTACGCCTTCAGACAAGCCAGCAGCATATTTCGGCAAATTGCAAGAAGCTTCAGTCGGAAAAGATACCATGACGGGGCACTGGGAAATCATGGGCTTGAACATCGACACGCCCTTCAAAGTTTATCCGGAAGGATTCCCGGAAAAACTGATCCAGCAGCTTGAAGAAAAAACAGGCCGCAAAGTGATCGGCAACAAACCGGCAAGCGGCACCGAAATTTTAGATGAGCTTGGCGAAGAACACATGGAGACTGGCGCTATTATTGTCTATACATCTGCAGACCCTGTACTTCAAATTGCCGCTCATGAAGAAGTTATTCCATTGGAAGAACTGTATCAAATCTGCGAAATCGCCCGTGAACTTACGCTTGAGCCTGAGTTTCTTGTTGGCCGAATCATTGCGCGCCCTTTCCTTGGCGAAAAAGGTGCTTTCAAACGCACATCAAACCGCCACGATTATGCATTGAAACCGTTCGAACGGACAGTCATGAACGAATTGAAAGATATCGGCAAAGATGTAATTGCAATCGGCAAAATCAATGATATCTATAACGGCGAAGGGGTTACGAAAGCGGTTCGCACAAAAGACAATATGGACGGCATGGACAAATTGGTTCAAGTGGCAGGAGAAGAGTTTAACGGAATGAGTTTCCTGAACTTGGTCGATTTTGATGCATTATACGGCCATAGAAGAGATCCAAAAGGATATGCAGAAGCCTTGGAAGCTTTTGACCGCCGTTTGCCGGAAGTTCTTGATAAGCTGTCTGAAGATGATTTGCTGATTATTACAGCCGACCATGGCAACGATCCGACATTCCCGGGAACCGACCACACTCGTGAATTTGTGCCGCTTCTTGCCTTTTCTCCACGGTTCAGCGGAGGCGAGGAATTAGAACTCGGTAAAACATTCGCAGACATCGGTGCTACGATTGCAGATAACTTCTCTGCTCCGTTGCCGAAATACGGAAAGAGTTTCTTATCCCGCTTTAGCGGCCAGTAAGGACACCGTTTTGTAAAACGGAAGTCAACTATAGAAGTTGAAATAAAGAATCATCCTTTCATATTCCGCTCCGGCCGCTTTGGGCAGGGCTCCCGGATCCGCCGGCGCTAGAGAAGCTTTCTATAAAAATCCTGTTTAAGCTCTTAACTTTGAGTGGATTAAGAATTCCTCTGAACAAAGTTTTTTATGATCAAAATTTAACTGAAAAAGGCGGTAAGCATTCATGAGAATGGTCGACTTGATTGAAAAGAAAAGAGATGGCTTTGAGCTTTCTACAGAAGAAATTCAGTTTATTGTTACAGGTTACACAAAAGGTGACATTGCGGATTATCAAATGAGCGCTTTTTTGATGGCAATCTACTTTAAGAATATGACTGAACGAGAACGCGCTGATTTAACGATCGCGATGGCGAATTCCGGAGACCAAATCGACTTGTCTGCAATTGAAGGCATCAAAGTTGATAAGCATTCGACTGGCGGAGTGGGCGACACGACTACATTGGTGCTGGGACCATTAGTTGCAGCTTGCGGCGTTCCTGTAGCAAAAATGAGTGGACGTGGACTTGGCCATACAGGTGGAACAATTGATAAACTGGAAGCAATCGAAGGCTTCCATGTTGAAATTTCTTCGGAAGATTTTATTAAGCAAGTAAATGACATTAAATTGGCCGTTGTTGGCCAAAGCGGCAACTTGACTCCAGCCGACAAGAAATTATATGCACTTCGTGATGTAACAGCGACAGTAAACAGCATTCCGCTGATTGCGAGTTCAATTATGAGTAAAAAAATCGCAGCTGGAGCAGATGCCATCGTATTAGATGTGAAAATAGGCGAAGGTGCATTTATGAAGACAGAAGAAGATGCCAGAGAATTAGCCCATGCGATGGTGGGGATCGGCAACGCTACAGGACGCAAAACGATGGCCATCATATCAGATATGAGCCAACCACTCGGTTTTGCTATCGGCAACGCGCTGGAAGTGAAAGAAGCCATTGAAACGCTGCAAGGCAAAGGACCGGAAGACTTGACTGAGCTTTGCCTTGTTCTCGGAAGCCAGATGGTTGTAGTCGGCGGCAAAGCAGAAACTTTGGAAGAAGCACGTGCGATGCTTGAAGAAGTGATCGCTAACGGCAAGGCTCTTGAAGTGATGAAAGAGTTTATTGCTGCTCAAGGCGGCAATCCTGCAGTAGTGGATGATGTGAATTTATTGCCTCAGGCTAAGTTTGTCACAGAAGTCCCTTCTGAGCAGGAAGGTTACATTTCGTTCATGGAAGCGGATGAAATTGGGACGGCTGCGATGGTGCTTGGAGCGGGCAGAGCGACAAAAGAATCGGAAATTGATTTGGCTGTCGGCATCGTATTGCATAAGAAAGTCGGCGACCGCGTCCAAAAAGGCGAAGCGATTGCGACAATTTATTCCAATACGGAAGAACTCGCAGAATGCATGAAGATGATATATAATAGTATAGAATATTCAAGCGAACCGGTTGATAAAGTACAGCTGATTTCTGCGCTGATTACCGATTAAAAAGTCTTGCTGAGTTTATTCTCAGCAAGTTTTTTCATATCTACCGATTTTTCCATTCGCATATATAGGAGGGACAACATGCATTTATACGGGACACAAGCAATTAATGAACAGGGGCATTTGACAATCGGCGGAACGGATTCGGTAGAACTTGCCAAAGAATATGGGACTCCGCTATACGTATACGATATTCAGTTATTCCGTGATCGTGCAAAGGCGTTCCAAAAAACTTTTGAAGATGAAGGCATTGGTTATCAGGTGGCATATGCTAGCAAAGCTTTTTCAAGCATTGCCATCTATCAGGTTGCGGCAGAAGAAAACTTATCGCTCGATGTCGTTTCAGCCGGTGAATTATACACGGCGATCAAATCGGGTTTTCCAAAAGAAAAAATCCATTTCCATGGCAATAACAAAAGCAAAGCAGAACTCCGAATGGCATTCGAGGAAGAAATCGGCTGCATCGTAGTTGATAATTTTTATGAAATTGAATTGTTAAAAGACCTTTCGGAACAATTGAAAAAACCGATGAATATTTTGCTTCGTGTTACTCCAGGAATCGAAGCGCATACCCATGATTACATTACTACAGGCCAAGAAGACTCGAAATTTGGTTTTGACTTGAATAATGGGCAAACAGATCGGGCATTCGAGGAAACTTACCAGTATGAATTTTTGAATGTTCTGGGACTGCATTGCCACATTGGTTCACAAATTTTTGATACGGCAGCTTTCCGTTTGGCTGCGGAAAAATTGGTGGGCAAAATGGCCGAATGGAAAAAGGAATACGGCTACGAATGCTCTGTGCTGAATCTGGGTGGAGGTTTCGGCATCCGCTATACGGCAGAAGACGAACCGCTTGAACCGTCAGTCTACGTTAAAGAAATGATCCAAGTGGTCAAACAGATTTCTGCTGCAGCTGATTTTGCGATTCCGGAAATTTGGATTGAACCGGGCCGCTCGCTTGTCGGCGAGGCAGGCACTACTTTATACACCATCGGCTCGATGAAAGAAGTTCCAGGAATCCGTAAGTATGCCGCAGTAGATGGCGGGATGTCGGACAACATTCGTCCTGCGCTTTATGGGGCAAAATACAGCTCAATGATTGCCAATAAAGCCCATGAAACTGCTACTGAGCAATACACGATTGCTGGAAAATGCTGTGAGTCAGGGGACAAGCTGATTGAACAGGCAGAACTGCCAGTCGCGGAACCAGGCGATATCCTGAGCATTTTCTGCACAGGTGCTTACGGCTACTCAATGGCGAGCAATTATAACCGTATTGCACGCCCAGCTGTTATTTTTGCAGAGAATGGAGACCATCAACTTGTCGTAAAACGTGAAACAAATGACGATTTGATCATGAATGATATGTCATACAAAAAACAGGTGAAAAGCTAATGAGAAAGACCAATATTTTACTATTGATCATCCTATTGGTTATGTCTATTGGATGGGGAATCGTATATTGGTTCTTTTTGGCCGACAACGTCATAGGCGGATGAATCTGACCGAACTTGAGTTATGTTTAAGTTTATAGTAGGATGAATAAAGCCGTTTAAGACGAAAATGAGGGATCGAATATGTTATTTAGATATAAGAAATCATTTGAGAAAATTGCTATGGGACTCTTATCGTTCATGCCAAAAGAGCGAGAGTTAAAAAAATTGCAGCAAACGATGCACATCTATGAAGAAAATCCTGACTGGCAGCTTTACCTTTGGAAAAAGGGAGAAGACTTTGTCGGATTACTGGGAGTAGAAGTCAGTGAAGACCATTTCATCATCCATCATATTTCAGTGAACCCATCACATCGCGGCGAAGGCATCGGCCACGCCATGATTAACAAGATTCGCCAGATTATGCAAGGGAAAGAAATGCATCCGTCTGCAGAAACAGAAGCATTCCTTTTGAAATGCCCGGAACTGGAAGAAAAAGCTGGATTTTAAAAGCCATAAAAATGAGAATGAAAAAAGGAAGTGCTTTTAAATTAGCACTTCCTTTTTTCATTCTCAAATTAAAGTTGATTCAATTGGACAAGCTGAGTCTTTTCTTTTAGTACCAATGCCAATTAAAGCTCGAGATTTCTTCTTTTTCGCTGCTCACGCAGATTGATGATTGAAGATCGGTCCCGGAGACGGTGTTTATGCATAATATAATAAGGGTCTTGCTGGGCTATGGGGTTGGCTGCCTGATAACTTTGCACCGTTTTTATCAAGTCAACGGAAGTAACAGGCAATTGGAAGGGACTGAAAGGTTTACGGTCTGTCACGTCTTCAATCGCGCCGGAAACTAGCGCAATCAGTTTTTCTTGGTCAAAGCCCTCGACCCATAAACCACCATCTGCAAGTTTAACTTTTGAACGGATAAATGACCGCAGCGCACCAGGATAATTGCTTCTTCTCCAGTGGTACATTCCCACAGCTAACTGAATCCATCCGGTCAACGGATGCAATTTGTCTTTCGGCGCAATCGACTTCCAATACTCTTCTCCTACTTCATGACACTCGAAATAATCTTTTTCTTCGTTGAAATGTATAATAAATTGGATAAAAAGCGGGTGATGGAGTGGGTGCATTTTAATCCCCTTTCTACTATAATAAAGTGAAACTGCATTCCGCGGACGTCCTTTCCGCGGAATGCTAGTTGAACCAATCGGACTTTTAGGGCCAGTAGGATTCTGCGGAGCAGATCCGTACTGGGCACAGACAAGGACAAATACGGGCAAAACAAACCCAATTCCTTGTTCAATAAAAACAATAAGTAAAATTTAAAGTCAGGTGGAGAATCATGTCTTATGAAGTGAAAGTAGAGGCTTTTGAAGGTCCTCTTGATTTATTATTGCATTTAATACATCGTTTGGAAATTGATATTTACGATATTCCAGTTTCACAGATCACTACTCAGTATATGGAACACATCCGGGCTCTGCAAGTGCTGGAGCTGAATGAAGCAAGCGAATACTTGGTCATGGCTGCGACACTGCTAGCCATTAAGAGCAAAATGCTGCTTCCGGTGCATGAAGGCGATATCGATGATATTGAATATGAATACGAAGAGCAGGATCCGCGTGAAGAACTTGTTTCCCGTTTGGTTGAATACAGGAGATACAAAGAAGCTTCTATCAAGTTAAAAGATCTTGAATCCAATCGCTCAGCGATTTATACCAAAGCACCGATGGATTTGTCAGCGCTGCAGAATTCTGCAGCAGTTGAAAACATCGACTTGGAAGTAAATGCATACGATATGCTCGGAGCGTTCCAAAAGATGCTGCGGCGCAAACAGTTGAAGGCCCCTTTATCTGCAAGAATCGCACGCCAGGAAGTATCTATTAAAGATCAAATGACGTCGATTGTCAATCGTTTAAAAATTGCAAAAGGCCGGACAACTTTCACAGACTTATTTCCTTCAAATGATAAGACTGTATTGGTCGTGTCGTTTCTGTCTGTGCTCGAGTTGATGAAACGGCAAGTGGTCCAAGTAGAACAAGAAAAGAATTTTACCGATTTAATGGTAGAGCTGAAAAAGGAGACGTGGGAATATGAAGACGACTCTTTCGAGTAAAATTGAAGCTTTGTTATTTGTTGCCGGTGATGATGGATTAACAATGAAGCAATTGCAATTTTTAACGGAAGCGGAAGAACAGGATATCCGGACAAGTGTCGAAGATTTGACACAAAGGTACAAAGAACCGGCAAGCGGAATCATGTTGAAGGAATTGGCGGGAGTTTATCAGTTGGTAACTAAAGCCCAAGTTGCAGAAACAATCCAGAAATTAGTTGAGAATCCAACTGCTCAAGCTTTGTCCCAAGCATCTTTGGAAGTGCTGGCTATAGTTGCCTATAAACAGCCATTGACCCGGCTGGAAGTGGAGGATTTGCGCGGCGTCAAAAGCGAAAAGCCGTTGCATACCCTCGCCGCGAAAGGATTGATACAGGAAATGGGCCGTGCGGAAGGTACCGGCCGTGCAATTTTATATGGCACAACAACAGAGTTCCTGAATTATTTCGGACTGAAGGATTTGAGTGAATTGCCGCCCTTGCCAGAAGAAAATGCATCGCATGAAGAAGAAGAAACTGATTTGTTTATGACAAATTTTCAACAAGCCTTTAAAGCGGAAACCGAAGCTTAACCAAAAACTTGAAGAGACTGGGATTACGTCCCAGTCTCTTTTTGCTATTTAAATGGCTTTGGAATGAGCTATGTACTTTCTCTTTTCGACGAAATGTGACATAATTCCGAGTGAGACGAACGGAAGAAAGTATGTATTACAGGTAATCCTGCTTGTGCTTTTGTATGTCTGAAAAAATCAATGAGGTGAACTTATGGAGAGATTACAAAAAATGCTTGCTCATGCAGGTGTCGCTTCTAGACGGAAGTCGGAGCAGTTAATATTGGATGGAAAAGTACGGGTGAACGGCAAAGTTGTAAAAGAATTGGGCACGAAGGTTTCACAGAACGATACGATTGAAGTCGAAGGTGTGCAACTTGAAAAAGAACAGAAAGTTTATTATTTACTGTACAAACCGCGTGGCGTGATTTCGGCAGTAAGTGACGACAAGAACCGTAAAGTGGTTACGGATTTCTTTGATGACATAGATAAGCGCATTTATCCGGTTGGCCGTTTGGATTATGATACATCAGGTTTGCTGATCATGACAAATGACGGCGAATTCGCCAATTCATTGACTCATCCGAAATTTGAAATTGATAAAACTTATGTAGCCCGCTTAAAAGGAATTCCTTCAAGAGAAGACCTGCAAAAACTTGAGCGCGGCATTAAATTAGAAGATGGCATGACGGCGCCTGCAAAGGTTAAGCTGCTTTCTGCAGACAAGAAAACCGGCAAGGCGATTGTCCAGATCACGATACACGAAGGCCGAAATCGCCAAGTGCGCAGAATGTTCGACGCAATCGGTTTCCCTGTCCAAAAATTGAGCCGGGAACAGTTTGCTTTCCTGACGTTAAAAGGATTGAATGCGGGAGAATCGAGAGAATTAACCTCTCATGAAGTGAAATTATTACGCGTCATGGCGGAAACCGGAAAACGCCATTAACGTTCACAAACCCTTCAAAACTCCGTACTGTAGGCCATAGAAACTTTGTTATAATTGGATTTGCATTCGAACCTCGGAGGAGGAATAAAGTTGAACGAAAAGAAAAACAAAAAAAAGCAGAACAGGCTGTTTATGCGTTCAGCTATTTTGCTGGTATTGATCGCTGCTATTGGTTATACACTTTATAATAATGCCACTGCAGAAGATGTTACCGTACTGGAAGTCGGGGACAAAGCTCCTGATTTTTCCTTGGTGGACCTTGAAGGAAATGCCCATAAATTGTCTGATTACAAAGGACAAGGCGTATTTTTGAATTTCTGGGGAACTTGGTGCAAACCATGTGCGAAAGAAATGCCGGCCATGGATCGCCAGTATGAGCAATTTAAAGACCAAGGCGTACAAGTGTTGGCCGTTAATATTGCCCAGTCTGAATTTGAAGTGCAAAACTTCGCTGACCAATACAAATTGTCTTTCCCGGTTGTCATCGACAAAACGAAAAGTGTCATGACTGCTTATAATATCATTCCGTTGCCGACAACGGTTTTGATAAACCCTGAAGGGGAAATTGAGCGGGTTGTTACCGGTGAAATGACGGAGCAAGACATTAAAGGGTTTATGGAAGAAATCAAACCTGAATAAGGAGTTTTTTTCGGATGGAGAAAATGCAATGCAAATGCGGCCATATTAATCCGCCCGGAACAATATTGTGTGAATCCTGCGGGCGGTCCTTGACCGAAAAAGAGAGAAACAACAAGTTAGTTGATATGCGCTATGAAGGAACCGCGAGAAGATCACAGACGTATAACAAGTCGATTGTAGACAAAATATGGAATTTCTTCTCCAGCGTAAAAGTCGGTGTCGGCCTTATCGTCATTATATTAGTCGCTGCTGCAATCGGTACAATATTGCCGCAAGAACAATATGTATCCGTGCCTGTCAGAACTGCTGAAACAATCAAGGCCTATTATTCAGAAGTTTATGGCAGCATCGGCCGTGTGTATCATTTCTTAGGATTCCACGACTTATACAGTTCGTTCTGGTTTATCATCTTAGTTGGCATGCTGGCTATTTCGCTGATTATTGCGAGCCTGGACCGTTTTGTTCCATTGTACCGCTCATTGAAAAACCAGCGGGTATTGCGCCATGCAAGCTTTATGGACAAGCAGCGCATTTACGGCGAAGGGCAAGGCGCTGAAGATACATTGGATAAAGCTGAAACTAAATTGAAGCAGCTAAAATACAATGTAAGACGCGACAAAAACGGTTTATTAGCTGAAAAAGGCCGTTTTTCAAGATGGGGCCCTTATGTCAACCATATCGGGCTGATTATATTCCTATTTGGCGTAATGCTTCGCATGATGCCTGGATTTTATGTCGATGAGACCTTGTGGATCCGTGAAGGCGAAACTCGGGCGATTCCAGAAGCTCCCGGATATACACTTGAAAGCAAGAACTTTGAACTGGAGACCTACAATACTGAAGAAGATGCTGTCTTTAAAGAAGCTATTGACCGGGTCGGAACAGTCGCTAAAAACTATCAGACCGATGTGGTGCTGTATAAGAAACCGGAAGACAGCCTTCCGGGAGTAAATGATCTGGAAGAAGTCGGAGAATACCCAATCCGGGTCAACCAGCCGCTGAAATTCGATGGCTATGCGGTTTACCAAATGGACTTCAAATTAAATGAATTGAAATCAATGACTTTCGCTTTATCGAATATAGAAACCGAAGAAACTTTTGGTGAATTGAAGATTGATTTAATTAATCCGGAAGACATTTATGAACTTGAAAACGGATCGACTGTGAAGCTGCTTGGTTATTACCCCGATTTTTCCGGCTTTGAAAACGGCGAGCCTCAAACTGCGACGCCGCTGCCGAACAATCCCGGATTTTTAGTGGAAATGAAAACTCCTGAAACACCACAAGGGGAAACAAGCTTTATCACCATTCAAAACACCGTTGAGCCTTTTGGTGAAAACCAATACAAACTGGCCTTCCAAAGTGCAGAGACACGTGATGTTTCCGGTTTAACCGTTCGTAAAGACCGAACATTGCCGATTTTAGGCTTAGGCGGACTTATCTTCATGATTGGTGTGGCGCAAGGAATGTACTTTAACCACCGCCGTTTCTGGATTCAGCAAAAAGCGGATGGCGAGATTCTTTTGGCAGGCCATACCAACAAAAACTGGTTTGGTTTGAAGAAAGATCTTGATCAAGTTACAGAATATGCGTCGCTTCCTGCTTATCGTGACCAGCAGGAGGAAATCGAGAAACAGCAGAAAAAGGAAGGTGAGGAATTGTCATGAACTTAGCCGACATTAGCTCCAATTTATTGTATGTTGCATTCATCGCTTATTTGATTGCTTCATTCGTATTCGGAGGAGCTGTAAAAGGAAATAAAAAAGGATCGTTCGCATCTGAAAAACGTTGGGGGAAAGTAGCGTTCGGCATTACAATCCTCGGTTTTCTTGCCCAATTAGGATATTTCTTCACAAGATGGGGTGCAACCGGACATCCCCCAATCAGTAATATGTTTGAATTTACAACAGCGTTCGGCATGACACTGGTCGGCGGATTTATCGTCATCTATGCAATTTATAAAACACCGGTCATTGGTATGATCGTATTGCCGGTTGCGTTACTGATCATTGCATTTGCCAGCATGTTCCCAAGTGAAGTCAGTCCGTTGATTCCGGCACTTCAAACAAACTGGTTGGCTATCCACGTCATTACGGTTGTAATTGCTGAAGGTGTTCTGGCCATCAGCGCTGCAGCAGGATTGGTTTATCTTTTAAAAGTAGTCGATACGAAGAAAAACACAAAGCAGCGTTTCTTCCTGGAAGCAATTATGTATTCACTTGTCATTGTTCTAGGTTTCGTTGTCGTCAGTACATTTTTCTCAGTAACAGGTTATGAATCGGCCTTTACTTTTGTTGATGAAAAAGGTGTAGAGTCTGAAATTACGTATAATATGCCTGCCATCATCGGTATGAATGAGTATGTTCAATTGACAGAAGGAACCTTGACTCCATTAGTCGAAACGCCGGCAGTGGTAAATGCCAGCAAACTGACGACAGTTGTCTGGTCCCTAATAGTCGGAACAGTGCTGTACTGGGTTATCCGGCTGATTGCCAGAAAAAGAATCTCAGCAATCTTCAAACCATTTGTTAAAAATGTCAATTTGCAATTGATGGATGAAATCGGCTATCGTGCTGTCATCATCGGGTTCCCACTGTTTTCTTTAGGAGCATTGGTGTTTGCCATGATTTGGGCGCAAATCGCCTGGTCCCGTTTCTGGGGCTGGGACCCGAAAGAAGTGTGGGCATTGATCACTTGGCTGTTCTATGCCGCGTACCTTCACTTGCGTCTTGGTAAAGGCTGGCACGGGGAAAAATCTGCATGGCTCGGAGTCGTAGGCTTCGCTATCATCATGTTCAACCTTGTAGCAGTCAATTTAATCATCGCTGGATTGCATTCTTACGCATAAGTTCGGAATGTGGACAAACAAAATGAGCCTTTTCCCTAGTGGAAAAGGCTTTTTATTTATTTTTACAAATGTTGGCGGTACAATGAAAGATAAGAGACAAAAGTTGGAGGGGTTACTATGTCGGAAGAAATTACCGTATTGGTTGTTGATGATGAAGAAAGAATTCGCCGCTTATTGAAAATGTATCTGGAGCGGGAAGGATATATCGTAGAAGAAGCGGAAAATGGTGCCCAAGCCTTGGAAATGGCAATGGAAAAAGACTATCACTGCATCTTGTTGGATTTAATGATGCCGGAAAAAGACGGCATTGAAGTCAGCACGGAACTGCGCGAAAAGAAAATGACTCCGATTATCATGCTGACGGCTAAAGGAGAAGAAGCCAACCGAGTCCAGGGATTTGAATCTGGTGCGGACGATTATATCGTCAAGCCGTTCAGTCCCCGGGAAGTCGTGCTGCGCGTAAAAGCGATTCTGCGCCGTTCTTCAGCGTACTCGCCTGCCGCCAATTCATCTGTATCGAAAGATTTGGTTGTTTTTCCGCATTTGACGATTGATCATGATGCTCACCGCGTAACGGCGGATAATGTAGAAGTGAATTTAACTCCAAAAGAATATGAATTGCTTTACTTCCTGGCTAAATCACCGGATAAAGTGTTTGACCGGGAACATTTACTGAAAGAAGTTTGGCATTACGATTTCTTTGGCGATTTACGGACAGTGGATACCCATGTGAAACGATTGAGAGAGAAATTGAATCGTGTGTCGGAATCCGCTGCAAAAATGATCGTCACCGTTTGGGGCGTTGGTTATAAATTCGAGGTAGGAAATGAATAGAATATGGAATAGTGTAGTCGGGAAGCTGTGGATCACAATACTGCTTCTCGTTTCCTTTGTCCTTTTTATTGTGACGGTTTTGCTGCTGGAGTTTCTCGGCAACTATCACAGTGAAGCGGTAGAGGAGACCCTGACAAAAGAAGCGGCCACGATTGCGCGGATTTTCAATGATCATGCAGAAGTCAATATTTCCTTGAATGTTATTGATGATATCCTTGGGCCGGAAACGAACGCTGTCATTGCAGAAGCGCCCCATGAAAGCACTTATTACATCCATAACGGCATTAATGGGGAACAGCTGCGGGAAGCTATTTTAAATGAGCCTGATTTTCAAAAAGTTTTTGAGACGGACGAGACCGTCATGAAAGAAATGCTGCTTCCTTCTTTGACTCAGGAAGATCGGATGGAGTCATATATTGTACTCGCGAGCCCGCTCCAGACAGTCGAACAAGAACACGGCACCGTGTTTATCTACCAATCGCTTGAAGTCATGGACCGTACAGCTGAGCGAACCACGAATATTGTCTTCTTATCGGCATTTATCGCATTTTTACTGACGACATTTTTTGCTTTCTTCCTTTCTACCCGCATCACTTCTCCGCTCCGCAAAATGCGTGAAGGGGCGTTTGAGCTGGCAAAAGGGAATTTCGATACGAAAGTGCGAGCGGCTTCCAGTGATGAAATTGGCCAGCTGGCAACAGCTTTTAATCAGATGGGCCGACAGCTGAAACACCATGTGGAAGTGATCAACCAAGAAAAAGAGCAGCTCTCGAGCATCTTGACGTCGATGGCTGATGCGGTTATTACGTTTAACCGGGATGGCACCATTCTCTTAAGCAATCCGCCAGCCGAAAAACTTTTACAGCAATGGCTGATGAAAAGAGGCGTGGAAAAAGGGGAACCGCTGCCTTCTGAAATGATCCACATGCTCGAACATGTGCTGGATTATGAAGAAGAAATCGAAGAAGAATTGGAAATGGAAGGCGCATACTATGCCATCTCTTTCAGCCCGCTCTACAGCGGGGATTCAATCCGCGGAGCAGTAGCAGTCCTTCACAATATGACGGAGCAGCATCGCCTTGAAAAACTGCGGGAAGACTTCATCGCAAATGTTTCCCATGAGCTGCGTACGCCGATTGCCATGCTCCAAGGCTATAGTGAAGCGCTTCTTGATGACGTAGGTGCGACAGAAGAGGAACGGCGCGAGATGACCAAAATCATTTACGAGGAATCCCAGCGGATGGGCCGCCTCGTCACAGATCTCCTGAATCTTGCCCGCATGGAATCAGGCTATATGCGGCTTTACAAAGAACTGGTACAATTCAATGAAGTAATTGAACGAATGACGGTAAAATTTTCCCAGGCAGCCAAAGAAACAGGCATTCAGCTTTCATTTACGACCGAGTTGGATGATTGGGCAGCTGCTGAAATTGATGAAGACCGCATCGAGCAAGTGATGACCAATTTAATCGATAATGCACTGCGGCATACGCCGGCAGGAGGACAAGTGGTCGTCAAGGTCGAACAAGAACAGGGATATGCCAAGGTATCCATCAATGACACAGGAGTCGGAATACCGGAAGAAGACTTGCAATATGTGTTTGAACGCTTTTATAAAGCCGATAAAGCCAGAACATTAGGCAAAGGCGGAACAGGTTTAGGGCTTGCGATAGCCAGCAATATCATCAATGGACACGACGGTAAAATTTATGCCGAGAGCAAGGTCGGGGAAGGCACTTCTTTCATCTTCTTGCTGCCTCTGAAGAAGATGTAACTTTTTGCGATTAGAGACGACTAATTCAAAGAATGGAGGGAGTGTATGGACGACTCCGTTTTCCATCGCTTGTACGATGAATATCATCAAGATGTGTTTCAATTCCTCATTTATCTGGTGAAAAACCGGCATTTGTCTGAAGACTTAATGCACGAAGTTTATATCCGTGTCTTTAAAGCTTATGATCGGTTTGAAGGAAAAAGTTCAGAAAAAACCTGGCTTTTTTCCATCGCCAAAAATGTAGCGATTGACCACTTCCGTAAAACGGCGGTTCGAAAAAAGCATTCAGCAGACCATTTCGATTGGGAAACGCAGCAGCTAATCTCTTCTGAGCGTATTCCGGAAGAAGTAGCTTCGCTGAATGAAGATAAAATATTGCTTTATAAAACGCTGGATTTATGCACAGGCGATCAGAAGATGGTGATTATCATGCGCTATTTCCAGGACTTATCCATAGCTGAAACCGCGGAAGTTTTAGGGTGGACAGAAGGAAAAGTGAAAACCACCCAGCATCGCGCAATAAAATCATTGCGTGAAAAATTATCTTCTAAGGAAGGGGGAGAAGCGAATGCTGAATAACAACTGGGATGATGAGCGCATCGAAAGTTTGTTACGGGATTTCCCCACAATCCAGGATGAACGGCCAAAAGAAGAAGTCTATAACCGTTTGGCCCTAAAAACTCCTGCACGCAAAAAGAACAAGCAATGGCTGCCTTTGCTGGTAGCGGTCCTTGCTTTTATCACGATAGGCATTCTCGTTGCCTCCATACTAAGCCAAAGCGGCATAAACACTGCACAAAATGAAATGAGTACAGAAAGCGGTGCTGAACAATCTGCCGAGTCGTCCGCAGAACTGGCGGAGGATAAGAGCATTCAAGAAGAAGCAGCAACAGGAAACGCGGATTCAGCCGATACCAACACTTTTGCGGTTGAAGAAGGCGTTGAAGCAACCCGCACTTCCGTTTATGAGGAAGACTTAGCCGGCCATACCCTATTCACCATCGGCTTTACTGAAAATGCTTACGTCATTCCACTTTCTTTTTTAATACCCAATGAACAAATTGCTGAAGATTTGGGAATGGAAAATCCCAATACCGTTGAACTTTATAATTACTACGCCAGCCATCTAGACGAAAAAGCTCTAGGGTTCGATGAATACCATCCTTATTTAGGGACCATCACGATGGAGGCTGAAGGAGCACAGCATGTCCTGCCGAATGATCATCAATACGACCTCGCTTCTGCCAGTATCGGGGTCTATATCGCCTCACTGCAGGAAACTTTCAGAGATGCAGGCCAAGTCGCAGTTTTAAATGAAGACGGAAGCCCGGCTGAGTTCAATCAAATCGGCCCAATGGAGCCGGTCATAACTGATGTGAAAAATGTCGCTTTTTATGCTTATACAACAGCAGCAGGAAATACGTATCTCGTTCCTGGATACGGCATGCCGTTGGAAACGGCCACTGAAGCATTCGAATCAATGACAGCTTCACCGAATGATTTTCAAAAAAGCACCTTGCCGGAAGGTTTGGATTTTACGGTATCTGAAATGGATGATGTAGTCCAGATTGAATTTGAGGAGCCGTTTGATTTAGAAGCGATGGAAGATGTGGATGCCAAAAGAATGATTGAAAGTCTGTCTTTAACTGCTAAAGCATATGGGAAAAGAGTGCAATTGGTTAACGTGAAACAATCAGAATGGCTGGGTTTTGATCTTACCCAACCTCTGGATACTCCGGTATCAGCCAACAAAACCCCTTGGACAATAAAATAATTGCTAAAAAAGACACTTTACAAAACAATTATGTTTACAAGGTGTCTTTTTTATACTAATATTAGGCTATAACAAAATATCGATTCATCTTCGGGGCAGGGTGAGAGTCCCTACCGGCGGTAAGTGAATGTAATTATTCATAAGCCCGCGAGCCGTAAAAAGCAGGATTTGGTGAGATTCCAAAGCCGACAGTATAGTCTGGATGGGAGAAGGTGAAGGTGCGGACGTGTGTCGCCGTTTATTCGGTGCAACGCTTATTAAGTGTGCCTTTTCTCCCTTAAGTGATTTCGCTTAAGGGTTTTATTATGGGGCCGCATTGTCCAAGCCTTTCTTCTGGTGAATCACTACAAGGAGAGAGGAATATGAAGAATAAGAAGTTACAATCCATGATTGTAATTGGAATGTTGAGCAGTATTTCATTTATTTTAATGCTTTTCAACTTCCCGTTACCGGCGTTACCTGCATTCTTGAAAGTTGATTTTAGTGATGTGCCGGCTTTGATTGCCGCCATTACAATGGGTCCTGTTGCAGGGATCTTAGTTGCGTTTTTCAAAAACGCTTTGGATTGGCTTTTTGCTGGAAGCCCAACTGGAGTTCCAGTCGGCCATATGGCGAATTTTGTGACGAGTCTCTTGTTTATCTTGCCGGTCTACGTCATCTACCATAAAATGGCGACTAAAAAAGGCATGATCTTCGGCTTGGCTGCAGGAACATTGTCAATGGCAATCGGCATGAGCCTGCTGAACTATTTAGTGTTTTTGCCAATGTACTCGTACTTCCTGAACATGCCTGCAGAAACCGGCAGTGTTCTTTTCGGCACAATTGTTCTCGGGATCTTACCTTTCAACCTGATTAAAGGCCTGATTCTCACAGCTGTCGTGCTGCTGATGTTCAGCAGTATGCATTCATGGATCGAGAAGCAGCGGCTTTATTACCGATAAATGAAAAAACAGGCGTTCACGAAAGCACCTTTGCTTTCGTGAACGCCTGTTTTAATATCCGGACTTAATCTTCATATTTAAGAGGATCTCCGTCAAAAGGAGCATCTGCCACTTTGATAGAATCGGTCGGGCATCCTTCGAATGCGTCTTCCATGTCTTCTTCCAGTTCATCTGGAACTTGCTCAGTGCCCATGTTATTATCTAAAATAACAAAAGCAATTCCTTCGTCGTCATAATCATAAATATCGGGTGCTGCAGCACCGCAAGCCCCGCAAGCGATACAAGTATCCTTATCGACAATGGTATACTTAGCCATAATAATTTTCCTCTCCTTTATCTCCGAACAAGTTCAGTTATACTACCGTATTCATTCTAAAGGTGTTTGCCTTGTTTTTCAACCAAAAAACGCTAGGGGGTCCACTCTTGTTATTTGAAGAGCTTGTAATTACCATTATGAAGGCTGTGAATCTGGAGCGGACAATCTCTTCTCCATTTCACTTGATCAAAGGGAAAAAATCCGGTCAGACCATTCAGGACATTGGTTATTATGGCCTTTATCCGTATTTTGCAGTAATGCCGAAACTGGAAAAACAATTGTACGATGAAGTGATCCAGCGCCTTTTCCGCCAGCAATTATTGAAAGCGAACGACGAAGTCATCGATTTGACCGAAAAAGCACTTGCTATGGATATTCCGGCATCCCGTTTTAATGGGTGGAAATACCGGGGCAATGAAGCGGTTTTCTTAAACCGTCTGTCTTTGGTGGTGCAAACCTTATCCTATACAAGCCAGCAGATCAACCGGTTTGATCCTGTACATAATGCAGAAGACCTTCAATCGTGGGTCAAAAGATATTTGAAGAAAATCAATTTTCGGGAGCTTTCAGCAGTCCGGGCTTTTAAAACAGAGATGGTCAATAGCCTGCAAATAGCCAGTATTAGCGAACAGCAAAAAATGATTGTTATGCAGCGTTTAACCGGTCTTGGATGGAGTGGGCTGACATGGGAGCAGATCGCTTCCGCGCACGGTCTGCATATTCTGGATGCCCAATTAGCGGCAGTTGAAGCGCTGCATGCCTGGATCGATGTGATTGAAATGGAAAACTTCCCTTTGCTTAGCGGATTAACTGAGAACATTGTACAAAGGTCAGTCTTGACAGAATCCACGCAAAGAACTTTAAAATTGTTTGAAAAAGGCCTCTCGCTCGAAGAGATTGCCGCAGTTCGCCAATTGAAGACAAGCACCATTGAAGACCATTTTGTGGAACTTGCCATGAATGATCCATTTTTCAATTACACGGCTTTTTTATCAAAAAGCCTTTATGAAAAGATAGTCGCAGTGAGCAAAAACAGGAAAACAAAACGTTTGAGGGACATTAAAGAAGAATTGCCGGATGCCAGTTATTTTCAAATTCGCCTGGCATTAGCTTTAAAGGAGGAACAGCCGTGAATCTGGAGGAATTGCTTTTTAAGACTTATGGCTTTGCATCGTTTCGCCCTGGCCAAAAAGAAGTCATCGAACAAATCGTAAAAGGCGAAGATGTCATCGCTTTGTTGCCAACGGGAATGGGGAAGTCGATGTGTTACCAGTTGCCTGCCCATCTCTTGCCAGGAAGTGTGCTGATCGTCTCGCCGCTATTGTCGTTAATGCAAGATCAAGTTTCCCAGTTGAAAAAAATGGGCGAAAAATCCGTTGTGGCAATCAATTCATTTCTGAAACCGCAGGAAAGGGAAAAAATCTGGAATACACTTGGCAGCTATCGGTTTATTTTCATTTCCCCGGAAATGCTGGTTCAGCCTTTTGTCAAAAAGCAATTGAAAAAAATCCATGTTTCGCTGCTGGTAGCCGATGAAGCACATTGTATTTCGCAATGGGGCTTTGATTTCCGCCCGGATTATTTGCGGATCGCGGAAATTTTGCCGGACTTGGGACATCCGCAAATTCTGGCGCTGACTGCCACTGCAACAGAAAAAGTGACCAATGAAATCAAGACATATTTGGAAATCAGCCATCCATATATATACACGCATCCGATGGATCGCAAAAATATAGTTTATGATATTAAAAAATTTGAAAAGTCGCAGGAGAAACTGGAATGGCTGACTTCTTTTGTCCAGCAATGCGAAGGGCCGGGGATTATTTATGCGGGAACACGCAAAAAATCACAGGAACTGGCAGCAATTTTAATGGAGATGGGATTGCAGGCTTCCTATTATCACGGTGGCATGGAGCATCAGGATCGGGTATTTGTCCAGCAGCAATTCCAGAATGGAGAATTGGATTGGGTCTGCTCAACTAATGCGTTCGGCATGGGCGTTCATATACCGAATATCCGCCATGTTATCCATTTTCAACTGCCCACTTCTGTAGAAGGCTATGTGCAGGAAGTGGGAAGAGCCGGGCGTGACGGACGGGCCGCACTGGCAACGCTGCTTTACGCAGAAGGAGACGAGGGGTTAATGTTAAGCCTCGTAATGGATGAATTGCCATCCAGGCATGAAATTCAGGAAGTGGCAGCAAATATTTCTACCGCAGAGCAGCTGGTTGCGGCAGGCACAGTCAGAGAAACTGCGTTGCGGGTCATCGAATATTGGCTTAGTCAACTGACGGTCGCTGAGACATTGCTTCAAATGGAAACTCTTCAGCAGGAAAAAATAAAGCAAGTGGATAAAATGAGGAGATTGGTCAACTTATCTGGATGCATCAGACAGTATATTATTGAATGTTTTGACCAGCAGTTAGCACAAAAACCTGAAAACTGCTGCGTTAATGATGGCATCGACTACACGGTATTTGACAAGCGGACTCCTAAGCCCAAAAAAGTTGTGCTGCAGCATTGGGAAAATCGGCTGAATGCACTATTGCCTTTATGACAATTTTCGGAAATCTCATTTACAAAATGGGAAATTTTCGGCATAATAGAGTTATTAGAGAAGATAGGGGTAGTCGATTATGGGTAAACAAAATTATCGTAAAGCCATTGAAAAAGGCCGACAGGAAATTCCAGTTCAAAGCATTGCCGCTCCTTCAAGAAGGGCACAGCGTAAAGCGGTCAATAAGAAACCGAAAAAAACCAAAAACATGCTGCTGCCTACATTGTTTTTCATTTTCATGTTAATCCCCGTGACACTTCTTATATACGTATATTTTCTGCATGAGCCGAACGACACATTAATTACCAGCACAGTAAATGATCAAGTCAGCCTGGAAACAACACCGCCGGCATCTGAAACTCCTCTTGTTCCCGTTGAAGGAGAAGAAAAAGAGGAAGAGCCGAAAGCTTTAGCGGAAAAAGAAGCTAAAGAAGCAAAAGCTCAAAAAGCGGCTGCCGAGAAAGAACAAGCCAAAAAAGAAGCTGCTGTTAAAGAAAAAGAACAGGCGGAGGCAGAAGCAAAGGCTAAGGCTGAAGCCCAAGCCAAAGCAGAAGCAGAAGCAGAGGCCAAAGCTCAGACAGAGGCAAAAGCCAAAGCAGAAGCAGAGGCCAAAGCTCAAGCAGAGGCAAAAGCCAAAGCAGAAGCAGAGGCAAAAGCTCAAGCAGAGGTAAAAGCCAAAGCAGAAGCAGAAGCAGAAGCAAAAAGACAGCAAGAACAACAAGCAGCCCAAAAAGAGAAAGAAGCCAAAGAGAAAGCAAAATTATCACAAAAGACACATGTGGTCCAATCAGGCGAAACCCTATACCGGATTGCCGTTAATGCCTACGGAGCAGCAGGAGCAAATGCAGGAGTTGAAAAGATCAAACAAGCAAACGGTTTAACTTCAAACGAAATAAGTGTTGGTAGTACGTTAATTTTGCCTTAAAGAGGGAATAATAAACGTATTGCTGCAACAAAACAACAAAGCCAACAAAGCTGAGGAAAAGTAGAGGTGAACTGGATGTTTGTGAAAAGCGTAATGGTAAAAAGAGAAAAATGCATTATAGTTAAAATGGATGATTCAATCCAGACGGGCCTTGACTTGCTGAAACGCCATTCAATAGATGCTTTGCCTGTTATAGAAGGCACGCAATATAAAGGGATATTCACTTGGTTTCACGCTTGCCGGGCATTTTTCTATTCAGGCAAGACCAAGGATGAATTCATCAGCACGGCCAAAGTCAGCGACGTTGTTGTGAATCAGGATGTTTTCCTGAAAATTGAGGATGTCTTTGAAAAAGCAATTGTTGAGCTGAATGATTTCCCCATTATTGCAGTTGTGCACGATAACGAATTTCTCGGGATAGTGACACGTTTTGATGTGATGAATCAATTGCAGAGCGCTTTTGGCATGCAGCAAGAAGGAGTGCGCATCACCTTTACTTCGGTTGAGTCAGAGGGGCGCATTGGACGGCTTGGTGATATAATAGAGAAATATAAAGAATCTGTGGTCTCGCTTGTGACGTTTGATGAAACGGATAAAGTGGTACGGCGCATCGTTTTAAAAATCAAGAAAAAAGACAATATCGACCGCTTTTTGAAAGAGTTGGATAAATCGGGATTCCGGGTTTTGGATATCTCAGAAGACTGAAAGTGAAATTACTTTTAAAGAGACACAAGCAGCTCTTTGCTTTTGTCTCTTTATTTTGATTGAGAGGAATTATTTAATATGAAGTGGATTTATAAAGGCAGTCTGGCAATTCTGGCGCTGCTTCTTTTTATGTTGCGCAACGCTTTTCAGCAAAACTTGAAGAGCCAACGCATTCAATTGCATGCCGCACATCGGTTTGAACCATTTAAGTTAATGTTTATTTCAGATATTCACAGAAGAAAGTTAAATTCAAGTTTGTTGGAAGATCCTGCAGATGTTGTCATCATAGGAGGCGATTTAACGGAAAAAGGTGTGCCATTAAGCCGTGTTGAAGAAAATCTGAAAATGCTCAGCAAACTCGGCCCGCTTTACTTTGTTTGGGGAAATCACGATCGAAGCGCTGGCGAGGCGGCATTGCGCAAGCTGTTTGAGGAGTATAATGTCGAAATTTTAGAAAACGAAGGAGTCAATCTTCTAGGGCAGCCGCACTTGAAATTGGTTGGCATTGATTATTTCAGCTATGGAAAAAATTCAATCATTACTGCTTTTTCTGATATAGCAGCAGACGACACTGTTATTTTTGTGTCTCATACGCCTGCCGTATTTAAGTATGTGAGAGAAAAATATCCTGCCGATTTCCTGCTTGCCGGCCATACGCATGGCGGTCAGATACGTTTGGGTAAATTCGGGATTGCGGAAAAAGGAAGATTAACTGAGAACAGTGGGAAAATGGAGTTGGTCAGCAACGGATACGGCACCACCAAATTGCCGCTTCGTTTAGGCGCGGAAGCGGAATATCATGTTTTTGACATACATCCAAAATAAAAAACGTCGGTTAAGGCCTTTGTCTGCTGACTGGCAGTCCAACAAATTATTTTTGTGGCCAATGAAATTCTAAATGGAAAAACAGGTATTTCACGTCTCTTTAAAGTGCAGGAAGCAGCTAAGTGCTTTTAGTTGCCAACGGTGAAAGAAGTCTTCTATTCTTAAGGGATAGATACTAATTGTGGGAGAGGTTTCAAGTATGGAAAATATAGATGCTCTGATTATCGGGGGAGGCCCTTGCGGTTTGGCAGCAGCCATCGCCATCAAGCAAATAGGCCTTCAGCCGGTAGTCATTGAAAAAGGAAACATCGTCAATGCCATTTATAACTATCCGACCCATCAGACTTTTTTCAGTTCCAGTGAAAAATTGTCGATTGGGGATATTCCTTTTATAACAGAAGACCGGAAAGCTAAGCGCAACCAGGCGCTGGTCTATTACCGGGAAGTAGTGAAAAGAAGCGGAATCGAAGTGCGTTCTTTTGAGACCGTTTTAGCTGTTGAAAAAGAAGAGAAGTTTATTGTCCGGACATCCAAAAATACATATCATGCGAAATATGTTATTGCGGCAACCGGCTATTACGACAATCCGAATAAATTGGAAGTAGAAGGCGCTGATTTGCCAAAAGTCATGCATTATTTCAAGGAAGGGCATCCTTATTTTGACCAAGATGTCCTGGTTATCGGCGGCAAGAACTCAGCAGTAGATGCAGCGCTTGAATTGCATAAAGCCGGAAGCCGTGTAACAGTTTCGTATCACGGCACAAGCTATTCGAAAAGCATCAAGCCTTGGATCTTGCCGGAGTTTGACAGCTTGGTGAAAAAAGGTGAAATTACGATGCTGTTCGACTCTATTGTCGATAAAATTACGGAGCGGGAAGTAGAACTGACTGTCAATGATACAAAAGAAACGATTCCAAATGATTTTGTATTTGCGATGATCGGCTATCATCCTGACCACAACTTTTTGAAAAAGATTGGTATTGCGATAGACGAATTGACAGGCTGCCCTATATTTAACGAAGTGACGATGGAAACCGATACAGAGGATATGTATGTTGCCGGAGTGATTGCTGCGGGAAATAATGCCAACTCCATCTTTATTGAAAACGGCCGTTTTCATGGACAACAAATTGCTGCCGCCATTGCGGAAAAGAAAAGCGTACGCTAAGTGCGCTTTTTTGTTTTTCTTGCCCGTAAAAAGATATTTGCAGCACGGTACAATGGTGTAAAATAGGTTGGAGAAAGGGTGTTGTATTGCATGAATAAAAAAGTTTCTTTGATTACCACCGGCGGAACCATAGCGAGCAAGGAAGTTTCGAAAGGACTGCTGAAATCAGGCGCCATTTCAGGAAGAGACCTGGCGGCGCTCTGCCAATTGCCTGAAGAAATAGAAGTAAAAGTCATCGATATTTTTCAGTTGCCAAGCATGCATATCGGCTTCGACAAGATGCTGAAGCTGCGGGAAGCCATCAAAGCGGAAATGGAAGATGAAACAGTGGATGGGATTGTAGTAACACATGGGACGGATACATTGGAAGAAACCGCTTATTTTTTAGATTTAACAATCGATGACCACCGCACAATTGTCGTTACGGGCTCACAGCGTTCACCTGATGATGTAGGAACAGATGTTTATTCAAATTTGCGGAACTCCATTTATGTGTCGGTTGATAATGATTTGAGAGGCGTCGGCACAGTAGTGGTATTCAATGAACGGATTTATACAGCGAAATATGTGAAGAAAGTGCATAGCAGCAATCTGCAAGGGTTTGACTCTTTTGGCCACGGTTATTTAGGGATCATTGATAATGATGTGGTGAGCATTTACCAAAAACCGATATTCCATGAAGTTCACGAAGTGAAAGGCAATTTGCCGAGAGTGGAAATTATCAAATGTTATTCCGGACAAGATGGCCATATGATTGATTTGCTGGCGCACACTGACGTAGCAGGAATCGTTCTGGAAGCTGCGGGCAGAGGACAAGTGTCGCCTCATATGGTCGAAGCGATTGAGCGGGCCATTCAAAAAGGCATCACGATCGTCTTGACGACCAGTGCAGAAGAAGGCAAAGCATATCCAAGCTACAGTTATCCCGGCAGTGCCCATGATCTGATGTTGAAAGGCGTTTTGCTGGGCAGCGATTACGACAGTAAAAAAGCGCGGATCAAGCTGGCAATCATATTAGCTGCTGCCAAAAAAGTGGACATTAACACTTTCAATAAATAAGCATTTATGAAATTGAAAAATTGATAATATTTACCATTATGCCATGTTATAATTAAGGGACTTTAAGCAAAGGAGCAGGCATATGATAATTTTACTGACAGTTGCGATTGCTCCAAGTCTGGCGTTGTTCAGTTACTTTTATTTGCGTGACCAATTTGCTAACGAACCTTCAAAACTTTTGTTTCAATGTTTCGTTTACGGGGCAGTGCTGACTTTCCCGATTTTGTTTATTCAGTATGTTTTTGAATTTGAAGGAGTCTTTAACCATGCTTTCAGCCAGAATGTGCTGTTTCCGAGTATAGTTGAAGAATTTTTCAAATGGCTTGTTTTAATTATTGCCGTATACCGGCATATTGATTTTGAAGATCCATATGATGGCATTCTTTACGGAGCAAGTGTGTCATTAGGGTTTGCGACAGTAGAAAATATCTTATATCTGCTTGAGTTCGGTTTGGAGACTGCATTTATCAGAGCTTTTCTGCCAGTCTCGAGCCACGCGTTATTTGGAGTGGTTATGGGATATTATTTAGGCAAAGCGAAGTTCACCAAAGGTCCGCATGGTCCTAAACTCTTGGCGATGGCCTTGATCAGCTCTTTGGTTCTCCACCTGGCCTATAATTCGATTTTATACACAAATACGAAATGGTCCTACAGTGTGATTCCCTTTATGCTGTTTCTATGGTGGTTTAGTTTAAGGAAGGTAAAGCAAGCGCACCAATTGTCTTTGACGCATTATCATGACAATACTTCCTTACATCCATAACACAGCATTCTCTCTTGAATGTAAAAAGTCTTGTAGCCCAAGGCTTTTTTTGGTGGCCAAATTTCAAAGGAATCTTGATGGATCTGAACGGCTATTGCCGCATTTCTTGTGTTGTCCAGCTCTGCCGCCTAGTCCATCGGGTCGTAAGCCGCTTCGGCTATGCGGCTGAAAACCTGCCGCTCCGCCAAATCGTCTTACGCCTGTCGGAGCTACATAGGCGCTTCCGCTTTTCTATGTTAAAATATGTTGAATACATATGATGAGGTGACTTTTTTGACGAAATCAATACAGATTGCTCTTGATGGCCCTGCAGCTGCCGGGAAAAGCACAATAGCAAAAATTGTTGCAGAACAATTAGGATATATTTATATCGACACGGGTGCCATGTACCGTGCCATCACTCTTAAAGCATTAAACGAAGGCATTGATCTGTCCAGCAATGAAGAGGCAGGAAAACTGCTGGCCGATACAGAAATAGATTTGCAGCCTTCCGAAAACGGACAGCTTGTTTTTCTTGATAATAAAGATGTGACGGAAGATATCCGCTCGCAGCATGTGACAAAAGCGGTTTCTGAAATGGCGGCTCATGAATCCGTGCGCACACAGATGGTTAAACTGCAGCAGCAGCTTGCTGAAGAACGGGGTGTGGTCATGGATGGCCGTGACATCGGAACCGATGTCCTGCCGGCTGCGAAATTGAAAGTGTTTATGTCTGCGACTGTCGAAGAACGGGCACGCCGCCGGTTTGAAGAAAATAAAAAGCGCAGTATCCATACGCCAATTGATGAATTGCAGGCGGAAATTGCGAAGCGGGATAAAATGGACAGTGAGCGGGAAGTCTCTCCGCTCCGACAAGCGGAAGATGCGATTTTTCTCGATACGACTTTTTTAACGATTCGAGAAGCTGCAGCAGAAATATTGCGACTGGCAGAAGAAAGGTTGAGTTAAGGTGAATTTGTATGCAATTGGAAAATCCCTTGTAAAAACGACATTAACGCCTCTTTACCGTTTCGAAGTGATCGGCATTGAGAATTTCCCGAAAGAAGGAGGCGTCCTGCTCTGCTCAAACCATATTCATGCGCTTGATCCCCCTGTTGTAGGAATGACTGCTCCAAGGACGGTGCATTTTATGGCAAAGGAAGAACTGTTCAAGCTGCCGATTCTAGGACCGATTTTGCCAAAAGTTAACGCATTTCCTGTAAAACGGGGAATGAGCGACCGGGAAGCGCTTAGAACAGCATTAAAAGTGCTGAAAAGCGGAGAAGTCGTCGGCTTGTTCCCTGAAGGGACAAGATCAACGGACGGCGTTTTAAAAAAAGGATTGAGCGGAGCCGGATTTTTCGCCCTTCGCGGCAATGCCGATGTAGTTCCTTGTGCCATTATTGGACCTTATAAAACATTCCGTAAAGTTAAAGTGGTATACGGTGAGCCCATACGAATGGCGCCTTTCCGGGAAAGAAAAGCATCTGCTGAAGAAGTGACCGAAATGATCATGAGCCGCATTCAAGATATTCTGGATGAATATAGCAAAAATAAGTGATAATTTTTGTTTTTATTAGAGAATTCGAATAAAATAGAAAGTGGATAGTTTGTGAAGGAGGGCTACTTATGTCTGAGGAAATGAACATGATGGAAAACCGTGACTTCCAAACAGGAGATCGCGTAAAAGGTATTGTTACTAATATAGAAGAAAAAGCAGTAACCGTAACGATTGAAGGGGCACCTTTTGATGGGGTTATTCCAATCAGTGAGCTGTCAAGCCTTCATATCGAGAAAGCATCAGATTCAGTTCAGGTCGGTGATGAGCTAGATTTAATCATAACTAAAGTAGAAGACGAAAACTTTGTATTATCCAAAAGGAAAGTTGATGCCGAACAGGCATGGGACGAGTTGGAGAAAAAGTTTGAGTCGGGCGAGATTATCGAATCTGAAGTGAAAGATGTCGTGAAAGGCGGACTTGTGGTCGATCTTGGAGTTCGCGGGTTCGTACCGGCTTCATTAGTAGAAGATTATTTCGTTGAATCCTTCGAAGACTACAAAGGAAAAGTCATGACTTTTAAAATTGTCGAGATGGAAAAAGAAAACAATCGGTTAATTCTTTCGCATCGGGCAGTTGTAGAAATGGAAAAGGAATCGCAAAAAGTAGAAGTGATGGAACATATTCACCAAGGGGATGTGCTTAAAGGGAAAGTGCAGCGCATTGCTTCTTTTGGTGCTTTTGTGGATATCGGCGGAGTGGATGGACTTGTTCACATTTCCCAATTATCACATGAGCATGTAGAGAAAGTATCCGATGTCGTAACCGAAGGACAGGAAGTAACGGTAAAAGTTCTTTCAGTAGACCGGGATTCCGAACGGATTTCCTTGTCGATCAAGGACACACTTCCTGGACCTTGGGATGCCATTGAAGAAAAAGCGCCAAAAGGTTCTGTCCACACTGGAAAAGTTAAACGGATCGTAAGCTACGGTGCATTTGTAGAAGTATTGCCTGGAGTTGAAGGCCTTGTTCATATTTCACAAATCGCCCACAAGCATATCGCGACCCCGAATGAAGTTCTATCTGAAGGCCAGGAAGTCCAAGTAAAAGTACTGGAAGTAAATAAAGCTGATAAACGCCTGTCACTCAGCATTAAAGAACTTCAGGAAAAAGAGAAAGAACATGATTATTCCAATTATGAAATGCCGGAAGAATCCAGTGGTTTTTCAATCAGTGATGTGATTGGCGATAAATTAAAAGGATTTAAATCCGAATAAGATGTCAAGAGCTGATCGGAAGATGGACCATATTCAATTTGCCTTATCAACAGGCCAAAGCGCCGGCACGTTTTTTGACGATATTCGTTTCGTCCATCAAGCATTGCCGAACCTTGGTGTAGAAGATATTCGCATTCATACCGAGACAGGTGATTTGAAATTGAAATCACCTGTTTTTATTAATGCCATGACAGGCGGAGGCGGCAGGCAGACTGAAAAGCTGAATGCGCTCCTGGCATATGCAGCAAAAGAGACCGGAATTGCGATGGCAGTCGGTTCTCAGATGGCAGCGTTAAGAGACCCTGAAGAAAGGGCATCTTATCAAATCGTCCGCAAAGTGAATCCGGAAGGTTTCATTATCGGCAATCTAGGCAGTGAAGCAAGTTTAAAACAAGCTGAAGAAGCGATCGAAATGATCGAAGCCAATGCTCTTCAAATACATTTGAATGTCATTCAGGAACTGACGATGCCTGAAGGTGACCGCGATTTCAAAGGCGCTTTGGAACGGATTGAAGAAATAGCGGAAAAGGTGAAGGTTCCTGTGATCGTTAAGGAAACGGGCTTCGGAATTTCCCGTGAAGCAGCGGAGAAACTGGCTTCAACTAAAATCGCTGCCATCGATGTCAGCGGTTATGGCGGCACGAACTTTGCAGCCATTGAAAATGAGCGGCGGGCGCGCAAGCTGTCTTATTTTCAAGAATGGGGAGTTCCAACAGCAGCAGCGATAATCGAAGTGAAAAAAGCCTTTCCTCAAACCGTGCTGGCGTCAGGCGGCATTCAAAATGCCTTGGACATGATAAAGGCTTTCGCGCTTGGAGCAAATGCGGCGGGGTTGGCTGGCTCCTTTTTAAAAACCGCAATCGAGCACGGTGAAAAGCAGTTGATAACAGATATTGAAACTCTGAAAGAGGATTTAGGGATGATGATGACGGCGTTGGGCGCCAAAGATATCGCCGATCTAGAAGATTGTCCGCTCATTATTTCAGGAGAGCTTTATCATTATCTATTGCTTAGGGGTTATGACCCGGCGGCTTTTGCCAATCGAAAGAAAAACTGAATATTACACCTTTTAAGGTGATGGACATTTACAAGATGCCATCACCTTTTTCGTGTATAATAAGTATATTAGAAGTGGAAGGATGAAGTAATTATGTCAAAACCGGTAGTAGCAATTGTTGGCCGGCCGAATGTTGGGAAGTCCACGATTTTTAATCGCGTGGTCGGAGAGCGTGTATCCATCGTGGAAGATATTCCAGGAGTTACACGTGACCGCATCTATAGTTCGGCAGATTGGCTGACGCATGAATTCAATATCATCGATACAGGCGGCATCGATTTAAGAGACGAGCCGTTTCTAGAACAAATCCGCCAGCAAGCGGAAATCGCAATGGACGAAGCGGATGTCATTATCTTTCTCGTTAACGGGCGTGACGGAGTCACAGCTCAAGACGAACAAGTAGCTAAAATTTTATACCGGACTAAAAAGCCGGTCATTTTAGCAGTCAATAAAATCGATAATCCTGATATGCGCCATATGATTTATGATTTTTACACATTAGGAATGGGAGAGCCTTTCCCGATTTCTGGTTCCCACGGACTGGGTTTAGGAGATCTTCTTGATGAAGTTGCAAAGAATTTCCCGCAAGAAGATGGGGAAGAATATCCAGATGACGTCATTAAATTCTCATTGATTGGCCGCCCGAATGTCGGTAAATCATCTCTTGTCAATTCGTTTTTAGGGGAAGAACGCGTAATCGTCAGCGATCTTGCTGGAACAACCCGAGACGCAATCGATACGGAGTATGAGTACGACGGACAGCCTTATGTCATTATCGATACAGCAGGAATGCGCAAAAAAGGGAAAGTCTATGAGACCACTGAAAAATACAGCGTGCTTCGTGCACTTCGGGCAATTGAACGCTCAGACGTTGTTTTGGTTGTTTTGAATGCTGAAGAAGGCATTCAAGAACAAGACAAGAAAATCGCTGGATATGCACATGAAGCAGGAAAAGGTGTCATCATTGTTGTGAATAAATGGGATGCAGTTGAAAAAGACGAAAAAACCATGAACGTCATGACGAGAAAAATCCGTGAGCATTTCTTATTCTTGGACTATGCACCAATCATGTTTGTGTCGGCAATAAGCGGAAAACGCGTCCATAATATTCTGGAAATCGTCAACCGGGTAAATGACAACCATTCGAGACGGATCCAATCGAGTATTTTGAACGAGGTTATTGAAGATGCAGTGGCGATGAATCCTGCTCCAACGGATAAAGGCCGCAGACTGCGTGTTTACTACGCAACGCAAGTGGCTATACAGCCCCCAACTTTTGTGGTGTTTGTCAATGAACCTGAGCTTATGCACTTTAGTTATGAACGATTTTTACAAAATCGGATCCGTGAAAGCTTTGACTTTGAAGGAACACCGCTCCGGCTGATTACTCGCGCCCGGACATAATTGGAAAAGGTGGGATTGAATATGGAAAAAGTATCTGTTTTTGGGGCTGGGAGCTGGGGGACTGCTTTGAGTTATGTTTTGACTCAAAATGGCCATGACCTTTTGCTTTGGACCCATCGTTTAGAACAGGCTGAGGAAATCAATGGCCATACGAACAATCGGTACTTAAAAGGCATCCAATTGCCGGAAAACCTGAAAGCTACAAACGACTTGCAGCAAACCGTCAATCATTCAGAAATATTTGTGTTAGCAGTTCCCACAAAAGCAATAAGGGAAGTCTGTGCACAAATTAAAGGGAATTTGACGAAAAAAGCATTGTTCATCCATGTCTCCAAAGGCATTGAGCCGGATTCGCTGAAACGGATCAGTGAAATGATCCGCGAAGAAATTCCAGAGCAATGGATAGAAGATGTAGTGGTGTTATCGGGGCCAAGCCATGCAGAAGAAGTGGTAATTGAACATCCGACTACTGTGACCGCAGCCTGTGAAAATACGGCTTCTGCTGAGCGGGTCCAGGATCTGTTCATGAATCATTATTTCCGCGTCTACACGAATACAGATGTAATCGGGGTAGAAATCGGCGGAGCTTTGAAAAACATTATTGCGTTAGCTGTTGGCATAACTGACGGCCTTGGCTATGGAGATAATGCCAAAGCTGCTCTGATGACCCGTGGGCTTGCTGAAATCGCGCGGCTGGGTGTCAAGATGGGGGCCACGCCTTTGACGTTCTCCGGCCTCTCAGGCGTTGGAGATTTGATTGTCACATGCACCAGTGTCCATTCGCGAAACTGGCGTGCCGGCAATATGCTAGGAAAAGGCAAGACCATTGATGAAGTGCTTGAAGAAATGGGGATGGTTGTCGAAGGCATCCGTACCACAAAAGCCGCTTATCAATTGTCAAAAAAATACGATGTCCCTATGCCGATCACGTCAGCTTTGTATGCCGTTTTATTTGAAGGTGTATCAACTACGGAAGCGGTTGACATCCTAATGGGGCGTATGAAGAAAAACGAAATGGAAGACCTTATCAACTTACTTTAATTGTCACAAAAGAAGAGGTTCAGCTCCGCGGCCTCTTCTTTCTTTATGTTATAATACGGGGTGAAATAGAACGAAAGGCGGTCAGTTATGAGTTCTTTAGATAAGATGTGGGTCTCCTTTGCGGGTATAGCTTTTTTAATCATTTCAATGGGAATGATTTATTTAAGCAGATACAAATTAAAAAACGGCATCTTGAAATTCCTTTTTGCTTTAGTGGCTTATATTCTGTTGATACTCGGATTCTTTATCATGGTATTCATAGTACTTAGCGGCCCAACCGGCGGCGCTTGAGGTGATGAAAATGAAAAAAGGATTATTAGCAATCACTATGATGCTCAGTATGATGCTTTTGGCGGGATGTATGTATCCGGAAAGTGAACGGGCAGAAAACCAGATTCCTTATGAAGATCAACTAATTTCTGTTCAGAACGCAGTTAACCAGTACCGTGGAGCAAGCGGCGGGTTATTGCCGATCAAAACCAGAGATATGGACGTAGATCAATACATTAAATATCCAATCGATTTTTCAAAAATCGCCCCAACTTATCTTGCGGAAATACCTCCTAATGCCTATGAATCTGGTGGAGTTTATCAATATGTCCTGATGGATGTTGAGGAAAACCCAACAGTGAAATTGGTGGATCTGCGCCTTACAGAAGCGATCCGCACGATTAACGTACGGAAAAGTGCGAATGGCGGACAAGCTCCGATTTCTGAAATCATTGCAGATAATGTTTATAAACTGAATTATGAAGCGATGGGATTCAGCGAAGAACAAACAGCGGTCAGTCCATATAGCGGCAGAAATCTTCCGCTTGTGGTGAATGGCAAAGGCGAAGTGTTTGTAGATTATTCAATGGATTTGTATACCGTTCTCCAGGAATATGAGGGGACATTGGAACCCGGCCAAGACATCAGGTTTTTATTGTATGAAAACAGCCCGGTCGTTCCGGCTTATTCACTTCCTTACACTGTGAATGAAAAAAATGAACCTGTCTTTAAAGTTGATTAAAATCGCAGTATTAGAGCGGTTTTCGCATTAAATGTAAATATTTAGGAAGAATACTCCATTATTTGCTTTTTTTATTGCAAAACCGCTCTATTACCTGTTGCTATGCGATTTTCGATATGATACTCTTTTTACAGGATTGAAGGTTTGCATCCCCTTTGAGAGGAGGTGAATAGCATGAACAAGACAGAATTAGTGAACTCTGTTGCTGAAGCAGCTGAACTTTCTCGTAAAGACGCTGCAAAAGCAGTTGACGCTGCATTTGAGGCGATTCAAAACGCTCTAACTCAAGGTGACAAAGTACAATTAATCGGATTTGGTAACTTTGAAGTACGCGAACGCGCAGCACGCAAAGGTCGTAACCCGCAGACTGGTGCTGAAATCGAGATCGCTGCAAGCAAAGTTCCTGCATTTAAGCCAGGTAAAGCGCTTAAAGACGCAGTGAAATAATTTTCAGTGCAGTACATAGAATGGCTTTTTCGTGACTTGTTCACGTAAAAGCCATTCTTTTTTTGAGCTAACAGTTTTGCGTATAACGTGGCTATATGCTACGATTCATGTGAGAAAAAACAAGAAAAACCTAAACGGTTGCTGCATTCGCATAAAGAATAACTTCTCTTAGCAGGGAATCTTACGGGCCGTTAAACGGAGGGAATCCGATTTGTCTTTTACAGGAGGAAACAACGTGATAGATATAGATTCGAAAAAAGTAGATTTAGATAAAATAGAAAAAGCGGTTACCATGATTCTTGAAGCTGTAGGAGAAAACCCGAACAGAGAAGGATTGCTGGATACACCGAAACGTGTGGCCAAAATGTATGCAGAAATATTTTCGGGATTAAAAGAAGATCCAAAAGAATATTTCAGTACGGTTTTTCACGAAGGACATGAGGAACTGGTTCTTGTAAAAGATATACCTTTTTACTCGACTTGTGAGCATCACCTTGTTCCATTTTTTGGCAAAGCCCATATTGCCTACATCCCTCGAGATGGAGTCGTGACCGGATTAAGCAAGCTGGCGCGAGCAGTAGAAACAGTGGCGAAGCGCCCTCAACTGCAGGAACGGATCACTTCCACCATTGCAGATTCACTGATGGAAACTTTAAACCCGCACGGCGTATACGTAATGGTTGAAGCGGAACATATGTGCATGACAATGAGAGGCATCAAAAAGCCTGGCGCTAAAACAGTGACTGCAGTGTCAAGAGGCATACTTGAAAAAGATGATATCAAACGATCGGAAATCATCACTTATATAAATATGAATTAATTGAACTTTTAAAGAAGCGGGTGGAAAAATGGCTCAACCAGAATACATTGTGATTCGTGCATTAGAAGACGGCGTAAACGTCATCGGTTTAACTCGTGGCAATGACACAAAATTTCACCATACCGAAAAGTTGGATACCGGTGAAGTAATGATTGCCCAATTCACAGAACACACGTCAGCGATGAAAATTCGCGGCAAAGCGGAAATTCAAACAGCCCATGGCCTGGTAGAAAGCGAAGCGAAAAAATAGGCGTTATTGGATGAAGGCAAGCCTTTGCTTATGATATACTAGGGTAATATGGCTAAATCATGAATGGAGCAAGCAGTATGAATGAACAACTAATACATTCAAAAATCACTTCTATGGAACTCGATGTCTTAAAAGCTGTAAAACAGCGGACACTGGAGAATTTCACGGAAGGTCCATCAGTTGAACGGGCACGTTTGTTTTTTTTGTTGTTGCCTTTTTTTGACGAAAATCATTGGTCAGGCGAAATAGAGGCTTCAGCAAAAACAGTTTCAATCGTTTATGCTGCTCTGCATGCCCATGATCAAGTGAAGGAAAATGCACTAGTGATAACAAAAAAACAGCAGTTAACTGTCCTGGCTGGTGATTTTTACAGCGGCATCTATTATCAGATGCTGGCCAATTCGAACAATATAACGATGATTCAGCGTTTGGCAACCTCAATCATAAAGGTGAGCGAAAACAAAGCTTCTTTTTACGATGGGCTAGTCCGTTCAGTTGAAGAAATCGATGATTTAGTCCATGTAATTGAAACGGAATTATTAACGACATTTTATAAATTTTATGGATTTGAGAAATATGCATCGCTGGCTACTTTGATGCTTCGCTATATCCGATATGTGGAAGAGCTTGAATTCCTGCAAAACAACAGCCAGACTCGAATTCTGCGTTTGTTGAACCAGACTCTTCAGCACCCGTTGCAGACAGAGCGCTGGCTGCTGGAGAAGCTGGATTTATTGCATGAAGATATTTCGCTGACCATCAATTCCTATAATTTCAACTATGAACTCAAGAGCTTTATGCTCCATCAAATAACCCCGCACCAGCATAGAGCTGAGCAGCTAACCCGAGAAGGATGACTGAGATGCAAAAAACGAAAGAACAGCGCGTACATGAAGTTTTTGAAAAAATATCGGACAATTACGATCAAATGAATTCTGTCATCAGTTTTCAGCAGCATAGTAAATGGCGCAAAGACACTATGGACAAAATGCAGGTGCCTAAAGGGGCAGCTGCAATTGATGTATGCTGCGGTACGGCAGATTGGACGATCGCTTTAGCCGAAGCGACAGGTGAGACAGGCAAAGTGGTCGGATTGGATTTCAGCCAGAACATGTTGAATGTCGGAATCGAGAAAACCAAACATATGCCTCAGGTAAAACTGGTTCAGGGAAATGCGATGGCATTGCCGTTTCCGGACAATTCATTTGATTTTGCGACAATTGGATTTGGTCTTCGCAATGTACCGGATTACCAGCAGGTGCTTTCAGAAATGCACCGGGTTCTTAAGCCCGGCGGGATGATTGCGTGCCTTGAAACATCACAGCCGAATAATTTGCTATTCAAGCCGTTTTTCCGGTTCTATTTCCGTTTCATCATGCCGGTATTCGGCAAGTTGTTTGCGAAAAGCTATAAGGAATATTCATGGCTGCAAGAATCGGCTAAAGGCTTTCCCGGTATGAAACAGCTGGCCAAACTTTTTGTTCAAGTCGGATTTGAAAAAGTGAAATACAAACCTTACACTGGCGGTGCGGCTGCACTGCATTTAGGCATTAAAAAAGTAAAATAGCGGGAGAAGGTTTTTTAAGTGGAAAAGGTGAAGTTGAAATTGCTCTATTCCGATCTTAAACCGGAATTAGATATGATTGAAAAAGAATTAGAACAGGCAGTGGATTCCAAATCTCACCTATTAAACGATGCTTCTCTTCACTTATTGCAGGCCGGAGGGAAACGAATCCGACCTGTTTTTGTTTTGCTTGCGGGCAAATTCGGAAATTACAATATCGATGTGATGAAACAAGTTGCCGTCCCATTAGAGCTGATTCACATGGCGTCCCTTGTGCATGACGATGTCATAGACGACTCGGATATCCGAAGAGGCAAACCGACGGTCAAGGCGGAATGGAATAATAGTGTTGCCATGTATACGGGTGATTTTATATTAGCCCGGGCATTGGAGTATATCACCGACATCGATTCTCCAAAACTTCACCATATCTTATCCAAGACGATGATTGAAGTATGCCGCGGCGAAATCATTCAAATAGAAGATAAATATAAACTGGATCAAAATCTGCGGGATTACTTGCGGCGCATTAAACGCAAAACAGCTTTGCTTATTTCGTCGAGTTGTGAATTAGGGGCATTAGTATCAGGGACAGATGAAAAAACGGCCGCTCATTTGCGCAGGTTCGGTTACTTTATCGGCATGTCTTTCCAGATCATTGATGATATTTTGGACTTTACTTCAACAGACGAAGAGCTTGGAAAACCGGCAGGGAGCGATTTTATTCAAGGCAATATCACGTTGCCAGTGTTATGTGCACGCCGCGATCCGGAAGTATACAGTTTATTGAAAAACAGCCTTCAAAAAGAGTTGACGGACAAGGAACGGCTATTAGTTGTCAAAACCATCCGCAACAGTCCGGGAATCAGTGAAGCGAAAGCCGTCAGTGAACGGTATTTGAAAAAGGCGCTGCAGGAACTGGATTATTTGCCTAAAAGCCCTGCCAATAAAACAATGCGAAAAATCGCCTTTTTTATTGGAAAGAGAAAGTTTTAGCCAGATAGTTGACAAATAGCACCAAACTGATAGTATTTTTTAAGGTGGGCAAAAAGCCCGAGCTTTAAATAGAGGAGTGTTCATAATGGAAAAAACTTTCTTGATGGTTAAGCCGGATGGCGTACAACGCAATGTAATCGGTGAAATCGTAGCACGTTTTGAGAAAAAAGGTTATCACTTGGTTGGAGCTAAATTGATGCAGATTCCAGCTGAATTGGCTGAGCAGCATTACGGCGAACATAAAGAACGTCCTTTCTTCGGTGAATTGGTTGAATTCATCACTTCAGGTCCTGTATTTGCAATGGTTTGGGAAGGCGAAAACGTTATTTTGACTGCACGTCAAATGATGGGCGCTACTAACCCTAAAGATGCAGCTCCAGGAACAATCCGCGGCGACTTCGCAGTTACTGTCGGCAAAAACATGATCCACGGTTCGGATTCAGCTGAAAGCGCTGAACGCGAAATCGGCTTGTTCTTCAAAGAAGAAGAATTGGTATCATACGAAAAAACAATGAACAACTGGGTAAACTAATCCAGGTAAAAAAGCAGCTTAGCTGCTTTTTTATTTTGTCTAAAATCCATAATAAAAAAGTTGTGGATAGGTGATAGATAAAATGAAATATGAATTCTGTTCAACAGGAAAGCCAGTGGTGAGGCAAGGAAAAGTTCCGAAAGAATCAGCTTGAACAATGTCTCTATCCTCTCGCGGAAAGCATTTGGCTGTTTCTCTTTCACTGAACTAACTTCACGTACTGAAAAAGAGTTGGGGCGATTTCTTCAGCGCCTAATAATCACTTTTATAACTTCAGCAAACTGTCCATTTCATTTGGACAGTTTTTTTATTTCACAATAATAGTTTTTAAATAGTTCAAGGTTCCTTACAAGAATAGTCAAGGTTAAATTTCCCAATAGATTGAAGTTTCACTTTATCTGAATTTAAGATAGAATTGATGAAATACTATATGTTATAGTGATACATAAATACTTTAGTGCGTTGAAGGGAGAAAGTGTCATGCGTTATTTAACAGCAGGAGAATCACACGGTCCACAGTTGACCGCTATCATCGAGGGGTTGCCGGCACAAATGCCGCTGACTGCAGAAATGATCAATAAGGAATTGAAAAGACGGCAAGGCGGACATGGACGCGGCCGGAGAATGCAGATTGAGAAAGATACAGTTGAAATAGTATCAGGCGTACGCCACGGAAAAACACTTGGCTCGCCGATAGCTCTAGTAGTCAAAAATGATGATTGGAAACATTGGACGAATATTATGGGCATTGAGCCGATTGAAGATACGGATGAAGTGAAACGCCAGATTACACGTCCTCGTCCAGGACATGCCGATTTGAATGGCGGCATGAAGTATGGGCACCGTGACCTTCGCAATGTGCTAGAGCGCTCTTCTGCGCGAGAAACGACTGTGCGTGTCGCTGTCGGGGCAGTTGCTAAACAATTGCTGTCTCAGATGGGTGTGGAAATTGTAGCCCATGTAACGGAAATTGGCGGCATTAAAGTGAATCCGGAAAGCTACCAAGGAAAAACGGCAGCTGAAATCCGGGAGATTGTCGAAAACGATGCCGTATACTGTGCAGATCCTTCAGTAACCCAACAAATGACTGACTTAATCGATGAAACAAAGAAAAATGGCGATTCGATCGGCGGGACGGTTGAAGTAATAGTAGAAGGCATGCCAGCAGGAATTGGCAGCTATGTCCATTATGACCGCAAACTGGATTCGAAAATCGCTGCTGCAATGATGAGCATCAATGCGTTTAAAGGCGTGGAGTTCGGAATTGGCTTTGAAATGGCCAGAAAACCAGGCAGCGAAGTGCATGATGAAATCCAATGGACGGAAGGCTTAGGCTATACCCGCAAAACAAATAACCTGGGTGGATTTGAAGGCGGAATGACAACGGGCATGCCGATTGTCGTACGAGGAGTCATGAAACCGATTCCGACGCTTTACAAGCCGCTTCAGAGTGTCGATATTGATTCGAAAGAACCTTTCCAAGCGAGCATCGAGCGTTCGGACAGCTGTGCGGTTCCGGCGGCTTCCATCGTTGCAGAACATGTAATAGCTTGGGAAGTAGCCAATGCATTGATTGAACAATTTGATGCGGATCAAATGCCTCGCTTGAAAGAAAATTTACAGAATTACTTAAATTATACGAAGGAGTACTAGACATGAAGTCACTTCGAGTCGAAGCCGATCAACCATACAATGTCCACATCGGGATTGATGTATTTGAATTGTTCTCGAGCCAATACCGCGAGCTGCTAAGTTCAGCCGACCGGATCGTGGTCATAGCTGATAAGAAAGTCGCTTCGCTTCACCTTGATTCACTTTTGCAGTTTTTGCAGCCATATGAAGTGAGTGTATTTACTGCACCTTCTGGCGAACATGCGAAATCCATTGAAACCTTTATGGACTGCCATAGCTTCTTATTGAAAGAAGGCTGTTCCAGAAAGTCGCTTCTTTTGGCATTCGGCGGAGGTGCCACAGGAGACGTTGCGGGATTTGTTGCTTCGACATTTATGAGAGGTATTCCGTATATCCAGATTCCGACCACTATTCTTGCACATGATAGCGCAGTTGGCGGCAAAACAGCCATCAACCATGCACTTGGAAAAAATATGATCGGGACGTTTTACCAGCCTGCAGCAGTACTTTACAATATCCAGTTTCTGAAAACATTGCCCCAGCAGGAAGTGCGGTCCGGCATGGCGGAAGTGATCAAACATGCTTTTATTTCCAATGAAGAATGGCTGTCTGAGTTGCTGCGGATCCATTCGTTCAATGAGTTGGCTGATGACGACTGGATGCTTCATCTGGAACGGGGGATTGCGGTAAAAGCGGCAATCGTAGAAGAAGATGAATTTGAAGGCGGCGTCAGAAAGTATTTGAATTTTGGCCATACTTTAGCACACGCGATAGAAGCTTATCTCGGATATGGCAAAATCACTCATGGCGAAGCAGTTGCTCTTGGAATGGCTTATGCCTTGCTATTATCCGGTCATCCGCGCTTGGAAGAGTTTCTGGCATGGTGCCAAGCGAATGGCTATCCATTGGAGAAAATCCAGGAGATTTCCTTTAATGATGTCATTGATTATATGAAAAAAGATAAAAAATCTTCTAAAGGATCGCTGAATTTTGTGCTGCTTCAAAAAACAGGTCAGCCGTATGTCGAAGCGATTGACGAAGAACAGGCACAAGCCGCTTATGAACAATTGCAATTAAAAATAAGAGGGGTGTTATTATGATCCGAGGAGTTAGAGGAGCCATTACTGTGGCAGCCGATCAGCCGGAAGATGTTTTGCGTGAAACGGGCCGTCTTGTTTTAGAAATGGCAAAAGAAAACCGGATTAAACCGGATGATGTGGCTTCCGTCATCATTTCAACGACCACCGATATCGCATCGGCGTTTCCGGCAAAAGCGGTGCGGACACTTGAAAACTGGACTTATGTTCCTGTCATGTGCACGCATGAAATGGATGTTCCAGGCAGTTTGCCGCTATGCATCCGCGTCATGATGCATGTAAATACAACATTGGCTCAAAAGGAAATCCAGCATGTTTATTTGAATGATGCTGTGAAATTGCGTCCTGATCTGGTCAAAAACAATGAGGCGAAAATGCTATGAACCCACAAGTGCTGATCATCGGGCTTGGCTTGATCGGCGGGTCATTGGCAAAAGCGCTGCAGCGGCATGCCGGCGTACAAGTTGCCGGATATGATGCAGACCCGCATACAGCCAGAAAAGCTTTTAAAATGGGTATTATACATAGCTCACCTCCGTCTCTAGAAAGAGCAGCCGCAGAAGCGGATGTCATCGTTTTTGCGACACCAGTAGGCACTACAATCAAGTTGATGGAACAAAGCCAGTATTGGAATTTGAAAGAAGATGTCATTTTGACCGATACCGGCAGCACTAAAAACCATATCATGGAAGCTGCGAAAAAATTGAACCATACGTTCATTGGCGGCCATCCGATGGTAGGTTCCCACAAAAGTGGTGTAGAGGCTGCAAAAGAGGTTTTGTTTGAGAACGCCTTTTATATTTTGACGCCATCGGAAGGCACCAGTGAAGAAAGCATCTCTTTTCTAAAAGAACTTTTGTCGGTGACGAAAGCGAAAGTCAAAGTGCTGAAAGCTGATGAACATGATTATATGACAGCAATCGTCAGCCATTTTCCGCATCTGATAGCAGCTTCATTGGTGCACCAATTGGCTAAAGAGGAAGAATATCCGTTTGCCAAGCAGCTCGCAGCAGGAGGTTTTCGGGATATTACCCGAATCGCGTCGTCGAACCCGGAAATGTGGCGGGACATAACTACACAAAACAATGATATGATTGTCCAGCAATTGACTAATTGGATGGAGGAAATGGAGCAACTGCGGGACTTATTGGTCCGAAATGAACCAGAACCAATCCAGCAGTATTTCCAACGTGCCAAATCGGTGCGGGACGAACTTCCGATTGCTGGCCACGGAGCAATGTATAGTGTGTATGACTTGTATATCGATATTCCGGATGTTCCAGGAAGCATTTCCGAAATAGCTGGTTATCTGGCGGAAGAACAAATCAGCATCGTCAATTTGCGGATTCTGGAGACCCGCGAGGACGTCTTCGGGATTTTAGTCATCAGTTTCCAAACTCCTGAAGACCGTGAACGGGCAAAAGAATGCATTAGTAAAAGAACAGCATACGATACGTATATTTCCTGAAAGGATGGCAGTTTAATGACTTTGACTTTATCTTATTCAAATCCTTCATTGAAAGGGACCATACAAGTGCCGGGAGATAAATCCATTTCCCATCGGGCGATCATGTTCGGATCAATGGCCGCTGGAACTACGACAGTTGAAGGTTTTTTGCTGGGCGATGACTGTTTGAGCACCATTAGCTGTTTCCGGAAGTTGGGTGTAGACATCGAATTGACCGGGAAGTCCGTTACCATTAAAAGTGCTGGTGAAGAATCTTGGCAAGAACCTTCTGAAGTGCTGGATACCGGAAACTCGGGCACCACAACCCGGCTCATGCTTGGGCTGCTTGCAGGGACTTCTTTCCATTCTGTCATGGCAGGTGATGAGTCCATTGCAAAGCGTCCGATGAAACGGATCATTAATCCGCTGCGCGAAATGGGTGCGGATATCCGCGGACGCCAGGATGGCCAATATACGCCATTGGCAATCCAAGGAACTAAGTTACAGGCGATCAATTACACGTTGCCGGTCGCCAGTGCACAAGTGAAATCGGCAATTTTGCTCGCCGCTTTAAAGGCAGAAGGCAAAACAGTTATCACTGAACCTGTGCCGACACGCGACCATACGGAAATCATGCTGGAACATTTCGGTGCAACGTTAACAAAAAGGAACGATGGCGCCATTGAACTGGAAGGCGGCCAAAAACTGAAGGCTGCCCATGTCCAGGTGCCGGGAGATATTTCTTCTGCCGCCTTCATGATTGGGGCTGCTTTGATAACAGAACAAAGTGAAGTACTGCTCACGAATGTCGGAAGCAATCCGACGCGGACCGGAATTCTTGATGTTATCAAACAAATGGGGGCAGATGTCGACTGGACCGAGAGAGCAGTTGAAGGCGAGCCTTCAGCAGATTTGACAATACGTTCCTCGAAGCTTAAAGGCATTGAAATCGGAGGAGAACTGATTCCGAGATTGATTGATGAAATTCCGCTTATTGCCCTCATTGCCACTCAGGCTCATGGGACAACAATCATCAAAGACGCGGAAGAACTCCGTGTGAAAGAAACAGACAGAATCGCTGCAGTGGTTGCGGAACTGTCTAAAATGGGTGCCGATATCACAGCCACTGATGATGGCATGGTCATTAATGGACCGACTGCTTTAAACGGCGCTGACATGAAAACATATGGGGACCATCGTCTAGGCATGATGGCCGCAGTTGCTGCTTTGGCAGCAGAAGGAGAAGTCCATATCGACGACCCTGACTGCATTGCTGTATCGTTTCCAAATTTTGTCGAACAGATGAATTCTTTGATCAATTAACTCTCCATTTGGGGGGTTTTTTGTTATGATTCGAACACACTTTCGTGTAGGATGGAAGTATGAAACTGAAAGAATAGGTGATAGTATGGCAAGCATTGAAGATATTCAAAAAGCAGTTGAGCTGGGGGATCCTGATTCCGTAAACGCTTTACTGGAACCATTTTTGCTAAACGGGGATCCGGAGGAGCAATACGATTTATCCGAGTGGTTAGCTGAAATTGGCTATGTTGAAGAAGCGATTAAAGTCCTGGAACATCTCCAATACGTTTTCCCGGAAGAATCCCAATTGAAAGTTGACCGGGCAAACCTGCTGATTGAAGTGGACCGTGAAGACGAAGCGCTCAACACTTTAATGGAAATTTCGAAAGACGATGAATTATACCCACAGGTGCTCGTTACGCTGGCAGATCTGTTTCAGCTGCAAGGACTTCTGGAAGCTGCCGAAAGCCGCTTGAACGAAGCGATAGAGCTGCTTCCGGACGAACCGTTGCTGCTTCAGGCAAAAGCGGAGCTGCTGCTGGATTCGGGGCGCTACTTGGAATCCGCTAAAATCTACCAGGATTTAAAAGCGCAGGAAGTTGCAATAGAAGGAGTCAACCTTTCCGAGAGGCTGGCGGAAGTTTATAGTGCAGGCGCCGCTTATGAAGAAGCCTTGCCTTATTACGAAGAAGTTTTGAAAGACCAAATTCAGCCGGATGTCTTATATGGCGCAGCTTTTGCCGCATTCCAGACGCGGCAGTACGAATTGGCCGGGCGCCGGCTGGGCGAGCTGATTGAAATTGACCCCGATTATTTCTCTGCGTATTTACTTCGTGCACAGAGCTTCAATATGGCAGAAGACTATGAGGCCGCCTATACGGCAATTCTCGAAGGGATTGCAAGAGACGAATTCAGCAAAGAGCTCTATTTGTTTGCTGGAAAATTGGCATTGAAACTTGGCAAAGCTGAAGAAGGAGTCAATTATTTAAGGCAAGCGATTGCATTGGATCCAGAGTATATGGAAGCGATCTATACTCTCGTTTCTTATTTCCATGCTGAAGAAATGGATGAAGATGTACTGGAGTTGGCTGAAAGCGTTGTGGCCAATGAAGATGATTGGGCAGGCCTTTACCCGATGATTGCCGAATCTTACGAGCGGACTGAACAATTCGATAAGGCAGCTGCCTATTTCGGAAAAGCCTATCCCGCATTTCATGATGACTCGAATTTCTTGGAGAAGTATGCACGTTTTCTGATTGAGGAAGGGAAAAGAGAGAAAGCCCTCGAAATCATTAAAGAACTTCAGGCGCTGGAACCGGAAAACCCTGAATGGTTTGATTGGCAACAGTCGTTTGATTGAAAGGAGGAGTTTTCATGACCGCTTATATTTCGGTAGGAGAAAAAAAGCAGTTTGTCCGCTGGTTTTTGCAGACCCACAAAATGAAAAGACGGGAATGCATCTGGATTCTCAACTACATGTTAAGCAATGAAGACCTGCTCGAAAAAACTCACTTTGTTGAAGAGGCACATTATTGCCCACGCGCAATGGTCATGTCCTCCACTGAATCGAAGGAAATTCCTTTCCGCTTTTATAAAGGAAATCTGATGACGGCGGATGCGGAAAAGTCTTTCCATGACTTGCGGCTTAATCCCGATGAAGATTTGTTCGTCCAGTTGAATTTCCCGAACCAACCGCCTTCAGCGCTGTATATGTCAGTGCTTGAAGAAAATCCGTACATGCCAAAGCATGCAACCATCACTGATGAAGACCGGCTGCTTGCCGAAAAAGTGCTGGAAGAAAGTATGGCTGCTTTTCAAGAAGATACAATTTTAAGACAAATAGATGAAGCCCTCGATGCGAATGACCGCCAGAAATTCTTCGAGCTTTCCGCGTTGCTTCAATCTATCAAGGCTTTAAAGAAAATGGAGAGTGAATAGGCGATATGCATTTTTCAGGGAAAGAAATAGATCAATACTTGCAACAAAAAGAATATGTCGATTCAGCGGTTGTCCCTTTGGTTCAGTTGGATTTAAATTCGTCCGGATTGAAAACAAGTGCAAGTGCTTCCGATTATCTTCAATCGCTGGCCAATTTATTGGAAAAGCAATTTAAAGGACGCATTTTATTGTTTCCGCCCGTATCATATGCCAAAGGGGCAGATCGTTCTAGATTGGCTGACGAATTGACTAAAGAAATAGGAAATACAGAGTTTAAACATATCTTTTATATAACAACTGATGCTGAATGGCGGTCCTTGGAAGAATTTAAAAATGTAATTTGGCTGCCTGCAATTCCGACCGAAAGCATGGACCAATCCTTCAAGCAATCGGTTATGGAAGACCAGCTGCGCCAAGTGTTGCCGCTTTTTATCAATGAATGGACACAGCATTCATGAAATGTTCACAATCTGTCACAATCGCTTCAATGCGATATTGACCTTAACATTTGATTGATATATCATTAGGTTGTCCTAGTAATTATATTTGAATTGAGTATGTCCATTGGACTGACCTTGAATGTTAGAGGGGGGAAAAGGATGAGTAATAATCGTGTATCACGACGTCAATTTTTAGGTTACACTTTAACAGGTGTCGGCGGATTTATGGCAGCGGGAATGTTAATGCCAATGGTTCGTTTTGCGGTTGACCCGGTTCTTCAGCAGAAAGATGCTGGAGATTACATTTTAACCGACCAAGCAGTAGCTGATTTAACTGAAGAACCTGTACGCGTCGACTTCGCCTACGAGCAGGTGGATGCTTGGTATACATCTGAAGTAACAAGTTCAGCTTGGGTTTACAAAGAAGGGGATAAAATTGTTGCCCTTTCACCAGTCTGCAAACACTTAGGATGCACAGTGAACTGGGCGGGGGATCCGGAACACCCGAGCCAATTCTTCTGTCCATGCCACGCCGGACGTTACGAAAAGAACGGCCAAAACGTTGCAGGAACACCGCCGCTAGGGCCACTCGATGAATACGAAGTGGAAGAAAGAGATGGCTTTTTGGCAATCGGAGCAATACAAGCGAACACAATAGTTTAATAGTTAGGGGGTACGACACCAGTGCTAAACAAGTTATATGATTGGGTTGATGAGCGTTTAGATATTACGCCGATCTGGCGCGATATTGCTGACCATGAAGTACCGGAACACGTAAACCCCGCACACCATTTTTCAGCATTCGTTTATTGTTTTGGAGGATTGACTTTCTTCATCACGGTAATCCAGATTCTATCCGGTATGTTTTTGACAATGTATTATGTGCCAGATATTGAAAATGCATGGGAATCGGTTTATTATCTTCAAAACGAAGTCGCTTTTGGAGAAATAGTGCGTGGGATGCACCACTGGGGAGCTTCTCTTGTAGTTGTTATGATTTTCCTTCATACATTGCGAGTATTCTTTACAGGTTCTTATAAAAAACCTCGTGAATTAAACTGGATCGTCGGAGTTATGCTATTCGGTGTTATCCTCGGTTTAAGTTTCACAGGTTATTTGCTTCCATGGGATATGAAAGCGTTATTTGCAACAAAAGTTGGTATTGAAATCGCCGCTTCTGTACCGGTTATCGGTGAATCAATCAAGATTCTTCTTGCTGGGGACTCAACTATCCTCGGTGCACAGACTCTGACACGATTCTTTGCAATTCACGTATTCTTCTTACCAGCTGCTTTGCTTGGGTTGCTTGCAGCGCATTTTATCATGATCAGAAAACAAGGTATTTCCGGCCCGCTATAAGACTAGCGGCCACAAGGATTTTTTAAGGAGGGGACACTATGCATCGCGGAAAAGGGATGAAATTCGTTGGGGATTCTCGTATTCCAGGTTTGCAGCATCGTAAACCGAATATCCCTAAAGATTACTCCGAATATCCTGGCAAGACAGAAGCTTTCTGGCCAAACTTCCTTTTGAAAGAATGGATGATTGGTGCAGTCTTCTTGATCGGTTTCTTGCTATTGACTGTCGCCCATCCTTCACCACTAGAAGGTAAGGCAGATCCGACAGATACAGGCTATATTCCACTGCCAGACTGGTATTTCTTATTCTTATATCAATTGCTTAAATATCAATTTGCATCTGGACCATTTAACATCATAGGTGCAATTATCATGCCAGGACTTGCTTTTGGTGCATTGGCACTAGCTCCGTTCCTGGATCCAGGTCCGGAACGCCGCCCATCAAAACGTCCGCTTCCTACGGGCTTCATGCTGCTAGCAGTTGCGGCAATCATCTTCCTTACATGGGAATCCGTAGCGAACCATGACTGGGAAGCTGCTGAAGCGCAAGGACAAATCGTTGAAGAAGTGGCAATCGATACAGCTGCCCCGGGGTATGAAATTTACTCAGGTTCCGCTTGTATTAGCTGCCATGGCGACAATTTAGAAGGTGCCGTAGGTCCAGCTCTTACTAACACAGGGCTTACTGCTGAAGAAATTGCAGAAATCGCTGTAAATGGTATTGAAGAAGATGGACAACAAAAAATGCCGCCATCATGGGAAGGTTCAGAAGAAGATCTTAAGATCATGACTGAATTTATCGCTGGTCTAGGCGGAGAAGAATAATAGTTAAAAAAAGAGCCGGGAAACCGGCTCTTTTTTGCTATCTGAAGGGAAGAATTTGATGATTTCTTTTGCGCAGAAGATTTCCGCCTGGCTGATGTTTCGGCCGTTCCTGTGGCTGGTTTTTCTCCTGAACTTAGGCGGAACGATTTATGGATACATATGGTATGGATGGCAGTTGAAAATAACCGAACCGAAATTTTTAATATTTGTACCGGATAGTCCGACAGCCAGCCTTTTCTTCACCATTGTTTTGGGCTTATGGCTAATAGGAAAGAGAAGTCCGATATTTGAAGCTTTAGCATTTGTCACTTTGATCAAATATGGGCTTTGGGCCGTGGTTATGAATTTACTGACTTTGGTCGAAACCGGGTCAATCGGCTTGCTCGGCTGGATGCTCGTGGGGTCTCATTTTGCGATGGCGCTGCAAGCTGTCCTCTATATCGATCATTACCGCTTCGGCTGGCTGGCTGCTGCTGTTACAGCGGTCTGGACCCTGCACAATGACGTCATCGATTATGTCTTTGGGCAAATGCCGATTTATGGCAGCTTGGATGCCTACACTGCACAGATCGGGTATTTCACTTTTTGGCTGTCAATCGCGTGCATCGCATTGTCATATTTAGTCGTATATTTAAACAAGCCGCATAGCGTATCAGTTGACCATAGCTGACCAATCCTAGTAAAATGGAGGTAGAAGCAGAAAGAGAGGTGTATTAACCAGATGAGTTTTATTGTCTATTTCATCCTTTTGCTGATCATTCCTATGTGGGCTCAATTTAAGTTAAAGAGAACATATGGCAAATACTCAAAAGTCCGCTCAACATCAGGCATTACTGGAGCGCAAGTAGCGCGTACCATTCTTGATAACAACGGATTGTCTGATATAAAAGTAGTGGAAAGCCGTGGTATGCTAAGCGACCATTACAACCCGTTGACAAAAACAGTGGCTTTAAGCAGCCATAACTATCATGAAGCATCTGTTGCCGGCACAGCGGTGGCGGCACACGAAGTGGGGCATGCGATTCAGGATGCCGAAGATTATTCGTTCCTCCGTTTACGCCATCGATTAGTGCCCGTTGTTAATATCTCTTCGAACATGTCTTGGGTATTTATCATGATCGGTATATTTTCCGCTTGGAGTGGGGCTTTATTGATCGGTATTATTTTGTTGGCTGCAGGGGTAATTTTCCAGCTTATCACATTGCCGGTGGAGTTTAACGCATCCAGCCGGGCTATGGATCAATTGCTTGCGAACAATATCATCCGCAATGAAGAAGAGCGCGATGCGAAAAAAGTATTGAGCGCCGCAGCCATGACATACGTTGCAGCAACGGCTGTAGCAGTTATGGAATTGGCCCGTTTGCTGTTGATTTATACGAACATGAACAGATCTTAAGAAGCAAAAAAACCGTTCCGGATTTCTGGAACGGTTTTTTCTTGTTACACAGCTTCTTGTCTCGAGGCCACTTCGGTCTTACTGCAAATGGCAAAGAGCGCCATTCGCTGTAAGCCCTCCAGCGCTTGTCGGGGCTGAATGGTCGCCATCGCTTTTCTTGTTGTCCAGCTGCAGCGGCCAGGTTCTCGGGACATAAGCCAATCCGACTGTGCGGCAAAGAGCGCCGCTTCGCCGGCTCGTCTTATGCCGGTCGAACCTAAACGGCCGCTTCCGCTTTTCATGTCTAGCTGCAGCGCCTAGTCCCTCGGGGTCTTAAGTCAACCCACCTGTACGGCAAAAACACGCCGTCTCGGTGTTCTGCCTCAAGCCTGTCGGGACTGGACAGGCGCTTCCGCTTTTCTTGTTGTCCAGCTCCGGCGACCAGCCCCTCGAGTCGCTTCGGTCTTACTGCAAATGGCAAAGAGCGCCATTCGCTGTAAGCCCTCCAGCGCTTGTCGGGGCTAGATGGTCGCCTTCGCTTTTCGCATTACCCAATCGGTTGTTTTTGATCGTCTAGTGTAAACCCTTCGCCCATTACATCATGGACTTCCATTAAGGATACGAACGCGTGGGGGTCTACGCTATTGATGATGTTCTTCAGTCTGACGATTTCGTTTTTGGCTACTACACAGTAGAGAACTTCCCGTTCTTCTTTGGTGAAATGGCCGTATCCTCGGAGAATGGTGATGCCCCGGTCCATTTCCTTCGCAATCCGGCTTGCAATTTCTTCCTGCGAATTCGAGATGATCATTGCTCCCCGTCCTGAGTAAGCACCTTCTTGGACAAAGTCGATGACTCTGGCTCCGACGAATACCGCAACAAGTGTATACATCATTGTGCGGTTATCCAGGAAAGTTAAGCGGGACAGCGCAATTACACAAGCATCAAATAAGAACATCGTTTTTCCCATGCTCCAGCCGCTGTATTTCTGAACCAGGCGAGCAATGATATCGACGCCTCCAGTAGTTCCCCCGTAGCGGAAAATAATACCCAGACCGACGCCGACAAACACCCCGGCGAAAAGTGTGGCTAAGAAGAGGTCTTCATGCAAATTGATTTGAATTTCATAAACTAAAAATATTTTTAGAAAGAAAGAAACTGCGACTGTTCCGATGATGGTATAAAGAAAGACCTTTTTGCCGAGCAGCTTCCAGCCAATAAAAAATAGCGGGATATTTAATAATAAGTTCATTAAAGCGGGATCCCATTCAAATAGGAAGAATAAAATTAAGGTAATGCCTGCAAATCCGCCTTCGCCCAGCTCATTCTGAATATTGAAATGGACAAAACCAAAACTGTAAATGGCCGATCCCAACAATATGAATAAGATGTTTTTCACTTGTAATTCTTTCATGGGGCATTCATCTCCTATCCGTAAAGTCAACTTCTGTATTATCAGCTAAAATATTGATTTTGACAACATCCTCAGTTTTCTTTACGATGAAATGAGGAGTGTGATGAAATGAGCGGAGATAAAACAATGAAACAGCTTCAAAAAGATGTTGACGAGTATATCGGACAGTTTGAAGAAGGCTATTTCAGCCCGATGGAATTGATGGCACGGCTGACAGAAGAATTAGGTGAATTGTCGCGTGAAGTGATGCATGAATACGGGCCAAAGAAAAAGAAGTCTACAGAAGAGGATAATACAATAGAAGCAGAAATGGGCGATTTGCTGTTTGTTTTAATTTGCATGGCCAATTCAATGGATATCGATTTAGCGCATGCCCATGACCGCATTATGGAGAAATTCAATACGAGAGACAAAAACCGTTGGACACGAAAGGAAGAGGGAAAATGACAATTCGAGTGGCGATTGCCGGAGCAAGAGGAAAAATGGGCCAGGAAGCCGTACATACTGTTATGAAGAACCCGGAAATGGAATTGGTATCCGTACTGGATTACAAAGATATTGGAGAAACTTTAGCTGATACGGGTCTATTTCCTGAAAATTACACGGTTCCAGTATTCACGGATTTAGAGAAATTACATGCGGCGACACGTCCGGATGTTTTAGTGGATTTAACATCGCCTGAATCGGTTTATCAGCACACAAAAGGTGCATTAGATTTAAAAATCCGCCCGGTCGTTGGCACTACGGGATTTTCGGACGAAGAGCTAAAAGAACTTACGCAGTTATCGAAAGACATAAAAGTTGGCTGCATTATCGCACCGAACTTTGCAGTCGGCGCTGTTTTGATGATGAAATTTGCAGAACAAGCTGCCAAATATTTGCCGGATGTTGAAATCATCGAAATGCACCATGATCAAAAGTTGGACGCTCCGTCCGGTACCGCGATGAAAACAGCACATTTGATTTCCGAGCATCGGCCTGTCCATGAGCAAGGGCATGTCCGTGAAAAAGAGACTTTGCCGGGAGCAAGAGGAGCCAATTACGATGGAATGCGCATCCACAGTGTCCGGCTGCCGGGCCTTGTCGCCCATCAGCAGGTATTGCTTGGAGGAGAAGGTCAATTGCTGACACTTCGCCATGACTCCTTTAACCGCGGTTCATTCATGTCAGGGGTAGTGCTGTCGATTAAAACCGTGATGGAAACCGAAGAATTGATTTATGGGCTTGAACATATTATTGGATAAAGGAGAATGTTTGAATGAAGATTGCATTAATTGCACATGACCGTAAAAAAGATGATTTAATACAATTTGTTATAGCGTACCAGCCGATTTTATCCGAACACTCTCTGTATGCCACGGGTACGACTGGACAGCGCATTATTGATGGCACGGGGCTTGATGTTATCCGTTTCCGTTCGGGGCCGCTTGGCGGCGATCAGCAGATTGGGGCTATGATTGCCCAAAATGAGATGGATATGGTTATATTCTTCCGGGATCCTTTAACGGCACAACCGCATGAACCGGATGTATCGGCTTTAATTCGACTATGTGATGTATATGGTGTGCCGCTGGCTACCAATATGGGCACCGCTGAAGTGCTCTTGCAAGGGCTTAAAGAAGGTTTTATTGATTGGCGTCTAATCAGCAAAGAGAGAGAGTAAGGTGACAGTTTTGCGAAAAATGAAGATTGGCATCACCTGTTATCCAACAGTGGGAGGCTCAGGTGTCATTGCGACGGAATTGGGGAAAATGCTGGCTGAAAAAGGCCATGAAGTCCATTTCATCACATCCAGCACGCCTTTTCGCTTGAACCGCCTGTACCCGAATATTTTCAGCCATCAAGTGGATGTCAACAGTTATTCGGTATTTCAATATGCCCCTTATGATATTGCATTGGCTACAAAAATAGCGGAAGTCATCAAAAACGAACAATTGGATCTGATGCATGTGCATTATGCCATTCCGCATGCGGTCTGTGCCATTTTAGGACGGGCTATGGCAGGATCCAATATCGGCATTGTGACCACTTTGCACGGAACCGATATCACAGTGCTCGGATCGGATTCTTCATTGAAAGAAGCGATTAAATACGGGATTGAAAAATCCGATGTGGTGACGGCTGTGTCGAATTCGCTGAGGGACCAGACCTATGATTTGATCAAGCCCGATAAGAGAATAGAAACCATTTATAATTTTGTTGATGAACGAGAATATAAGGTTACAAATACCGGCAGCTTGAAACAGGATCTCGGCATAGGTGAAGAGGAAAAAGTGCTGATTCATGTATCGAATTTCCGGAATGTAAAACGGGTACCCGATATCATCGATACGTTCAGTCGTGTGCAAAAGCAAGTGGCGTCCAAATTGCTGCTTGTCGGAGATGGGCCGGAGATGGGGCGGACCGTTCAGCAAGTCAAAGATTTAGGACTTGATAAACATGTTTTGTTCCTCGGAAAACGTGATAATTTATCCGAACTTTACAATATCAGCGACATTAAGCTGCTCATGTCTGAAAAAGAAGCTTTCGGCTTGGTTTTATTGGAAGCGATGGCTTGCGGGGTTCCATGCATTGGCACGAATATCGGAGGAATCCCTGAAATTATTGAACCGGGACAGAACGGATATTTAGTTGAATTGGGAGATGTAGAAAAAGCAGCAGCCTATAGCATTAGGATGTTGACAGACGAAAAGGAACGGGAAATGCTGAAAAACGGTTCGTTGGAAACGGTGAAACAGCGCTTCAATTCAACGACAATCCTGGAGCAGTACGAAGCGGTTTATGAACGTCTGTTAGATAGGGGTGCAAGCGAATGAAGACTGCTTTAAAAGTGGTTCAAACTCTTGAAAAAGGCGGTTTTGAAGCTTATATAGTAGGCGGGGCGGTACGGGATCTGCTGCTCGGCAAAATACCACAGGACATTGATGTCGCAACGAATGCTGCTCCGCAAGAGGTGAAAACCCTCTTTTCCCGGACCATTGATACGGGAATTGATCATGGCACGGTGCTTGTGCTATTGGACGGAGTAGGGATAGAAGTGACGACATACCGGACAGAAGGCATGTATTCCGACAGCCGCAGGCCTGATTCAGTGGAATTTGTACAATCGCTGGAAGAAGATTTAAAAAGGCGCGATTTCACCATCAATGCGATGGCGCTTGATAAAGAACGCCACATCATCGATCCGTTTGAAGGGAAAAAGGATATCGAGAAACGCCTGATCCGTGCGGTCGGAAATCCGGATGAGCGTTTTCAGGAAGATGCCTTGCGAATGCTCCGGGCAGTCCGCTTTTCAGGACAGCTTGATTTTAAGATTGATTCCATCACATTGGCATCGATCCGCAAGCAAGCGCAAGGAATCCAAAGCGTTGCAGTCGAGCGCTTGAAAAATGAACTCGATAAAATCATGGTTCAAGGGCATACCGCCCGCAGCATGAGTTATTTGAAGGAATCCGGTTTGACGAAATATTTGCCGGCCGGGGAATATTTTGAAACGGATTGGTCATCTTATGAGCCGGTCGATATCGCTGCAAGCGGCTGGGCCTATATGCTGTACCGGCAGAACCGGGAATTTAAAGACATTCGTGTTTACAAATTCTCGAATGAAGAGCGAAAACTCATTGAACAATCGCTGAAAGCTGCACGCCTAGAGCAATGGGACATCTGGACTTACTATCACTTTAGCGGGCAGCAGCTGGCAATTGCTGCAGCACTTACAGGCGTGGAAGCCGACATTGCCGCTGGAAAAGCGGCCCTGCCGATTCAGTCGAAATCGGAAATTGCTGCCAATGGGATTGATTTGATGGAGTGGAGCGGCAAGAAACAAGGCCCTTGGATACGGCAATGGATTGAACAAATGGAGCGCAGCATCGTTTCCGGCAAGCTGAAAAATGACAAAGAAATCATAAAGGATTGGTTTACGAATGAATATCACGGTAACGCGTAAATTGGCGCAGCGGCTTATCGAAGCGCAGGGCGTTGCGCTTTCTGGCCAGCAGCTGGCGGATGACTTTGGCATATCGCGGACCGCTGTCTGGAAACATATAAAAGAGCTTGAGGAACAGGGATACCAAATCATTTCTGTGAAAAAGAAAGGTTATATCCTGGCAGGCCTTCCCGATACATTGGAGCCTACTGCTATTCAAGCCATCTTGAAAACAAAACGCCTGGGCCGCAACATCCATTACATTGAATCATGTCCTTCCACTCAAATCATAGCGCATCAGTTGGCTCAGGAAAATACGCCGGACGGCACTGTAGTCATGACTGAGGAACAAACTGCCGGACGCGGAAGGATGGCTCGCAGGTGGCATTCTGCGGCGAATAAAGGCATTTGGATGAGTGTCATCCTCCGCCCGGATGTAGTTCCTCAAAAAGCGCCGCAATTCACGCTGGTGGCTGCAGTTGCAATAGTTCGGGCAATTGAACAAGTGACTGGTTTAAAGCCTGAAATCAAATGGCCGAATGATATCTTATTGAATGGAAAAAAATGCACGGGGATCTTAACTGAACTTCAGTCGGATGCTGACGGGATTCAAGCATTGATTATCGGAATCGGTTTGAATGTCAATCAAGTGGCGGATGATTTTGACCCGGAAGTGCAGAACATAGCAACTTCGCTGAAAATGGAAAGCGGCAAAGAGATAGACCGTAAAGAACTGGTTTCTTCAACGCTTCAATTTCTTGAACAATATACGGATTTATATGTGGAAGAGGGCTTTGGTATTTTGAAGCTGCTATGGGAAAGCTATTCGTCGACAATCGGACATCCGGTGCGGGCGCGTATGGCGAAAGAAACGCTTGAAGGTATTGCAGAAAGCATTACGGATGAGGGTGTGCTGCAGCTCCGCACAGCGGATGGCAAGCTTCACGGCATTTATTCTGCGGATATAGAAATGACAAGTTAAAGTATTTTGTTTTTTTTAGAGTTCTGCTATAGTATTTTAAAGGGCAGTATCACTTGTGAACTGCACCGGATCATCTTTATTCATCTGATAACTTTATAATTTAAATGTCTGCCTTGATCTACTATATGACAGGGACGGAGGAAACCGAATTCAAATTTTCTGTCCTTCTGTCTTTTTTGACGGAAGGCTTTTTATATGGTTTTCTTCCTGAGAGGAGAGAAAGAGTTTTGCAAACGATTGAAACGATCCAAGAATTGAAAAACTGGGTCAAAAAAACCAAAGAGTCTGGAGAAACGATCGGACTTGTGCCGACGATGGGCTTTCTGCACGATGGCCATATTTCACTTGTCAATAAAGCAAAAGCGGAAAATGACCGTGTTGTTATGAGCATTTTTGTCAATCCGGCACAGTTCGGCCCCAATGAGGATTTTGACCGCTATCCAAGAGATTGGGATCGCGACCGGCAATTGGCAGAAGAAGCGGGCACCGATGTCATTTTTGCACCTTCGGTTGAAGAGATGTATCCGCGTAAATCACAGATCAGCATTTCAGCTGGTGCACTTGCTGATGTGTTATGCGGAGCGAAGCGGCCGGGCCATTTTGATGGTGTGCTGAAAGTGGTCGCAAAATTATTCCATTTGACGCAAGCGGACCGGGCCTATTTTGGCCAGAAAGATGCTCAGCAGCTGGCGATTATTGAATCGCTTGTGGAAGATTATAATTTTCCGCTCGCTATCCGCCGCGGCGAAACTGTCCGGGAAGCGGACGGGCTTGCGAAAAGTTCAAGGAATGTCTATTTAAGCGAAGCAGAACGCCAAGAAGCACCGCATCTTCAACAAGCGCTGCAACTGGGAAGACAGGCGGCGATCGAAGGCAGAGACCCGGTAGCAGTAGTCCGGAATTATCTCGACGGCCGCATTTCCGGAACCATTGACTATATCGAACTGCTCGCTTATCCGGCATTGACTAACGATATCAAAGACGAAGCAATCCTGGCGCTTGCTGTGCAGTTTGAAAAAGCACGTTTGATTGATAACCTAATCTTTAACATAAAGGGGAACTAAGACATGTTACGAATGATGCTCAATTCTAAAATACACCGTGCCACAGTGACGCAGGCAGACTTGAATTATGTCGGCAGCATTACAATTGACCAGAATTTACTGGATCAAGTCGGTATGCTGCCGAACGAGAAAGTCCATGTGGTCAATAATAACAACGGCGCTCGTTTTGAAACGTATATCATTGCAGGGGAGCGCGGCAGCGGCGTGATTTGTGTTAACGGAGCAGCAGCTCGCCTTGTGCAAAAAGGAGACATTGTCATTATTTTGACTTATGGCTATGTGATGGATGAAAATGCCCGCGGCCACAAACCGACTGTTGCCATTATGGATGAAAACAACAAAGTCCGGGAAATTATCCATTATGAACCCGAAGCGACAATTATGTGAAACAGGAGGCCTCCGAAATCGGAGGCTTTTTTACATGGGCACATTACTGAATGCTGGAATGCCACATGGGATGCATACTGAAGGGTCTTTGTATCTTTTTTATGGCAATCACCCGTACAATGAAAGAGATTTGTGTTGCGGCTGACAGACGGAAAGAGCCAGGATATGTTACAATTTTTTATGAAAGAACCACCTGAGAAAGAGGGCTTGTGATGAACACCCAAAAATATGTCGTTGTCGATATTGAAACTACAGGCCATTCCCCTGCTAAAGGTGACCGGATTATTCAAATAGCGATGGTAACGATTGAAAATAATAAAATTACCGATACATACACAGAGTTTATCAATCCTGGGCGGAAAATACCGGCCTTTATCCAAGATTTGACGAATATTAACGAACAGGATGTAGCGGATGCGCTGCCGTTTGAGGCGCACGCTGCATTGATTTTTGAAAAGTTGCAGAATGCCATATTCGTGGCACATAACACCAATTTTGATCTGCCGTTTTTACAGGCTGAGCTAAGCGGCAGCGGATTGCCGAAATGGTATGGTTTGACGATGGACACGGTGGAGATGTCCCGTTTGATGTATCCGACTGCATACAGTTATAAATTGCAGGATATTGCTGCGGAACTGGGAATTCCGCTTAAAAGTGCCCACCGTGCAGACGACGACGCATTAGCGACGGCGCATTTGTTTTTAAAGGCGATAGAAGACTTGGGGAAATTGCCTTATGATACACTAGCTCAATTGCATAAACGCTCTTTTCAGCTGAAGTCCGATTTATCCCGTCTCTTTTTTGAATTGACACAGCAAAAAAGGAACGCCCAAATGGATGATTTTGCCCGTTTCAACGGCTTGCCGCTAAAACGGCGGAAACTGGAAAGTAACGATACATCCAATAGCCATGCGGCTGCGATTGATTGGGAACAGCGCCTTGAAGCGGTATTTCCTCAATTTGAACGGCGGCAAAGTCAGTTTGACATGATGGCTTCGATTCAAAAAGCGCTGAAACACGGAGAAGAACGGGTGATTGAGGCTTCCACTGGAATGGGGAAGACAATCGCTTATTTATTGCCTGCGGTCAATCATGCCATTGAAACAGGCAAGCAGGTGCTGATTAGCACGTATACCACTCATTTGCAGGATCAGCTGGTTCTAAAAGAAGGGAAAATTGTCGAACAGATTGTCGGTGCCCCGGTACGGCTCGTCTTAGTCAAAGGATTGAGCCATTATATTGATTTGTCGAGGTTTAATGAGCTATTGCAAGGCGAAGATGAGTCGTATGATGAAACTTTCACCATCATGCAAGTGCTGATCTGGCTGACGTCAACTGAAACCGGCGATTTAAACGAGTTAAATGCTTCAAGCGGCGGCCAGTTTGTGCTGGATAAAATCCGGCGTTCGCATCTCAGAAGATTGACGCGGGATGAAAAAGCATACGATTTTTACGAGTTTGCCTTGGAGCGTTCGAAGCATGCCCATGTAATCGTCACCAACCATTCATTCTTATTAAATCAGCGGTTGAGCAGTTCGAATATATTAGCGAACACGGATGCTTTTATCTGGGATGAAGCCCATCAAGTTGTACAGGCAGCTGTTTCGCAGCATGAAAAAACATTTGTTTATACGCAATGGAAATATATTTTTGGGCAACTTGGCACGTATGACGATCAGCAGTTATTTGCTAAATTATATAAAACTGCAGAAAAAACCGGTTTTTCATCGATTCCGGAAATGCTTCAACTTGAATCGTTGTTCATCAAATTCGTCTCGTTATTTGATGAAATATCCGCAATGCTGACAGCTGAATTTTTGGCGAAGTTCAGAGGCAGCCGCCATAAGAAATGCGCTTCGTTATTAAGCGAAATGCCCTATGATAAAGCACGTTTTATGGACTTGCTGCGCTATTTGAACGAGTGGATTGACATGTCCCAGCTTATTTTGCAAAAAGCAGAACGGTTGACGGAAACGTCGATCCAGGACAAATTGGTCATTACAGATTGGCGGTATTGGACGGAAGAGTTAATGGTCAAAGCAGTGGAATTCAGTGAAATCTTCGTGTTCCCGCTCGAGGATGAAGTCAGTTGGATAGAAGGCGATTTAAGAAGCCTGCCGACGAGTTTGTCACTTTACAAGCAGCCTTTTGAAGTGACTTCCATTGTTCAAAAAGTCATTGGGCCTGTACGGGGAGAAAAAGCGATTATCTGGCTGTCGGGTACGATGAGTGTCCCATCCAATGAACGTTTTATCGTTAATCAGCTGGGCATACCACAGGATGTACCCATTACGAAGTTTGAGCCGCCGAAAGAATTTTACCAAGGAGCACGCGTTTTCATCGTCGAAGATATGCCGGATATCCAGCAAGTTTCCCAAAGCGATTATATTGAGTCGGTAGCAGATGCGGTCATCCAGACTGTACTTGTTACGGAAGGGCGCTGTTTTGTGCTTTTTACATCGCAGGACATGCTGAGAAAAACAGTGGACTTGATCCAGGATACCGGTTTATTGGACGACTATATGCTGTTTGCGCAAGGAATTTCATCTGGCAGCAGGATGAGGCTGTTAAAATCATTTCAGCGTTTTCAGAAGTCGGTCCTGTTTGGGACAAACAGTTTCTGGGAAGGAGTCGACGTGCCTGGTGATGCGCTGCGGGCCGTTGTAGTCGTGCGCTTGCCGTTTACATCACCGGATGAGCCGATTTTCAAAGCCAGATCTGAAGTCATTTCAAAAGAAGGCATCAATCCGTTTCTGCATTACGCCTTGCCGGAAGCAGTACTGCGTTTGCGTCAAGGTTTCGGCAGGCTGATCCGTTCCAAAAATGACCAAGGCATGTTCATCGTTCTGGATAGAAGGATTGAAACGAAATCATATGGTATTGAATTTTTGAATGCTTTGCCAAAAGTGAAAGTATCAAAAGTGTCTTTAGAAAAGATGGTAACGGATATTGAAGATTGGTATAATAAGCAATGATAATGAGGCAGGCATCCGGCAAGAATATTTTTTCTGGCGGATGCATTACTGTAACCGTAAAAATGGCAAGCAAATGAAAGGAAGGTCGCTGGCATGGAATCAAAAATTGAAGTGTTATCCACTGTTAATGTGAAATATAATGCGGATTTATACAAAGTGGTAGACGCCTTGAACCGTACTTTAAAGCATAATAATTTGATGTTCGGCTTAGCACTTGATAAAGAAGATCCGGAAAAAGCGGTCTTTACAATTTATAAGACTTAGGTGATTAAATGAAGCAATGGATTACATTCATTCTGGGCTTTCTTTCTTTTCTGGCTGTGGCATTGATGATCGCCGTTATTGTTGCAGGCAATAAGCCATATTCAGAAGTGGAAAAACAAGCAATAGAGCGAGTGGAAAATGACTTTCTGCTGGAGGATATTCAGCAGGCATACGTTTATTCCAATAAGCAAACTTCTGTAACGGTCATTGGAACAGATTCAAAAGGTGCATTAAAAGCAGTATTTGTACCGGCCGGAAAAGGAGAGCTGAAGACTGTGCCGCTTGAAGGAGCGGTGACTCCCCAACAAGCTCGTGAAATAGCGCTTGCTGATAAAGACATCAAAGAAATCCTCCATACAAAACTTGGCATGGAAAGCAAAGGTCCCGTATGGGAAATTGCCTACGTCAATAAACAAGATCAGCTAAACTACATCTATATCTTGGCTAATGACGGCACTACATGGAAACAAATACTTAATTTGTGAAAGGGTGGAACCATTGATCAACTTAGCGGATCGCGTACAAACTTTAACACCATCAACAACTCTGGCCATTACAGCCAAAGCAAATGAGTTAAAAGCGCAAGGTGTCGATATTATCGGTCTTGGAGCCGGTGAACCGGATTACAATACACCAGAAAACATTTTACAAGCGGCTTACCAGTCGATGAAAGAAGGAAAAACAAAATACACTCCTGCAGGCGGTCTTCCAGCATTAAAAGAAGCCGTGATCAATAAATTGCAGCGCGACCAAAATCTGTCCTACGAGCCAAAAGAAATTATGGTCGGCATTGGTGCGAAACATGTGCTGTACACCTTATTCCAAGTTTTGCTGAATGAAGGCGACGAAGTCATCATTCCGATTCCTTATTGGGTCAGCTATCCGGAACAAGTCAAACTGGCGCAAGGCGTTCCGGTATACATAGAGGCAACAGCCAGCCAAGCATATAAAATTTCAGCGCAGCAGCTGAGAGAAGCTATTACGGACCGGACAAAAGCAGTGATCATCAATTCACCAAGCAACCCGACTGGCATGATCTATACAAAAGAAGAACTGGTGGAGCTGGCAGAAGTATGCCGCGAATCCGATATTTTAATCATTTCAGATGAAATATATGAAAAATTAATCTACGGGGATACGGTGCATACGTCCATAGCAACCTTGTCGGAAGATGCGAAAAACCGCACGATTGTCATTAATGGCGTATCAAAATCTCATTCAATGACAGGATGGCGCATTGGCTATGCGGCTGGTGATTCCTCGCTTATCAAAGCAATGACGGACCTTGCAAGCCATTCGACATCTAATCCGACTACTACATCCCAATATGCTGCAATTGAAGCATATAATGGCCCACAGGATACAGTAGAGGAAATGCGCCAGGCATTTGAAAGCCGTTTGGAAGCGATTTTCCCTAAACTTGAGGCCATTCCTGGATTTAAAGTGATCCGTCCACAAGGCGCATTTTACTTGTTGCCGGATGTTTCCGAGGCAGCACATAAAACCGGTTATGCTTCAGTTGATGATTTCGTAACAGGTTTGTTGACGGAAGCGAATGTGGCAGTGATTCCGGGCTCCGGTTTTGGCGCACATGATACCATCCGCCTATCGTACGCGACTTCTCTTGAATCGCTGACGGAAGCGGTTGAACGGATCCATCAATTTGTATCTTCAAAATGGAAAGACTGATTGAATAATAATTTCTGGAGGCTATGATGAAAAAGATAACAATTGCTGAGATGGCAAAATACAACGGACAAACAGTTAAATTAGGCGCTTGGGTATCAAACAAGCGTTCAAGCGGGAAAATTGCTTTTCTGCAATTGCGGGACGGCTCTGGATTTGTACAAGCTGTTGTAGTTAAAGCGGAAGTGGGCGATGAGTTGTTCGCCACTGCCAAATCGTTGACACAGGAAACTTCATTATATGTAACAGGAGAAGTGAAAGAAGACGAGCGTTCTTCTTTCGGCTATGAACTTGCCGTAACTGGCATCGAAGTCATCCATGAAGCGAAAGATTTTCCGATTACGCCGAAAGAACACGGCACGGAATTTTTGATGGACAACCGCCATTTATGGCTGCGTTCACGCAAGCAGCATGCTATTATGAAAATCCGCAACGAAATCATCCGTGCAACTTACGAATTTTTCAATGACAATGGCTTTGTGAAAGTCGACCCGCCTATTTTGACAGGATCAGCACCAGAAGGAACTTCTGAGCTGTTCGCTACAAAATACTTTGATGAAGATGCTTATTTGTCCCAATCAGGCCAACTGTACATGGAAGCGGCAGCAATGGCACTGGGCAAAGTGTTTTCCTTCGGCCCGACATTCCGTGCGGAAAAATCGAAGACGCGCCGCCACTTGATTGAATTCTGGATGATCGAACCGGAAATGGCGTTCATGGAACATGCGGAAAGCCTGGAAGTGCAAGAACAATATGTGGCACATTTAGTGCAATCGGTATTGAAAAATTGCCAATTGGAACTGGAAAGACTAGAACGAGATACTACGAAACTTGAAAAAATCAAAGCACCATTCCCGCGCATTACATATGATGATGCCATCAAATGGTTGAATGACAACGGTTTTGACGATATTAAATGGGGCGAAGACTTCGGAGCGCCGCATGAAACAGCGATTGCCGAGAGCTACGAAATGCCGGTATTCATCATCAACTATCCAATAGGCATCAAACCGTTCTACATGCAGCCGCATCCAGACCGTGATGACGTCGTTTTATGTGCAGATATGATCGCACCTGAAGGATACGGGGAAATCATCGGTGGGTCAGAGCGCATCTACGATTACGACTTGATGAAACAGCGCATCCAGGAGCATAACTTGGATGAAAGTGCATATGCCTGGTATTTGGAACTGAGCAAATACGGAGCTGTGCCGCATTCAGGCTTCGGACTTGGGCTAGAGCGTACGGTTGCTTGGATCAGCGGAGCAGAACATGTCAGAGAATCAATTCCGTTCCCGCGCCTATTGAACCGTTTATACCCATAAGAATAAGGATTTTGAGAATTAACAATAGAAAGGTGGTTGGGATATGAAACAACCGAATCGATTGCACACTTGGATCGAGCAGGGAAATGTTAGCATTTCCCAGCTCTTTTTTCGCTTTTATAAAGAGTTGAAGATAACTGATGAAGAAGCTATGCTCATTATGCATGTTCATGCATTCCAACAAGCAGGGAATCCCTTTCCGACACCGGATGAAATCGGGGCCCGCATGATGACGACGCAAAAAAGCGTGACTACGATGCTGCAGAAATTGATGCAGCAAGGCTATTTAGCGATAGAGCAAGAAAAAGAAAAAGATATTTTAACAGAACGAATTTCTTTTCAGCCGCTATGGGACAGATTATTGGATTGTGTCTATAAAGAACAGCATGCAGAAAAAGAAAACTCCCAAAAAGCATTGGAAGGAGAAATCTTTCAATTATTCGAGCAAGAGTTTGGACGCTTTTTATCTCCAATGGAAATTGAAACCATTTCAATGTGGATGGATCAAGACGGACATACACCGGCCATTATCCGGATGGCATTGAAAGAAGCCGTGATTTCCCAAAAAATCAGTCTGCGCTACGTAGACCGGATTTTGTTTGAATGGAAAAAGAAAAACATTACAACTTCGAACGAAGTTACACGGCATGCAACTTCGTTCAGAGAAAAAAATATCCAGCTTCAGCCTGCAGCAAATAATGCGAAAAAAGTGCAATTCTACAATTGGCTGGAGGACCGGAATTAGAAGGTGACCCAAATGATGTCAAAAAAAGAATGGCAGCGATGCTTGGAAGAAATGGATCATATGTTTCCAGATGCCCATTGCGAACTGATACACCGTAATCCGTTTGATTTGCTGATCGCCACATTACTGTCGGCGCAATGCACCGATAAGCTGGTTAATAAGGTTACAGCTGATCTTTTTCAAAAGTATCACACACCGGAAGATTATGTTTCTGTGCCGCTGGAAGAATTGCAGCTGGATATCCGTTCGATCGGACTGTTCCGAAACAAAGCGAAGAACATTCAAGCACTCAGCAGAATCTTGATCGATGAATACAATAGCACTGTACCGGCAGACCGGGATTTGCTGATGACATTTCCGGGAGTAGGGCGCAAAACAGCAAACGTTGTAGTGTCAGTGGCATTCGGGATTCCTGCTCTTGCAGTGGATACTCATGTAGAACGGGTAGCCAAAAGGCTCGGCTTGAACCGCTGGAAAGACAACCCGCTGCAAGTGGAAGAAACCATCATGAAAAAAACGCCGGCAGAAGACTGGTCGAAAACCCATCATCAAATCATATTTTTCGGCCGTTACCACTGCAAAGCCCAAAATCCTGGCTGCCACATTTGCCCTTTGTTCGATCGTTGCAGAGAAGGTCAAAAACGGGATAAAAAAGGGCTGGTCAAGCATGAAATTGTCACAGAGGTTAATTAAAGAAAAGACAGATCCATTTTTCAACCAGTGGACTATATTGAAAGAAGTTATTGAAAATAGCCATCGGCTGCGGGACAGTAAAGGCCAACATGCGATGGCAGATGGAATCATATTATATAAAAATTTATTACAGCAATGTGATAATCAGATTACTCCTCTTAACGGCCAGGAACGGCTCATGTTTATTGAACAGCGGCCATCTAATTATGCAGCGTTTCGCCAATTGGATGAGTTGTTTGCCGAAATGAAAAAATTGATCGCTTCTAAGCGTGTTCAGTTAAAAAGGTTAGAAGAGTAAAGCTGAAATTCAAATCAAGCTGCCGAAAAATTTTCGGCAGCTTTTTTCGTTCAGATTCATTTATATAGGATGAATTAGTATATTGTTCTTTAATACACCGCTTCGACCGCTTTGGGCATAGCTTCCGCTGCAGCCGAGAAGATCGCTCGTCTCATCACTAAGAACCTCCTGCACCTGCATCGCTCCGCTAGCTTCGTTTCATTGCCTAGCCCGTGGACGCGCCTTCGCTGGAGAAGCTTTCTAGAATAGAAATCATCAATATAGCTTTCATAATAAACAAAAAACCCGCCTCTGCTTTAAAGCAGAAGCGGGTTTCTAATATTCTATTACGGCTGGTTATTTCCTTCAGCAGCTGGAGTCTCTGCAGGAGGAGTCCCTGCAGGTGGAGTTTTAGCAGGAGGAGTTTCAGTTGGGACTGAAGCTGGATTTGCTCCACCTTCATTATTACCTTCGCCTCCATTGCCTCCATTGCTATTATTATTACCATTACCATTACTATTGCCGCTGTTGCCATTGCCTTCATCTTCAGCTGGCTGTTCCGGTTCAACCGGTTCTTCAGCCGGTTCTTCTGGTTCAACCGGTTCTTCGGCAGGTTCTTCCGGTTCAACCGGTTCTTCTTCCGGCTGTTCCGGTTCAACTGGTTCAGTTGGCTCTTCAGTCGGTTCTTCAGCTGGTTCTTCAGCTGGTTCTTCGGCCGGTTCTTCTTCCGGCTCTTCAGCCGGCTCTTCAGGTTCCTCGGCCGGTTCTTCTTCCGGCTCTTCAGGAGCTGCAGCTACCGATACTCTAACGGAAGCCGGGTCGCTCGCATCGTTATTGCTGACTGCAGTTACTCGGAACGTATAGGTTTTTCCTTCTTCAAGGCCATTAAATGAGTAACTCATATTGCTTGTCGTGTCCAGAGTAGTATTATTGCCATCTACTTCGACAGTGACTTTAAAAGCGACGCCATCAGTGTCATCATAATTCCACGATAGGTTGGCTGTATTGCCATCAACGCTTGCACGCAAGCCAGATGGAGTATCTAGGTCTTCCTTAACATATCTTTGTGATACTTGATTTGGTTCCGTGCCGCGCACGAACAATTCTGTGCTTCTCAAACTGTATGGAGTATAAGCGCTTGCCAGTTTAAGAGGGGAGCTTCCTTCTTCAACTTCAAGTTCTACAACAGAATCCGGTTTTTCAAATTCGCCCGATTCCGACGATGAAATGTCAGACATGACTGTACTGAAAATACGTTGAGAAATCAACCGTTCATCCGAAGCAGTATCGATGCCGATTTTTCTTGTCGGATAGCCGCTCCAGACGGAAATCGAGTATTCAGGGGTATAGCCTGCAAACCAAATGTCCGGTGCTGAAGAGGAATCCAGACCATATTCATCCAATTTTTCAGCTGAATAATTGGATGTACCTGTTTTACCAGCAAGATCCAAACCTCGGATAGCCGCTTCTTTTCCTGTTGACCCGCGAAGGTCCGTATCGACTACATCTCTCAGCATATCGGTGACCATGTACGCCGTGCTGTCTTTCATAGCAGGTACAGATTCCGGTTTGACGACTTGTTCGGTTGTACCATCACGGAAAACTATTTTTGTGATAGTATGCGGTTCTGTGAAAACTCCGCCATTGCCGAATGCGGCAAATGCGCCGGCCATTTCGACGGTTGATATTTTATCAGCACTCAATGCAGTGGATTCGTAAATATTTTCAAGTTCCAGACCTAGATTTTCAGTGAATTCCGCCGCATTTTCGGTTCCGACTTCTTTTAGCGTTTTCACGGCCGGGATGTTCCGCGAGCGGTACAGGGCTTCCCGAATCGTCATCGAGCCAAGGAAATCTCCATCAACGTTGCGGATTTTTTTGCCATCCTCATAGGAGTAGGGCTCATCGACAGTCGTTTCGCCTGTCGACCAATCCAAATATTCGATGGCAGGCCCGTAAGCCACCAAAGGTTTGATGGTGGAACCAACTTGACGGTCTTTTGACGTGGCGTAATTGATCCGGTGATCGCCGCTGTAATCGCGGGCAGCGCCGATTGCGCGGATGCCGCCGGTTTTTGTATCAACCACTGTCAAAGCCGATTCCACTTTGTCATCAAAGAAAAAATCCGAAGCCATCGTTTCATTGACTGTTTTTTGGACGGCAGGGTCCAGCGTCGTGTAAATGGTTAACCCATCGTCCAAAGAATAATCGCCTTCGAGCGATTCCAGTTCATTTTCGACCATTTCCATAAAAGCCGTATACTCGCCGTTGACTTCAGCAGTAACGCGTTCGCTTTCAGGCACGAGTGAATCGGTTACTGATACCGCTTGGGCTTCCTCTTTTTCGGCTGTCGTAATTTTGCCGTGCTGTTCCATGAGGCTCAAGACGACATTACGTCTTTTTTCCGCGCGTTCCGGGTTTTTGAACGGATTATAGCCGTTCGGGCTTTGCGGCATGCCTGCAAGCAGCGCAGCCTGATGCAATTCAAGTTCATCGAGCGGTTTTCCGTAGAAGTACTCAGAAGCTGTTCCGAACCCGTAAATATTGCCTGACATGAGAATTTTATTGAAATACATTTCGAAGATTTCTTCTTTTGAATAAGCTTTTTCAAGCTTGAAAGCGAGATAAGCTTCTTGAGCTTTCCGTTTCAGGGTTTTGTCGTTTGACAAGAAAGAGTTTTTAATCACTTGCTGGGTGATTGTACTTGCACCCTGAGATCCGAAGCCTCCGGTAATGTTGGCAATAACGGCACCGCCAAGGCGGATGACGTCAATGCCAGAGTGGTCATAAAACCGGTTATCTTCCGTAGCAAGAATGGCATCTTCCATCATTTTCGGAATATCTTTATATTCCACATAAGTCCGGTTTTCGGACGTTATATAGGGAATTTCGGTTTCTCCATCTGCTGCGATGAAAGTAGGGCTTATTGGGTCACGCAATAATTCTTCATCGAGTTCAGGTGCACTGCTTGCGTAAAATGCAAACAAGCCAATGCCGCAAAGCAAACCGAATACTCCTACTAATAAAAGTGTCAAAAAGATGCGCTTGATCCAGCCGCCGCCTGATGGTTTTTTGTTTTGCTTTTTACCTGTTTTCTTCTGCTGTTCGATTGCTTTTCTGCGCTGTTCGCGCGAAAGGGGTTTTTCACTCACAAACTGTTCCTCACTTTCGTAAATACTTTCTTTTTAAAGCTTTTGCAGGGCGGGCAAATAATCAATGCGCGGAAAAGCTCCTGGCATTATTTCAACTGCTGTTCCCTCGATTTCCTCTAACGCTATCGATTTCCGGCCCCCGGTGAGCATCCGATTCCAAAACACTTCGAGTGCTTCAAAACGCATGATAAAATACCGCTGAAGGGAAGAAAAACGGATGATCAGAAACGCCAATCCTCGATGCTTGACCACTTGGGACATGTGATGAATTTGGTGGTCATGTATGTTTTTCAATGGAAAAGATGTTTTGTTCTCCGTTTCTTTAGCTTCAAAATCGACATATCTTCCATTCCATACTCCGTTATAGTCAGTGGTCGACGGAGTTCTGAAATAAGCTTCGCGAATAACGGCGGCGCTTCTTGAAGGATATTCAACTTTAACGACTTGGACAGGGACCGGTTTTTTGTGGATAACTGCAAGACCTAATTGCAGGTAATAATCATTGGTTTCGTTCAGTTCATCCTCCAGTGTTTTACCCCGATTACTAAAAGAAAAATCTTTTTTCTTCTTTTTCACGGTTTTTTCTTTTGGAGGAACGAACTTTTTGCCATTTGGATAATTAATTGCCATCTGTGATACACCTCGCTTACCTTATCATATCACATAGCATTTAGACGATGAATAAGTCTAAAGGTTTCAAATTTGCTAGTCTTATAATATCGGATTCGAAGGTTAATTCCAAATGAAAAGAATGTTTGTTCGACAAGAAAGACCTTTAGGCAGAAATGGGAAAGCTTCTTTCTATTTCATTAATAGCTCAAAGAGGGCTTTATTAGCCAGCTGGTCACCGCTATCTGCCAGCGGATTAATATTCGTACCGTTTTCGCTTCTATGATAAACTAATGGCAATGGAGGGACGCAATATGACAGTTAGAGAACTCTCTTCCGTATTATATGACGAATGCGGAAAATGCCTGGACCGTTTTTACGATATGCGTGAGCGGGATGCGGTTTCGGACTTTTATGAAGAAGTAAAACCATACGCAGATTATTGGCACGAAAAGATAAATGAATGGCAACGGGAATCCCTGTTGTACATTCAGCAAGAACGCCCTAAATATGTACACAAACCACAGATCGATAATGCCGCTGAAGGGATGGCGCAGTTTTTTGTGCAAAGTTTCTATAAAGAGACCAGCAAGAAGCGCTTTATCCAGACCATTCAAGCTGCACAGTATACGCTGCAAACCTTTATGCTGGCAATCGACGAAAAGAGCGAAGAAACATGATCAGAAGAAAAAAATTGCCTGAACTATTGAAAGAGTGGAAAACCGAACCGGATATGATGGAACGGATTGAGCATTGGCATACAGTCAAAGAAAAGCCGGCTGCATATGCAGATTTTCCAGCCGACATGCACGAAAGCCTGAAAGCGGCACTCCGCAAAAAAGGCATCGGCCAATTGTATACGCATCAGCGCCAGGCTTTCGATTTGGCAGTGAGCGGAAAATCATTTACTGCAGTTACTCCGACAGCGTCCGGAAAATCTTATTGCTACCATTTGCCGGTGCTTCATAAAATCCTCAACGACCCCGGAGCCCGGGCTTTATATTTATTTCCGACAAAAGCATTGGCGCAGGATCAGAAAAGCGATCTGCATGATTTGATTGAAAAAACTGAGCAGGATATTTTATCGTACACTTACGATGGCGATACTTCTCCAGCCATCCGGACGAAAGTGAGAAAAGCGGGACAGATCGTCATGACCAATCCCGATATGCTGCACTCAGCGATTTTGCCCCATCATACAAAATGGGTATCACTTTTTGAAAACCTTCATTATATAGTGATAGACGAGCTCCATACTTATAAAGGTGTTTTTGGTACACATGTTGCCCACGTAATCCGCCGCTTAAAGCGGATTTGTGAATTTTATGGCAGCAATCCGGTATTCATCTGTACATCAGCGACGATTGCCAATCCAAAAGAGCTTGCCGAGAACCTGACAAACACAGAGCATATTTTGATTGACCAAAACGGGGCGCCTTCCGGCAAAAAGCATATTATCTTCTACAATCCGCCGATTATCCATCCGACATTCGGCGTAAGGAGAAGTGCGATTTTGGAAGTCCGCGATTTGGCTACCCATCTGGTGAAACAAGGGATACAAACGATTGTTTTTGCCAAAAGCCGGGTACGGGTTGAAATGCTGGTCACTTATCTGCAAGCCATAACAAAAACCAAGCTGCAGGATGAATCGATCAAAGGCTACCGGGGAGGCTATTTGCCAACCGAACGGCGTGCTATTGAAAAAGGGCTGCGGGATGGGACGATCAAATGCGTGGTTTCGACCAATGCGCTCGAACTTGGCGTTGATATCGGCCAACTGCAGGCATGCATCATGACGGGTTATCCCGGCAATATTGCGAGCGCTTGGCAGCAGGCGGGAAGAGCGGGAAGAAGACAGGATGAATCACTTGTCGTTTATGTAGCGCAATCTACAGCGCTGGACCAGTATATTATCAATCATCCGGAATACTTGCTTGACCAGTCACCGGAAGAAGCGCGGATCCATCCGGAAAATATTATCATCCTGATGGATCATTTAAAATGCGCCTCGTTTGAATTGCCGTTCAGAACGGATGACCAATACGGTGAATTTGAAGTGCAGGAGTTGCTTGAGTATTTGCAGGAACAAGGCGTCCTGGTCCAAACTTCTGACCGCTGGCACTGGATGAGCGACCGTTTCCCGGCTCATGATATATCGCTGCGGTCAGCATCGCAGGAAAACGTCGTTATCATCGACCAGTCTGTTCCTGCCGATACGAGAGTCATCGGAGAAATGGACCGCTTCAGCGCCTTGACTTTATTGCATGAAGAAGCGATTTACCTGCATCAAGGCACTCAGTTCCAAGTCGAAATTTTGGACTGGGAAGAGAAAAAAGCCTATGTCCGCGAAGTGGACGTTGATTATTTTACCGATGCCAATCTGGCAATTGAGTTGAAAGTGATGAGTGAAGACAAAACCAAAAAATTGCATGATGCGGATGTTCAATACGGAGATATTGCTGTACTCGCCATGCCGACGATATTTAAGAAAATCCGTTTTGATACCCATGATAATATCGGCTCTGGACCGATTTCATTGCCCGCTGAGGAATTGCATACTTCTTCGACATGGCTGAGCTTTGCCAAACCCGACGGCTTTAGCGATTCGGAATTATCGGATACCATGACCGGTGCAGCTTATGCCATTGAATCGTTCATCCCGATTTTTGTGCAATGCGACCGCCGCGATGTGCATGTCGTGCCGCAAGTTAAATCGACTCATAACGACATGCCGTCATTTTTCATCCATGATTCTTATCCAGGCGGCATTGGCATCAGTGAACGGATATATGATTTATGGCAGCCGCTGTTGGATAAAGCGCAAGAGCACGTATCAGAATGTCCATGCCTGGACGGCTGTCCGTCATGCATCGGAGCCCAGGACGCGGCCATCAGCATGAAAAGCCATGTCATCAAGTTATTGAACGAGCTTCGCAAAGAGAGGTGAGCGGTCCATGTCTTTTGAAAATAAGCTTCTCCAGATGAAAGGCATGCTGAAAAAGCAGCCGGCTAAGAAACAGCCAGCGAGAGCGGTCGAACGCCCGCTTTACGAAAAGGAATGGCGTAAGATCGGACTAGAGCTGAAAGAAAATAAATTCGGTTTTGTCTATGAGAAAAAAATACATTACCCTCTTCATCAAATACATGGCAAAGTGCAATTAGATGAATTGAACCGGGTTTTGGCCGCGTGGGAACAGACGCCGTTTGAACATCCGTTCAAGCTGAAGCAAGGAGACCCGATTGTCTTTTTTGACACGGAAACGACCGGGCTCAGCGGAACTGGAGCCTATATTTTTCTGATTGGCTTGCTGGTCCAAAAAGAGGATCATTTTGAAATGACACAGTATATTATGCCGGACCCTTCGCACGAAGCGGCGTTTTTGTATGAGACCGGCTTATGGCGCGATGAGGAACCGATTATTTTTTCCTATAACGGCAAAAGCTTTGACTGGCCGCAATTGACGTCCAGATGGACGATGCACCGCCAAGTATTGCCGAAGCTGCCGACTCCGCAGCAAATAGATTTGTTCCATGGCACAAAACGGATTTGGAAAAACGAATTGGCACGCATGAAACTAAGCACGATTGAAGAAGAAAAACTTGGTTTTATCCGTGAAGGAGACGTGCCAGGCTATTTGATTCCGCCGATTTATCTGGATGCGGTGAAAAGCGGTTTTCCAGATGGCTTGGCAAAAGTCCTGTACCATAATGAACTCGATATATTATCGCTCGTGTCATTATACGTATTGTCTTCAGATTTGCTGATGCAGGATTTGCTTTCTGAGACAAGTGGCGCTTATACAAATATTGGGAAATGGTACGCGGATTTAAAGCAATTCGACCAAAGTGCCGCGTATCTGGAACATGTCACCCAACAACGCGGAAGTTCTGCGGCGTTTGCCAGGTTCTTGCTGGCTATCCAGAAAAAGCGAAACGGCCAGCACGAGGAAGCGGTGCAGCTGTTCAAAGAAGCGGCTCCTCATTTACGCGGAGCAGTTGAAGTGGAGGCATGGATTCACGCAGCTAAATTATATGAACACCAGCTCGGCAATCTGGATCAGGCGATTATCATGGCAGGTTTTGCGAAAGAAGCGATCCAGCATACAAAAGTACGGAATTCGCTTATCCAGGATATCGACAAAAGGTTATTGCGTTTGGAAGGAAAAAAGCGAAAAAAACGGCCTGAAGTTGCCCAGAACTAAACACGGAAAACTTGCCTTATGCTATACTTAGCGTAAGGCAGTTTTTTAAAATCCCATATTAAAGGGCAGTAAGAACTGCCCGAACAAGTTCGAATGGTTCAGCGAGCAATGAACAGGGTAGGAATTCTTCACTAATTGCAGTTTCACCTTATGGAAGGACGATAAAAATGGACAATAAATTCACAGCAAAAGACATTTTAGAAAAAGATTTTAAAACTGGGATGCGCGGCTATAATCAAGACGAAGTAGACCATTTTTTAGATGAAATTATTCAAGACTACGAGATTTTTTCGAAAAAAATCGAACAGCTTCAAAACGAGAACAAACGCTTGCGTGCAGAACTGGAAGAAGCGCCGAGAAGACAGGCCGCTCCGGCTCCGGGTACAACAAATTTTGATATTTTGCGCCGATTGTCTCATCTTGAAAACCACGTATTCGGCAATAAATTGAACAACAAGTAAATTCCATTGAATTATTCAACGAAATAACGTATACTTGTTAAGCCATTGGAAATTCTGGCAATCGCTCCGGTATTTTACCGGAGAGGAAAGTCCATGCTCACACGGACCTGCGATGGCCGTAGTGATCGCGCTTAGCGAAACAATAAGCTAAGGCAGCTGCTTTTGCAGTTGACGGCGGGTAGAACGCCTAAGTCTTCGGATATGGCCGAAATACCCTGAAGGTGCCACAGTGACGGAGCTGTATAAGAAATTATGCAGGTGGAACGAGGTAAACCCCGCGAGTGAGAAACCCAAATTATGGTAGGGGCACTTTTCTGAAGGAAATGAACCGATGAAGAGGCAAGCTTTAGGCATGCAGATAGATGGTTGCCGTCCACTAGTACGAGGTGCAAGCCGTTTGAGTACGTGGAAACAAAACATGGCTTATAGAATTTCTTTTGGCTTTAAATTGTCATCAAAGGCTCTCCTTTAGGGGGGCTTTTCTACTTATTACAGAAAATATACTTAACTTTCCTAAAAAGGATAAATAATATATATGGCATTATTCGTCTATATATGCCGAGATTCCGCAGCGATGCAAGAGCGCATGTTTTCTGGCCGAGATTTGTAAGGCCAAGTCTTTTCGACAAAGCTAGCGCAGAGGCAGTACAGTGTTTATAGCTGTATTGTTTCATACCTATTTAGGTTGAACTAATTATTTTAGCTGTAGATATTCCGCAAAACAGCTGCGAAGCTATTGGCCGAATCATTTCGGCCGATAGCTTTGCGACGAGCTTGCGCAGGAGCATATGTTTTAGAGCTGCGGGCGAGCGCCAAGCCTCCTCAGTCGCTTCGCGCCTTGCGGGGTCTCGCTATCCCGCAGGCGTCTCCGCTGTTTGGCTCCATATCTAAGTAAGCAATCATTAGAAAGCAATCTAAGTGATGATCTCTTTTCTAGAAAACCTCTCTAGCGTAGGCGCGTCCAAGGGCGAAGCGATGAGATGAGTGTTCTTCTCGGCTCATGGCGGGAGTCCTACCCAAAGCGGCCGAAGCGGTATAATAAAGATAAATTCTTAAATGATAATTATATATACAAAAATTAGAAATAACCTGCAACAGGAAAGGAAGTAGTTATGAGTAAGTTTAAACTGTTAGCAACTGCTGCAATGGGTCTTGAATCGATTGTAGCGGACGAAGTAAAAGAATTGGGATACCAGACACAAACAGAGAACGGCAAGGTCTTTTTTGAAGGAGACGAACGGGATATCGCAAAAGCGAATCTATGGCTGCGCACTGCAGACCGCGTAAAAATCATTGCCGGTGAATTTAATGCTTATTCGTTTGATGAATTATTCGAACGCACAAAAGAAATTGAGTGGGAAAAATTCCTTCCGGTCGATGCGAATTTTCCGGTCCAAGGAAAATCGGTTAAATCGAAGCTTTACAGCGTGCCGGATTGCCAGTCGATTGTGAAAAAAGCGATTGTGGAACGATTGAAAAAAGCTTATAAACGAA